>CAMTVZ010000181.1:0-22828 GCA_947085285.1 uncultured Ignavibacteriota bacterium
CGGTGAAGTAGGATACTATCTAAGTGGTGTTAAATTGTTCGGTCGAGCCGGTATCGGTATGGTCCCACAAGCTGAAAAAGATGCGAATATTTTCGGCGGTACTTTCGGCGCTGGTATTGCTTATTCTGCTCCGGGGGTCGATATTATTGTCGATTACGCATACCGACAAACCGATTTCTTCGACGGGAATAATGTATTATCCATTAAACTTGGTTTTTAAATAATTCCCTAAAGTAACAAAATCCAAAAAGGCTGACTTTTTTTAAGTCAGCCTTTTTTTATATAATTACAGCTACTATAATCTTCAAAATACTATTATGTTCAAAAGTGAATCGTTAATAATATTACTTTTAATATCGACTATCTTTGCAACCAGTACAGTTTTATCGACCAATCAAATCGACGATGAATTATATCAAAGCTGCATCGATCTAAAATCGGGTTTGAATGTCTTAAACATTTCTTTAAAACCTGGATACGAAGATTTCTCGGCACTTGCTTATTATCGCTTTGCAAAGGGAGCGAAAATAATGAGCGCCTATATCACTAACGGTGAATGTACTGAATCAGACTCAGGTTATCATTATCCCCATCAGATAGCTGCAAAATTAAGGCAAGAAAGTTATTCAGCAATATCCTTGCTAAAAGGCGAAACTTACTATCTTTCATTCCCCGAAATAATTTCAGCAACGGATGATGAAAAAATATTTTCGCTATGGAATAAAGACTCTTTAAAAAATAAATTCTCTATCCTTATTTCAACTTTTAAACCCGATGTAATACTATTGTCGCGTGACTGGTACTTTGGAAACAAAAACCGTTCGATGAAAATACTTTTAGATATAATAATGGAAGTGATTTCAGAAAAAAAACGAGATGGAAGTTGGAATGTATCGCGTTTGTTTTATGATGACCCATCAAGAAAAGGAATAAAAATTCCTGTAGATACAAAAGATACAAGGTCTAAAAAATCGTATCGTGAAATTGGTGAAGAAGCATTGAAATATTACAAATCAATTTCATTACAATTAGAAAAATTAAGGAGCGGAAGTTCCCCTTCTTATTCAATGATATTCCCGGCAGGTGTGAAAAAGATAAATAATATAACAGCAGGTGTTCCAAGTTATGATTCAAAAAAATTAAAGAAACTTAAAAATACAATCGATTTATTAGCAGGTTCGATAATAAAGAAACAAAAATATGTAAACGAAAATAATAAAAAAATTGACATACTAAAATATTTATCAATACTCTCAGATACTGTAAATATTTATTTGTCGTATCGAATGAATCTTAATCCACAGGAATACAAAATATTTCTGAATTGGAAAATTAATTTAGATAAAATTCGAAATTCACTGCTTGGTGTAAAACTCTATTACTCGATAAGCGAAACAATTTTAACAAACCGACAATTAACCATTTTGCGGATAGATTCTATAAATGGCTTATCAAAAAATGGAACTACTGAACTATTCTTTCCTGGAGTTGATGAAGATTGGGTGATAAATGAGAGTATTCAGAAGAGGCATCCATTAATGTTAGGTGAGGATTATCGCATTTTATCTCCTGCAAATCTTGTATATAGCTATCCATACGAAATTTATAATTTAGATAAAACATATCTCAAAAATCAGTTTTATTTTTTTGTTATTCATTCCTCAAATGTTAAGGAGGAAAATTTTGTTTATAAGCAGATTATAAATTTCGATTATGCGCCACGCTTCACTGCCGAGATATTAACCCCTCTCGTTTTTGCTTCAACGACTAACCAAGTAAATGAAAAATTAGTGTTTCGTCTTACCAATCATACAAGAGATGGAATAGCCGACTTTGTTACCGCGTCTGACGATGAGTTAGTATATTCTGATACTGTCAATGTGAAACTTAGTTATAAAGGAGCCGAGTGGTTAGATACTCTGAATCTATTTTTTAAACCTAAAATTCAGATTGGCGATAACCTCTTAAAATTAAAAATTGGTGGCGTAGATGTAGCAAATTTTGTTGCACGCAGATATGATGTTTCTGTTGATCAAACAAAAAGAATTGGATTGATTTCTTCGCAGACGAATTCGATAACTAAATTAGCATTACAAAGACTCGATGTAAAATATTGGGAGCTCAACGACACTAGCTTATCACAAACTCATACAACTAATTTAGATGTAATAATCATAGATAGAAATTCTGCAGACAAACTAAAATCGTTTAACAACATAATAGAACCTTTTGTGTTGGCTGGTGGAAATTTAATTATATTATCTCAGGATCATAGTTTCTCAGATTCATTAAATCTATTTAGCGATATAAAATTATCACGTTCGTTTGGTCTCGACGAATTATCGTCGGTTCAGTTGGATTCTAACCATAAAATCCTAAATAATCCAAATAAAATTACCGAATCAGATTTTGAAAACTGGATATATGCCCGAACAACGAATGCTTTAGACATAAATTCTTCGAATATAATAGAATCCCCAATAAAATCTTCAATCGATGAAATACCCCTATTAGTTGTCAAAAAACGCCAAAAAGGGGCAATTATTTATGTAAATTTGGCTTTACACTATCAATTATTAGATATACAGCAAGGGACTTATAAACTATTAGCGAACATTATATCGTATTGAGGCAAATTTATTTACATACAACGACGTCGAAAGCATTAATATTTACTTGTATTTATGAATAAGTTTACTTGACAACCATAAAAATATTCATTATATTCAAATAGATTATTTTGCATTACAGTATAATTTATTATTGTTATTTAGTTACTTCCGTGCTGATTCAAATAATATCCTTATTAATTATTATTCAGAAAAAAAAACAATATGTTAAATTTATCCAATATTTGGAGGAGTTATGATTATTAAAAAGTTACTACTTCCTTTTATTTTACTCTTTGTAATTGTATCCTTAGGTTTATCTCAATCAACAGGTAAAATAAATGGTAAAATTATCGATAAAGAAACCCGCGAAGCTCTCGTTGGTGTTAACGTGATGCTCGAAGGCACAACCATTGGTACTGTTACCGATGTGGATGGGAATTACTTGATATTAAATGTTCCTGTAGGTACTTATAATTTAATTGTGCGATATGTAGGTTATCGGGAAGTTACTGTTAAAAATTTAAAAGTGATGGTAAACTTCACAACAACTCAAAACGTTGAGATGAGTAGCGAAGCAGTTGAACTGAAGGAAGTTGTGATCTCGGCAGAACGACCTATCATACCCAAGGATCAAACTGGCACTGTCCGAGTTGTAACTACAGAGCAAATCCAATTAATGCCGGTACGTGGTATTCGAGAAATGGCTGCTACTACTGCAGGTGTTGTTCAAGGTGAAAGAGGGGGCGAGTTAAATATTCGCGGTGGTCGCTCTGAAGAAACTGGTTACATCATAGATGGTGTATGGACTAACAACCCTCTAACAGGTGGTTCAACAGCTTTTGTTAGTCAACGAGCAATTCAAGAAATGATAGTGATGACTGGTGGTTACAGTGCCGAATACGGAAACGTGATGAGTGGTATCGTTAACGTCTCCACTAAATCTGGTAAACCAAATTATTTTGGTAGCTTAGAATATGTAACTGATAACATTTTAGGAGATGGATTTGAAGGACTTAGGTCTAACGGAAGTGAGTTATTTAATATCTCGCTTGGGGGTCCAATCATTCCTACAAACAAAAATTTATTACAATTTTTTGGTTCTTTTGAGTATTCATTTGATCGTGATCCCAACCCAAGTTATAATTCAGAAAAACTTAGAAATATTGCTAACTCTATCTGGCCAAAATTCCGAGAGGTATCTGTTAACAGAATACAAGAACTTGCTGGAAAACCGAAGCTTGAAGGGGAAGCTTTATTAGAGCGGGCTAAAGAGTTACTATTATATGAACCAAATTGGAATCAAGTTCGTCCTGGACAAATGCCCGATGGTGCACGAGGTAGATTAGCATGGAATGGTAAAGTAACATTAAATGTAAATGATTTTAGATTTAATTTTAGTGGGATTTCATCTCGAACATCATCACGTATACGGATTGAGGAATATTTATTAATGAACGCATTTCATAATCCAGAATCAAACTCTTTAAATGACCAATATGCAATAAAAACAACATGGGCACCACATCCTAAAGTTTTTATTGATGCACAAGTTAGTTACTTTTCTTCATATAGTGAAACTATGGACCCGGTTCACCGTGATCAGGTTTTTGATTATGGTAATCCTTATAAAAATCCTTTATTCCAAAATTATTCTCCTTCACCATTAGAAGAGTTAAGGGGTTTAAGGATCCCCTTTGATAGTTATTTGAGTGAAAATGCTTTCCCTGGCAGAGTATATAATTATTATGGATTTAACAAAACCACTTTTTTGCAATTTAATTCAAATGCCACTTATCAGGTTGGAGATCACGAAATAAAATTAGGTGGAGAATATAAAATTCACCAATTGAGAAATTATGAAATAAATCCACTTGCATTAGCCATTATTCCTGATAGTATCCAAGCAATAATAAAAGAAAATCCTGATTTATTGGATCCATCACAGCGGAATTATGTTTACACTCAATATGCAGCAAGAGGTATTAATGCTTATGGATATGATTATTTTGGTAGGAAAGTTGATTTTGATGGTTATCGTAAGGAAGCAAGAAGCGAGGGTCCTAAAGAGCCTATTTTTGCTGCTTTATATTTACAAGATAAGATGGAAGTAGAAGACTTCGTAATTAATGCTGGTTTAAGATGGGATTATTGGAATTCAAATACCGATGTCCTTAAAAATTTATATGATGTTTCTAATAGTTTAAACGGAGGGGATCCCAATACTATTGATGATGATAGTTTTGAGAAGTCAAAACCCTACACAATATTTAGTCCACGACTTGGGTTCTCATTCCCTGTTTCTGAAAGATTAGTCTTTTTTGCACAATATGGAACCTTTTCTCAAATGCCTGTCCTTTCTCAATTGTATATAAGCCAAGATCGTTTGCGTGAATGGTATAAACAGCCTGGTTATTGGACAATGAATAATCCTCGTTTGAGACCACAAAAAACTACTCAATATGAATTTGGCTTTAGACAACAAGTTGGTGATTTGGCAAGCTTGAATCTGACTGCTCATTATAAAGAAATCACCGGGTTAATTCAACTAGGCTATATTCAATCTAATCTTAATAAATCTACATTTTCTACATTCCAAAATGGTGATTATTCCACAGTAAGGGGATTAGATTTATCTTTTGATTTAAGGCGTTGGAATAATTTAGCTGCATCAATCAATTACACATTGTCATATGCAACCGGAACTGGTTCGAATGCAGGTACTTTGAGTACAATATTATGGTTGAATGCACGAGCACCTAAATTTGAATCTCCCCTTGATTATGATCAACGCCACACTATATCAGCAAATATTGATTATCGCTTAGGTGCGATGGACAATTTTTTAAATTATCTCGGTCTCAATTTATTATTTAGAGCCAATAGCGGGCGTCCATATACCTTAAATGATCCGAACATTGCCCCGACCGATCCGAGAATAAGACCGATGTCGGCGATTAATGAAAATTATTCAGGATGGAATTTCAGATTTGATTTTAAAATTGATAAGACGTTTGATATACCGGTCGGTAATATTAAATTAAATACTTATATTTTAATTTTAAATTTATTAAATAGTAAAAATTATAGTTCAGTTTGGTCAACGAGTGGTAGACCGGATGAAACTGGTTATTTAATATCTCCCGATGGTAAAGAAACCATAAAAAGGTTAATTGATGGTGGGAGAGAGGATGAAGTTCCTGTGTACATCGGATTATATAAAATGTTCGAGTCAGATCCGTTCAATGTTTCTGCCGGTCGCCAAGCACGATTTGGGATAATATTAGAATTTTGATTAAAATAAATTAGGAGAATGTTTGATATGAAAAAAATCATAGTTTTATTTGTTTTAGTATTTATTAGTAATAATCTTTTTGCAGTAGAGCGAGATGCAAAAGGCACAATCCCAAATTTTAAACCCACAATAATAGATCGGAAGAAAATGGATATTAATACTATTAATGCCTGGTTCCGAAACGATGGGGAATTTTTCAGCGATCATAGCGTTAGTGGGCCTGGTTTTGAGTGGCCAAAAGGAGGTAAAGTCCATGCGATTTTTTCTTCTTCTATGTGGATTGGAGCCAAAATAGAAGGGAAAACACACGTTGCAACTGTTGGCCATTTCGGTTCTGAATTAAGACCTGGGATGATAATTAATGGAAAGCCTGATGATTACACCAAAGAAGTTTACCGTTATTATAGAGTAAAGCCTTTGGAGGATACCCCAGAAACAAACCGCGATTTTTTAGAATGGCCTGTAGAACAAGGTGCTCCGTGGTTTGATAAAAATAAAAATGGTAAATATGAACCGAACGATGGTGATAGACCAGCACTTATCTGGGGTGGTGAAGCTATTTATCCTGATATTATGATGTTTGCAGTATATAATGATGCTGACCCCGCATATCATACTTGGATTTGGGGTCAGAGTCCGCCGTTAGGAGCTGAAGTCAGACAAACGAGTTGGGCTTATAATAGGATTGGACCTTTTGGACAAATGATATTTATGCGTTTTGAAATTATCAACAAAAGTGATAAAAATTGGGATTCTACCTATTTAGTAGTCTGGTCGGATCCTGATATAGGGGATGCATTTGATGATTACGTTTGTGTCGATACATCAACATTTGATAAAAAGAAAAATCAACAAAGAAATTTAGGTATATGTTATAATGGTGAAGCTGTCGATGCCCCTAATCAATACGGAAATAATCCTCCTGCAGTAGGTTATAAATATTTTCAAGGTCCAAAACTATTCACTGGAAATTTGAATGATACGGCATATTGGTCAGGTAATCTGATTCCGCGTTATAAAAATTTGAATGTATCCGGTTTTAATATGTATTGTAACCCTGGGACAGGAGGTTGTACGAATCCTGACTACTGGGATCCAAGCAGATTCCATCAAACCTACAACATTATGAAAGGTCTTACCCCAACTGGCAAGGAATGGATAGACCCGACAACAAATTTACCAACAAAATTTGTTTTTACAGGTGATCCTGTAACTGGTACAGGTTGGATACAACCAGCAGTTACACAACCAACAGATGTACGTTTTACAATGCCTGCAGGGCCATTTACGATGGGTGTCGGTGATACTCAACAGGTGGTTATCGGTACGATAGTTGCGAGGGGCTCAAATCATTTGACGAGTATTACCACTTTACGTCAATATGCTGATATTTCACAAGCGCTTTTCGATAATAATTTTAAATTACCACCTGCACCTCCAGCGCCCAAAGTAAATGCTTCATGGGACAACGAAAGTATTATTTTAAGCTGGGATAATGAAGCAGAAAAATTTTTTAATAATGATCCTAAATTTAGAGCAACATGGAAATTTCATGCTTACAATATTTACCAAACAGATGACCCATTGCTTCGTCCAACAGCTAAGATAGAAAGGATTGGTTCCTATTATGTACCGGGGGGAGCAAAGATTATTCAAGATAGCACAGATTTACCGGGTGTCGAGGGTGTAGTTTTGAAAACTGTTTGGGAAGGTGAAACTGAAGGAATAGTGAACTATTTAAAACTGACAACTAACAAACTTACAGCGAAACCTTTTGTTACAGGTAGGCCATATTATTTCATTGTAACAGCAATGGCATATGGCGATACAGCTCCATATAAATTAAGTATGCGAATGTTAGAGTCACCAATGAGTAATATTGTTACTGTAGTACCAAGAAACCCTGTATTAGGGACAGAATTCCCCAGTGGGACACATAATCAATTTATTAAACATAATAGGTGGTTATCGAACGAATATTTTGACGATGCAGTACAAATTAAAGTTGTTGATCCATGGAGAACTTCGCATGGAAAATATAAAATAACTTTTGAGGGTAGTGGTATCGATGTTACAAGCTGGAAATTATGGCAAACTTTTGGATCGGCCAACGATTCTCTCCTAGCAATAGGAACAAATTTTAAGGATGATGAAAATTATCCAATAGTTTCAAACGTGATGCCTAAAATTATCCAGTTACCAGTAGGTTTACGTCGTCGTTCTCAATCACCCCCCGGGCTAACTTATAAAGGTTCCCGTTGGTTTACTGGAGTCAGAGGAATAGCAATGGATGATTCTATAGATGGACGAGGAGTTGCAGCCTATCCCACTAGGAAGAATTTTATTTCTTCTACAAGTAAACTACGGAGTGATAGTCTGAGAAGAGTCGAAATTCGGTTTTCTACAACTAATACGCAGAAAGCTTATCGGTATGTCTCGAATTTACAGGTTTTCCCTCCTATTCCTCCTGTTCACCCTGAATATGAAAAATTTATATTAAATCAGAGAGTTGTAGGTTATGGATATCAGGATTATAATAAATACAGATTAAATATTCCAGACAGTGGGTGGGTTGTACCTTTTACAGTTTGGGAAGTTGACCCAATTCATAATACAAACCGCCAATTAGATATCGCCATAGTTGAGAGGAATGATTCGTTATACAAACGAACAAGTACACCGACTAATCCAGATACTACAATCTATCTAAATTACGGTAATGTTGATGGAAGATGGATGCCAACTACCCTTACAAAAAATGCTGTTCGTGAAGGGGATGAATTGTTAATAATTTTCGCAACTGATTATTCAGATTCTGCAAAATCAATGTATACGGGAACCACTACACCACTAAATTTGAGCAGAGCTTTAAGAAATTTACCAGTGATGTATGCCGTTTGGATGAAGAAAAGAGATGATAGGAGTACTTTTAAGGAAGGGGATGTAGCTATCCTACAACCTAATTATACTTTATCAGCCGAAAAAGTGTTCGAATTCGAAGTCTTACCACCCAAGGTTGGTTTTTCAGAAATTGCAAAGCAGCGCGATGAGATGAAACGAATAAAAGTTGTCCCAAATCCATACTATGCATCTCATGAATTACAGATGGATCCATTTGATAATTATGTAACGTTTACAAATTTGCCACCTAAATCTAAAATCAGGATATTTAACTTAGCTGGTGATATGGTAAATTTTGTGGAACATGATTTTCAGGGTAGAATTGACAACAGCTCAGCTCGATGGAATTTAAAAAACCATGCTGGGATTCCAGTTTCAAGTGGTATGTACATTGCACATATCGAAGGTTATGGACTTGATGAGTATGGGCGAGAAGTGAAAATCGGTGAAAAGGTGTTGAAGTTTGCCATATTCATTCAAGAAGAACGACTTGACACATTCTAAAATGAAAGTATAAGGAGAAAAGTCATGAAAAGTTTGAAATTATTAAACATATTATTTGTTATAGTTCTTTTAATATCATTCACAATTGATAGTTTTGCTGGCTCGCCCAATAGGCGTGGCACTGCAGCCGCAACAGAATTATTAATACCAATAGGTTCAGCAGGAATTGGGTTAAGCGGTTCTACTTTAGCAAAGGTTCAAGGATTAGATGCTATACACTGGAATCCAGCTGGACTAGCTAGGAGTTACACTTCTTATGAGGTTATGTTTTCAAACTTATCTTATATTGCTGATATAGGTGTACATTACATTGCCATATCGGGCAATTTAGGAGATTTTGGAGTAATAGGAGCCAGCTTGAAAACATTATCGTTTGGAGATATTGAGATAACCACCATAGATAAACCCGAGGGAACTGGAATTAGTTACTCTCCAAATTTTATGACTATTGGGTTAACTTTTGCGCGGCGGATGACAGATAGGATTTTCTTTGGTACTAACGTCAAGATGATTTATGAATCTGTGAGCAGGGTTGAAGCTACTGCTTTTGCTTTTGATTTAGGATTACAATATAAAGCTGGAGAAACAGGATTCAATTTCGGTATTACTTTGAAAAATCTTGGGAGCAAAATTCGTTTCGATGGGCCAGATTTTGAAAGGTCAGTGCAAGACCCGAATCAACTTCCAGGGTTCCCACAACAACCACTAAGAATAAGAACTGCTGCTTTCGATCTTCCAACGACTCTAGAATTAGGATTATCATATAATTACAATTTGGCTACCGATCACCTACTCTCATTTAATAGTACTTTTGTAAATAATAACTATTCGAATGATGACTACAGATTCGGAATCGAATATTCATATAATAATTTATTATTCTTACGTGGAGGTTATACCCTATCCCCCGATGTCCCAGCCAATCTCCAACAAATTTATAATTTTACATTTGGTGCAGGTGTCCAATATCAAATTTCTGGTGTAGAAATAGGGGTAGATTATGCTTATCGACCAGCAAAATTCTTCGCAGCAAATCAATGGTTCACTCTACGTTTAGGATTCTAAATAAAATATATAAGCTCACGGGTTGCTTTGAACTAAGAGCAACCCTTTTTATTTTATGATAATTGCATTTACAGGAATTATTTTAATACTTATTCTAAATACATTTGTTTTTTTTTCTCAACATGACAAAATTAAAATTATTAACATTGACTCTTTACTACATAATCCAGTTTCATTTTCAATTGATAAAGAAGGAAATATCTATTTGGTAAGTAGCCAAGAAAATTCATTAATAAAAATCGATCATAGAGGAAATATAATAAAACGAATTGGAGGGCTGGGCTGGGGGTATCTTAATTTTAACAAACCTATTGCAATTGATGTATCAGATGGATTGAATGTGTTTATTTCAGATTTTTATAATCATAGAATTCAAAGATTCAACAAGAACCTAGAATATATCAGTACATTAGGCCAAGTAGTTGAAGAAAATACTACACACCAATTTAGGTATCCGACACTTATTGGCATAGATCGTTTTTCTAATTTATTCGTTTTTGATAGTGAAAATGGAAGATTTCTTAAATATAATGTGACTCACGAAATCGAAAGAATATTTGGAGGATATGAATCAGGCGAAGCTCGTCTTTTCAATCCATCTAAACTTGTAATTGATAAAAATAATAATCTATACGTATTAGATAAAAATAAAATTATTATCTATGATAATTGGGGGACACTAATAAAAGAAATCAAAAATATTGATTCTTATCATATTAATACTTTTACTGTTTATGATGAAATAATCTACTTAGTCAACCTAAATGAAATAATTGAAATTGATAGTGATGGGAATGTTTTACAAAAATATGATATTAATGAACATGTATACTGGGACGAAAAATTAAATGTAATTGATATAGAAATAAAAGGTGATTATCTATGTTTATTGACATCAAAATATTTAATACTGTTACAAAAAAAAGAATTGGGTATAATCGGGGAATAATAGTATATTAAAATGAATCAATGTATAAAAATTATGTTGTTAAGATTTAGAAAAACTTCGTTATTATATTTATCTTTTTTATTTTTATTAACGTTATTCCTTTCGCATCATTCATTCGGAGGGAAAGGGAGCAAAAAAGGAACTGCTGGAGCTTTAGAATTATTAATACCTATAGATGCCCGCGGATTTGCCCTTGGTGGTTCTACAATTTCAATTACAAAAGGGGTTGGAGCTCTAACATGGAATCCTGCTGGTATTACACATCGGTCGAATGATTTTGAAATGCTTTTTTCACACCACGATTACATTGCAGATATTGGTGTCAACTTTGCAGCAATGTCAGCAAATCTTGGAGAGTATGGAAGTTTTGCCTTTAGTATAAAATCTTTAAATTTAGGTGAAATTGAAGAAACTACAGAAGATATGCCTGAAGGAACTGGAAATTATTTTTCCCCCTCCTTTTTTAATCTAGGAGCAACTTATGCCAGAAATATTTCCGATAGACTTCGGGCAGGGATAACATTAAAATATGTATATGAAAAAATATATAAAACTTTGGCTGTAGGATTGGCATGGGATGCAGGCGTTCAGTACATCGCAGGGAATACAGGTCTACACTTTGGTATTGTTTTGAAGAATGTTGGACCAAGCTTGAGGTATGAAGGTCCTGACCTTGAACGAGATTATGAATTATCAACAGATTACCAAGTGTTTAGAAAAATTCAGATCAAATCTGCTACATTTGATCTTCCATCTTCACTCGAATTAGGGTTTGCTTACGAAAAGTCTTTTCTAGATGTTAACATATTTACTATCAGCGGTTCCTTCGAAAATAATAATTATGGGAATGATCTGTATAAAACTGGGATAGAATATTCTTATAATGATATGTTGTTTTTACGTGGTGGTTATATTTTAGTAACTGAGGAAAAAGAGTATATTTATCATTTAAGTTTTGGTGTAGGTTTGCACTACATCATTGGAGCAATAGGTTTACAGATAGATTATGCTTATCGTCCTGTTCGTATTTTTAAAAATAATTCAATAATCAGTATACAATTAAACTTATGAAAAAAATATTTTCTTAAAGGAGAAATTCTTATGGCTACTAAAAGTCTAAATAAAGTAATGCTCATCGGAAATCTTGGAAAAGATCCTGAGCTTCGATATACTGCAAATGGAACAGCTGTTGCCTCCTTCTCTATTGCCACTACAGATACTTGGAAAAATAATGAAGGGGTTGTGCAGGAACGAACTGAATGGCACAATATAATTGCGTGGAATAAATTAGCTGAAATTTGTGGTGAATGGCTTAAAAAAGGACAAAAAGTATATATCGAGGGAAATATTCGAACTCGCAATTATGAGGACAAAGATGGTAAAAAGAAATATATTACTGAGATTTATGCCGATAATTTGATTATGCTCGGCGGTGGAAAGGGAGAATCGACTTCTCCTATGGCGCCTCAAGAAGAAACTGGCATCATACCTCCATCAGGTCAACCAGACGATGATCTACCATTCTAATTCGAGTGAAGACATATTCTGATTTAGAAACATATATTCGATTTTTGTCAATTAAATCAAATTATTTTAATATGGAGATTAGTAGATGCGTTTCTATTTATTAGCATTATTTTTGTTGTTAATATTATTTATAAGTGTTGCGATAATTAAAGGGGGAGATAGGACATCATTTTTTAAAAAATCACTAATAGATAGCAAGCAAATTGATGTTAACCAAATTAAAGCTTTCGTTTACAATGATGGCGAAATATTTTATGATAAACCTAATAAGAGTGCTGGATTTTTCTTCCCTAAAGGTGGTAACAAGACTGCTATTTATAGTGCCGGACTATGGATTGCAGGAATTGATAGAGATGGAAAGATACGGATGTCGGTAGTACAGAATAATCAAAGTGGATATCAACCAGGTCAAATAATTGGGATGTTTGATACAAAAATAAATGATTTTTCTGTGGCTGATAATCCGATGAAATCTCAATATAAAATATACAAAATCGTCAAACATGATTCATCAAGTTCCGCAGATGGTTCATACGATTCGTGGAGTTCCTGGCCCGTTCTTCAAGGTGCACCCTGGATTGATGCTGATGGTAACGGTATTTACAATTATAGAAAAGGAGATCGTCCAGTATTTTTTGGCGATCAACAATTGTTTTGGGTTTACAACGATTTGAATTATTCTGGTCATATTAACACCAGTCAAACAATGCCAATAGGCGTGGAAATACGCGTTTTAATGTGGGGGTATGATCAACAAGGTGCCTTAGGCAATACAATATTTTGTAGAATGCAAATTATCAATAAATCTGATACAAAGTTAGAAAACAGTTATATTTCATTGTATGCAGACGTTGACATTGGATATGCAAAAGATGATCTCCCTGGGTGTGATACAACACTCAAAATGGGGTATGTCTATAATGGTACTCCAGATGATGTTGGTCTAAACGGTTATGCGAATCTTCCACCTGCGCTAGGCATCGATCTTTTGCAGGGAGCAGCTGTATATACGGGGGATCGTAATGATAGCATAAAAATAAATAGAATTTGGAAAAAGGGGCTTAAAAACCTTTCCCTTAGTTCATTTTCATATTTTGGTACTCAAGCTGGCATAGACAATGATCCACCAATAGGAACTTCCAAATTTGCTAAGATTGCTTACGATTATATGCAAGGTAGGCGAGGTTGGTATGATACAACACATATTGATCCCATAACAAAGCAATCTTCAAAATTTCCTTTGAGTGGTGATCCGTTAGAAAACATAGGCTGGTTGCCAAGAAATAACAGACCAATTATAACTCCTCAAAACACACGAATTTTACTTTCAAGTGGTCCATTTACATTTGCTCCACAAGATACACAAGAAATTATATATGCTTACATTATCGCCCGGGGTAATGATAGGCTAAATAGTATTTCGTTGTTGAAGGCATATGATCAGGTGGTTGAGCAAGTATATAAATTAGATTTTAAGGTCGCCGGACCGCCACCTCAACCGAATGTAAAATATTCTGAACTTCCAAATGAAATTATTCTTGATTGGTCAAATAACGATTCTACCGAAAATTATAACTTCTTAGGTAATCGTTTCCAAGGATATAATATTTATCAAGGTAAAACAACTAGTGGCCCTTGGAAAAAAATAAGAACTTACGATATAGAAGATGGTATACGGGAAATTTATGATTGGCAGATTGATAATTCGACAGGTTTTAAGTATTGGGCGCCCGTTGCTTACGGTACCGATTCCGGAATTGAACATAATTTGAAAATTACAAAAGATATATTCACTAATTCTAATTTAGTAAATGGGCGCGAATATTTTTTTGCCGTCACATCATATTCTTATAATGGAGATAGTACGACAATCGGGATTAGGCCAACAATGATGGAAAATTTTATTAAGCCAATTATTACTGTTCCACATTTTCCTCAAATCGGTTCAGAAATCCCTACAAGTTATGAAAGTATTCTCAAACATAATAGGCCAGGTGATGATGCTGTGAAGCCAGTTGTTATTCTTCCAACTGCACTTGATGGAAAAACTTATCAAGTTACATTTAATGGGGAAGGATCAAATGTAACATCTTGGAATCTTATAGAAAAATTTAGTGGAGATACGTTATTGAAAAATTGTACTAATTTTAATGCAGATAAAAACTCTCCAATTTTTAATGGGTTTCAAGTTAAAGTTGCTAAACCACCGAGTGGTGTCAGAAAAGATACGGAAATTCCACCAGGGTGGAGTTATTTTAACAGCTCTCTTAATGTGACTACCAGTTCAACAGCATCCAATATTACATGGTTTAAAGGACAAGGTGGAACAATCCGTATGAACGCGATTGATGCAAGTGGATTAACTTATCCAACAGTTATGAATTTTTTAAATCAGCAATCTAGATTGAGTCCAGATTCTTTATTGAAAGTAGAAATAAGATTTAGTAATAAAATAGTACAAAAGGCTTATCGCTATTTACAGAATTATCATATTTTTCCACCGAATAGCCCGGCGGATAGTTCATTCGAACCATATATGAAAAGGAGAGGTATTGGATGGGTTTATCAAGATTATAACAAATATCCTGCTCCGTTGCCGGATACAACTTTTGAAAATTCTTTGTTGGGTCCAGTAGTTCCTTTTACCGTGTGGGAAATTGATTCAACTGATGGTGATTTTATACCAAGACAGTTAAATGTTGCATTCGTTGAGAATAATGATTCTTTATGGTCGAAACCTGATGCATCTGGATTTAGGGTTTTCAAAGGTCGAGGTCGTATTGATGGTAAATGGGATCCTACCCCAGCTTTATTAGGTGGTGAAGAATTGTTGATTATTTTTAAAAGTACTTATTCAGATACACCTAGAGAGGAGTATACGAAAGTTAATTTAGCTCGATTGAGTAAAACAGATATTATGTATATACTCTGGTTACGTAAGGCAGGGAATGATTCCGTAAAATGGAATGAGGGCGACATCTTGACAATTTCACCTTATTATCCGTTACATACTCGACGTACTTATGAATTCGTTGCTAAAAAACAAACATTTGATAATAAAATGTTGATGAAAAATCAATTGAACAAGCTGAAAGTATTCCCCAATCCTTATTTAGGTCATAATAGAGCAGAAAAATCGAATCTTGAAAGATTTGTGACTTTTTCTAATCTCCCAAATGATTTTAAAATTCGAATATTTTCATTAGCTGGTGATTTGATACGCACAATTAATCGTGATTATTACGAAGCCAACAATAGTCCCTTTGTAAAATGGGATTTAAAAAATGATGCTGGTATCTATGTGGCTAGTGGAATTTATATCGCACATATTGAAATACCTGATGTGGGTGAAAAAACTCTGAAATTAGTTATTGTACAACCTGATCAATGACTAATAAATCCTAGCTGATATTAGTTGATTCTTGAAATTCTGACATACGCTTCTCTTTTTCTTCTGCTGATTATTGCCTCCTCTTTTTTTTCAGGAAGCGAAGTCGCTTTATTTTCTTTAAAAAATAAAGATATTGTAAATATATCTTCACAAAATTTTATCAATCGTCGGCTTTTAAATTTACTAAAAAACCCTTCACAATTGCTTATCACTATCTTGATCTGTAATACTTTAGTGAATGTTTCAGCAGCAGTTGTAGCCGCATTTTTAACACTCCAAGTAATAGAATATTTTCAATCCCATAAACTAATCGCTCTATTGATCGAAATTGTTTTTGTAACCCTTGTTATTTTAATTTTTGGAGAAATAACACCTAAAGTAATAGCCCGAAAATATACACTCCAATTTGCTCGTTTTGCGGCAGTCCCAATTTCTTTTTTTACTTTTATCTTTTCTCCATTTTCTAAAATATTTGAGTTTTTAATTCAGAAAATTAAATCATTTATAAACTACAAAAGGAGAGGACGAGTAATAACCGAAGATGATTTAAAGCATCTAACTGATATTGTGGATCAACAAGATGAAATCGAAGAACCGATAAAGCAATTATTTCACCGAATCGGAGAACTCTCTTTTCTGAGCGCGAAAGATATATTGGTACCAAGAACGAATATTGTTTCGATAGATACAAGTACAACTCTTAATAAACTAAAAGATATTATTCGGAATACAAAAAGTTTATACATTCCAGTATATCAAACCAACATAGATAATATAGTGGGGGTTATATATACAAAAGATTTATTAAAAATAGAAGATACTATACACGAATACGATACAAAGTACATCTCCACGATTCTGCGAAAACCACTTTTTATACCAGAGACAAAAAATGTAGTCGACTTACTTAAAGAATTTCAAGCCACAAAAATTAATGTAGCAGTTGTAGTCGATGAACATGGTGGAACTGCCGGAATGGTTACATTACAAGAAATACTAAATTGTATCTCGAAAGATTCGCTAATAACATTTGAATCTAATTTAATAAAAGTTATTGATAATAAAACTTATATAGTCGAAGGGACAGCCCTTTTGAGGGATGTAGAAAAAAAATTAAATATAGAAATTATTGAAGAGAATGCAGAATATACAACGATTGGCGGATTAGTACTTCATCTTGCAGGTAGAGTTCCAAAACGTAATGATAAATTTGTGTATAAAGGATTTTTGTTTCAGGTCGAAGAAGTTAAGCACAATCGAGTACAAAAAATAAAAATTATGAAGGTTTGACTTTGAATTATAGATTTCGTATAATTGTATGCAAAATCAATAGGTTATCGGAATGAAAAAATCATCTAAGTGGTTTTTAGGTATTGTTGCAGTGTTGTTAGTGATAAGTGCTGGAATATTCTTCTTAATTTCATCTTTGATATTTGTTGCTGATGATGAAGTAGAAGTCGAGTATGTATCCGGCAAGGGCGAAAGAATTGCTTTAATCGAACTAAAAGGGGTAATAGTTGAATCAGAAAAGATTGTAAAACAATTTAAGAAGTACCGGAAAGATAAATCGATAAAAGCTATCTTATTCAGAGTCGATTCTCCCGGTGGTGGTGTTGTGGCAAGCCACGAAATCTACAACGAGGTAAAGCAGACACGTGATGCCGGAAAACCAGTGGTTGTTTCGATGGGTTCAGTTGCTGCAAGTGGTGGATATTATGTAGCTTGCGGTGCAAATTTAATTGTTGCAAATCCCGGAACACTAACAGGAAGCATCGGCGTTATTTCACAGTTTCTTAGAATGGATCCCTTGTTTCAAAAACTTGGAATCGAAATGAATACTGTTAAATCGGGAAAGTACAAAGATTCAGGTAATCCTTTCCGCGAGATGACTAAAGAAGATAAACAATATTTTCAGAATCTGATGGACGATGTACATTTGCAATTTATTGAAATAGTTGGTAACGAACGAAAATTGGATCGTAATAAAGCAATTGAGTATGCTGATGGACGAGTTTTCACAGGTAAAGCCGCATTAGAGATGAAACTCGTTGATACACTTGGAACTTTTGAAGATGCATTAAAAATTACAGCAGAATTAGCCGGTATTAAAGGTGAACCAGCTGTTGTAAAAGAAGTTAAGAGAAAAACATTTGTAGAGCGTTTTTTGGGTGAAACAAATATTAGCGATTTATTTAATCTAAAAGATGAAATATTTAAGCACCCAATATTACAGTATAAATTAATTAACCCCTAAGTAAAATTAACTTATGGAGGAGAAAATTGACTAAAGCAGATATTGTAGATGTAATTGCTTCGGCAACGGGCCTAACCAAGGTCGAAACTGAAGCTGTAGTGGATGGATTCATATCCACAGTAATTAACGCCTTGAAAGAGGGCAAAAATATAGAAATTCGCGGCTTCGGAAGTTTTAAAGTGAAAAAGCGAAAAGGACGAATTGCACGAAATCCTCGAACCGGTGCACAGGTTCAGGTCGATGAACATTTTGTTCCTTACTTTAAAGTTTCAAAAGAATTGAAAACCAATGTTAATGAAAGTTTAAAACTAACACAGCCCAACTTAGGGCATATAATCCCTTAAAAGTTAATCAAATGAAAAATTTAAAACATTTAATTGCTATAACTGGAATAATTGCAGCGGTTGCTCTAATAGTTTTTCTGGTACGCCAACCAGACGCACCCAAACATGAAGAACACGTTCATAATCAAGAGGAGCAACATGAGCACGATGTAGCACAGATGGAAAGTATGAAAGCTGAAATCAATCGTCTCGAAAATGTTATCAAAGAGAACCCTTCTAATATCGAAGCGTTGCTGAATTTAGCACATCTCTATCAAGATAGTGGAAATCTTTTGAAATCTATAGATGCTTACAATGCGTATTTAGCCCAAAATCCACAGAATGCAGATGCTCGAATTGATCTCGGCGTTAGCTATTATCAGATGGCTTTTGAGGATACATTAAAACGAAAAGAATATTTCGATACTGCCATAATCACTATGCAAGAGGCTTTAAAATATTCTCCAAAACATATATTAGGTCATTTCAACTTAGGAATCGTGAATTGGCAAAATGGAAATCCTGAAAAGGCTAAATTTTGGTTTAACAAATGTATAGCAATCGATTCTACCTCATCGGTCGCTCAAAAAGCAAAAGAAATTTTAGAACAACATTTAATTAATTAAAACTATAAATAAAGGAATAATACATGCCCTGTGGTAAAAAAAGAAAGCGTGATAAAATGTCGACTCACAAACGCAAAAAGCGTTTGCGAAAAAATCGACATAAGAAGAGAATCCGCTAACACAAGTATATATTAAATAATTACTAATTCGTGAAAGCCAATCTGTATTATAGATTGGTTTTTCTATATTAAAATTACTCAATACCGAAATGTTTAAAACAAAAATTTATCTATTGTTACCATTGTTACTGGGGGCTGTTTTTTTTCATTCTTCTTGTTCACAGCCAAAAGCTTTAACAATTCTTCATACTAACGATGTTCATTCAAACTTTCTTCCACGCGAAGCTGCCTGGATTCGTGAAAATCCTAAACCCAAAATCGGTGGTTTCAAAGAATTATTTTTCGTTGCCGACAGCATAAAAAAAATAAAAAATGTTTTGATGTTAGATGCCGGCGATATGATGACCGGAAATCCTATTACTGAATATCAATACAAAGGTGCATTAGGTGGTGCACTCTTCGAAATGATGAATTTGATAGGATACGAAATTTGGTGCCCTGGCAATCACGATTTTGATATTTCACAGGACAATTTTGTGAAGTTAACTAAAATTGCAAAGTTTCCAACTGTGTCAGCAAATTTGGTAAACGACGAGGGGAAGCATCATCTAAATAATTTACCTTACGTCATACTTGATAAAGGAGGTATTAAAGTTGGGGTTATCGGGATTATATCTCAAAACTTGTACGGATTAGTCAATCAAAATAATTTAGTTGGCATCAGGGTACTTTCTCCCATCGAAACTTTGCAAAAATATATTGACCAGATTGATCCGAAAACTGATTTGATTATCGCTTTAACTCACCAAGGCGTTTTTGACGATTCAGTTCTGGCAGCTAATGTGTCGGGGTTAGATGTAATAATTGGAGGTCATTCACATACCCGATTAACAAAACCCAAAGTAGTAAATAATGTAATTATTGCACAAGCCGGTGGGAATTGCGAAAACTTAGGAGCGTTAGAAATATTTGTTGAAAACGATAAAGTTAAAAGTTTTAACGGGAAGTTAATTCCACTCTGGTATCGAACTGAAAGACCCAAGAATCGGCTCACACAGCTTGTCGATTCGATGGAAACGACGATAGAAAAAGATTACAGCGAAATTATCGGAGTGTTAAAATCGGATTGGAAACGTGGCAGCGGCGAAAGTGGTATTGGTAATTTTATAGTCGATGCTCAACGAATTGCTGCCCAAACCGATATCGCATTTATGAATAACCACGGAATTAGAAGAGATTTGCCAGCAGGAAAGATAACCAAGAAAGATTTATTCGAGGTACTTCCTTTTTATAATATATTAACAACTTTCCAACTGAGTGGAGAGCAAATTAAATCGATTGTGAAATATTATATCGAAGAAAAATCGCCCATCCAATTTTCGGGTATAAAATGCCAATGGACAAAAAAAGATGGGGAGATAAAATTTCTGAAATTCGAAATTCAAGGGAAACCATTAGAAGATACGCGTATCTACACTGCAGCGGCAAGCGATTACTTTATTGGTGAAGCAAAACGATATCTCGGTATAGAGATTAACAATGCAATCCAATTGAATATGACAGTTTTCGATGAAGTTAAAAAGGCTGTAATGAACGCAAAAGAAATAGATTCTAAAATAGAAAATAGGATTGAAGAAATTAAATAAAAATACAATAATGAAAGGCAAAATATTAAAATGAAAAAAAATAATTTTCCAATTGTAATAATTACTGGTAGGCCCGCTGCGGGTAAGTCGGAAGTTATAGATTATCTGAAACACTGCGACCCTAAGGAACGTTTAGAGCGGTTACATATTGCTGACTTTGAAGAGTTAGATGATTTTGTTTATGTTTGGGAAACATTTGAGGTGGATGATATCCTTACAAAACATGGTAAGCCGAGATTATGGACAGATGAAAAATATTGGTTCAAAGAACACTTTATTTGGAATTTATATATTGAGCGGATTAACTTAGAGTATAGAAAGAAATTAGCACGAGATGCGAATTACCACGATAAAATGACTACATTGATAGAATTTGCACGCGGTGGCGAAAATGGAATATACGAAGCATTAACTTATTTAGATGAAAATATATTGAAGAATGCCGTCTTAATTTATATTAAAGTTTCGTATGAGGAATCGGTACGTAAGAATCAACGGCGAGCGCGTAAGGGGCTTGAACATTCAATTTTGCACCATTCTTTGCCTGACGAGAAGATGGAATATTATTACAAGGTGAACGATTGGGATAAGTTAGAAGCAAAAGACCCGGACTACATAGATGTTAAAGGGATCAAGATTCCTTATGCAGTATTTCAGAACGAACCCGAAAAAACTCTCGACCCAAAATTAATCGGAGACGAATTAGAACGGGTTACTACCAAGTTGTGGAATATAAAATACAAGTAATAAAATTACTCCCTAAAATAAAAACCGCTAAGATGTTAACACCTTAGCGGTTTTTTTATTGTTATATCACATGTTCAGCTTTTAATTCATTAGCTCGTTTTTTCTCGGCTATAGTTAAGAAGATCACTGCAATTAGTATAAAGCCTAACGATACCCAATCGGAGTCCTTCGGGAATTTACCCCCAAAAAGATAGTAGAAAACTAAAGTAGCGCCAGTTCCGGCAATTAACGACGTCAGGCGGTTTACTAAAGCTGCGAAGGTAGCTGTACGCCCTTTGAACATAAATAAAAAAACTGAGAAGAAAGCAACAACACCGAAAACAGTTCCGGCAATAATTTCCCATCTCCAATAAACTGTTGGCTGGGTTAAGGATTCTTGGAAAAGTTTCACTTGTATTGATTCGGGCTGGTTGATGTTAAACAATATAAATCCAACAGTTAACACTGTAATTGCGGCTGAAATTTGCTCGATAGCAAAAAAGCCTTTATTATCCTGCGGTACTCCTTTCCCCCTTGTGTTTTTATAATAATTCATAATATACAGCCGTATTGAATATGCTACTAAATAGCTCCCTAAAATTATCAAAGCTGGTGTGTACGTTATAAAGTCGAAACTTGAATTTCCACGATCATAAAATAAATGTACGCTAACAGCTAAGATTGCAAAAAGAACTGCAATTTCTTCTTGAAGGTAAACCTTCCTTTTCAAAATTTTCTGTTTAATTTGTATTGCATCTATTATTCTTGAAATTACTATAATACTGCCACGCATAATAACCATTGCTACCATTATTGATATTGGTAGTGTGAACATTAATGTGGTAGTCGGTATTATTACTGCTGTCATTATTCCTGATGGAATTATATATAAAAATTCAACAGGGAATTTTACACCTGCTGCTTGAATTGAATAATTAGATTTTAGTTTGTAC
>CAMTVZ010000182.1:0-15251 GCA_947085285.1 uncultured Ignavibacteriota bacterium
CGCATTACTTTATGCGGCTGAACATCGTAGCCAAGCAAGTAACGCGGGCAAAACTCTGTGCAGTAACTGCACTGGTCGCACGCCGATTTTCCGATTCGGTGCATAGAAGTCTCAGGTAAACTTTTTCGTTTTACAAGTCGGTGTTCAACAGGAAGCACAACAAGTCCGGCGCAAGTTTTAGTTATCGGTAAACTCATATCGGTTGTAAGCGTGCCCATCATTATACCGCTGACGAAAACGGCGAACTCTGATACGGAAGCGCCACCTGCCGCCTCAATTACTTCTGCAAAACTAATTCCGATAGGGACTAAAAATGTAGATGGTTTGTTGACTGCGCCCACCACCGAAATATATTTATGCGTAACCGGAATTCCTTCGGATGCGAGATAACCATTTCGTAAAGTTTCTACATTGTTGACTACAATGCCGACATCGAGCGGAATACCTTGAGGTGGTATCAGTCGTTTTGTGGTTTCATATACCAGAACATACTCATCCCCTGTCGGGTAATAATCGCCTAACCATTGAACATCGATGTTAGTATTTTCGACAGCTTTTTTTAAACCCGAAAGAGTTTCTTCATACTTTCGTTTTACACCGATGATTGCTCTTTTTGAGCCGGTTGAAACGAGCCACTGAATTAATCCACCCACAACCGCTTCAGGTTCACGTATCATTAATTCCAAATCTTTATGAAGAAGCGGCTCACATTCGGCGCCGTTGGCTATAACGTATTCAACTTTAGAAGCTGCTTTTATATGAGCCGGGAAACCTGCGCCGCCGCAACCGATTACACCTGCATTTTTAATACTATCTACGTATGTCAATTTTTAATCCTGTTAGTTAAGTGTTGGTTAAATATAATAAATTTCATCGAGTAATATTTTTAAATCAGGGAGACATAGTGCTTATATAAAGACCCTTATAGATATTGACCAGAATTTCGTATCTGTTAAAACATTACCAAAAAGTAAATCTACAAAACCATAATCCTTATATTTTAAAGTCGCACCGAAATTTGATGTTAGTGATAATTCATCTTTGTCTGTTTTGAATTCTAGAGTGTAATAATACGCACTATTGTCATAAATTGTGTTTGTAATTAAAGAATTTACTATTTCACCCATTCTATATCTTGGTTCAACTCCACCTCGAAAAATTACATAATCACCATAGTAATATTCGATAGCTATAGGTAGTCGAATGTCTATACTTTCCAATTTTTCTGAAGGGGTATTAGAAATGGTTCCCGTAGTTGTCGTAAAGGAACTAATAAAAGTACGATTTCCTTTTTCTGAAATATTTGTTTTGTGAAGAATGTAATTTACCGAAATAGCACCATAAGCCGTAATAGTTTCGGAAAAATTTCTTTCATAGCCGCAACCACTTCTGATGTCTAAAACATATCCATCTCCTTCTCGTGTGCTATTTGAGATATTTTTATAAGTGTTTTGAGAGGAATACTTAGAAGTGTCCAATGATGTCGTTATACCTTTTACATCATACGTTGTATACCCCAATTTGGATAAGAATCTGAGATGATGCAATTTATCGGGAGATACGTAACTTAGCACCGCTGAAATTAATCCAGCTCTTGTGTCTAAATCTGTGGGTTTGAACAATGCTCGATATTCTGTCGAATTTATTGAGTGTCTGGTTGTTTCATCCTTACTGTTGGGTTGGTGTGATGAAAATAATAATGTTGTTTTCAGATCCAAAACAAATTTAGTGAAATTTAATAACGTTCCGGCATCAATTTTATGTATTGTTCCAAATTTTGAGTAATCCATTGATCTTAGATTTTCATAAAAATTTAAGGAGTCAGAATTTCTACTGGTCCTACTAAAACGGTATATTTCTTCTAACTTAAGATAATGATAGCTTATACCGGCAGTTACTTCAGGGTTGATAGGGCTTGAAAAACTTAATCTTGTTCCATATTTTTTCGGAGAGTATTCATCTGTATATGTATTGTTAAAATCTTGCAGTGAGCTATAACTATTATAAGTCTCCGTGAATTTGTTTTTTCTCAAACCTTCAAGATTGATAGAGATACCTAATAATTTGTCTGCAATTGGAACAAAACCTCCAAAAATAAATTTGCCATTATCCTGAATCGAACCTAAATCACTAAAAATTTCATTTTTATTACCTTCTATCAGATATGCTGGATTGCGGAAATGGTCTGAGTAATTGTCTCGTATTAGCCCGAATGAACCTTCAGAAAAAGTCCGCATTCTTATCGATTGATAAGAATCTGTGGGTTTTGGGAGGGTGAAGATATCATTAAAGACTATCGTGGTGCTATATGGGTCATCAAGATAGTATTGGTAATATTGAGCATTTGAATTGTCAAAAATGAGGAGGCTTAACATAGCTAAAAGAAATCCGTTCTGTTTCATAAATATAACTCCTTAATATTGATTGATATCTTATTAATTATAAATGCGATTATTTCTTTTTTTGAGTTTGAAGCTGCTTTGACGTGAGCCGGGAAACCTGCGCCGCCGCAACCAACCACACCTGCCGATTTGATTCTATCTACATAATTCAAATTAATTACCTTTCAAAATTAATTTCCCGTTAGAGTTTACTTTTATCCAGTAACCTTTGCCGGGTAAAATTGTATTAACAGTAAGATACGAATTATCGTATCCATAAAAATTCGATGATATTATTCCAGATGGAATTGTTTGAATAGAGGAGATTGAGATTGGCTGAGATATCGAACCAATTAAATTCCAACCAGCAGATACATCAATTGTATCTATCAGAAATTCAACTCCTGTAATATTAAAACTCAAAGTTGAATCGAATTTCAGCCAATATCCGAATCCTTTTTTCAACGAATCGGTTTGAATATACTGCCCATCGTATGAAAATGCAAACGAAGTAGTATTCGTGAAAAGCGAGTTGATGCGACTGCTACTAACAGAAAGAGGGAGCGACACTAAGTTCCATCCTTTTTTGATTGATATCGGTATCGTAAATATTCCTTTGCCCGTAACTTTTATAGTATCTCTTAAATGTTCATCGTTGTGATTGATAATGATGAAAGAGGAGATGCTGTCGGAATTTGAGGGAGAAAATGTGATATAAAATGTACGATTAGTGTGAGGAGCTATGGTTGTGTTTGTAGGATTTATTGAAAAATACGACGGGGTGGAGGACGTGATAGTTAGAGTGCTACCTCCTGAATTATAAATGATTATACTATCCATTTTGGATGTTGCAATGGGTACTTCCGCAAAGTTAATTACTTTTTTGTTGATTGAGATAATAGGTTTCAAAATTTCAGTCATTGCTGTGCCTGTGGAAAATGGGGAAGGAAAATTTAGCAAAGCTCCAATGGTTGGGACAATATCTGGAATTCGACGTTTGGTAGATGAAAGCCCTTTTTTAACACCACTGCCAATTGCGAGGAATTGAATTCTTCTACATCCCCAGCATCCGTCGCCGTGTCTTACAAATCCATTAGAAACCCAATCTAAATGTCGGCCGTGGTCGTTAGTTACAAAAAGTGTAGTTCGGTTTTTAAATATCGAATCACTTTGAACAAAATCCCATAACATTCCGACTATACTATCAGCTATTGTAATTTTACGAGTGTAGTTATTCCAAACACCGGAATGCCCGGCAGCGTCAACGTCAGCAAGATAAATGACCGAAAAAATTGGATGATGTTGCGATAATTTTTGTTTAGCAAGATTCCAAACGTAGAGGTCGCTCCAAACACTATCCTTCATTATATACCAGGGCCAATATTGAGGACCATATTCAGGATGGTAGCTTGGCAGCCAAGGTCCCGATAGTTGTTTAAGTATATACATCGCATTGGTAGAATCTTGATTCCGATGTTTCCGAAAGTATTCCCAGAATGTAGGGGCGGTTGCATATTGAGTAGCAAATCCGCCAATGGTAGTATCGCGCGGAGCTTTCCAAGTACCACTCCAGATGGCGGGTATAGCTCGCGATGTGTAAGTTAAGCTATCGTTTAAAAAAGTATCCACAACTGCAGCTTGATTTTTGAGCTGATGCATTCTTGGGATGTATTGTCCGGTAGGGTCTCCGAATGTTTCAGAATATCTCGCACCATCAATGATAACAAGAATGGCGTGCTGTTGGGCAGGTTGAGAATAAATGAGCGAAGAGTTTAGAGCAGAGAGCAGCAAGTATAGGGTGTAAAGAAAAAAATAATTTAATCTGTTAATCATCATTAATGCTACGTAACTTTCTTTTTCAATTGTGCTAACTTTTTTAAGGCATCTAAAGGAGTCATTTTATCTATATCAATCTTTTTAATCTCATCTCGAAGTTTATCGTCTTTCATCTCGAACAAAGTAAGTTGTACTTCGGCGGGGGCGATGCGTCGTTTCACCCTCTCACTTTTGCCTTCCTCGTGTAATGTTAATTCTGATCCTTCGAGGTTTTTTAAAATAGTTTTTGCTCTATCTGTTATCTCATCAGGCAAGCCAGCCATCTGCGCAACTTGAATCCCATACGAATGGTCGGCAAAACCGGGAGTTACTTTGTGCAGGAAAATTACTTTATCACCATATTCACGCACATCTACTTTGTAGTTTTTAATACGTGGATACAAATCGGCGAGCTCGTTTAACTCGTGGTAATGAGTTGCAAATAAAGTTTTAGCTCCTAAATGATTATGGATAAATTCAGTTAAAGCCCAAGCGATGCTGATTCCGTCGAAAGTACTAGTTCCTCTTCCAACCTCGTCGAGAAGAATTAAGCTCTTTGATGTAGCAGTGTTTACTATATTTGCGGCTTCGTGCATTTCGACCAAAAATGTGCTTTCGCCCGAAGCAATGTTATCGCTTGCTCCCACACGTGTAAAAATTTTATCAACAATTCCAATGTGTGCTTTTTTCGCCGGTACAAAACTACCAATTTGAGCCAGTAGAACGATTAAACCAACTTGCCGCAAATAACTCGACTTGCCGCTCATATTTGGCCCGGTAATAATAAGAATCTGATTTTCCTCGTTGAGCAAGTATGTATCATTGGGAGTGTATTGATCGCCCGGCGGGAGCAGTCGTTCGATTACTGGATGTCGTCCTTCAACGATATGTATCAAATTGCCATTGTCTACTTCAGGATATGTGTATTCTTGTTCAACTGCTGTTACAGCTAACGAGGCAAGGGCATCAATCGTTGCTGCAAGTTGAGCGTTTTTTTGTATTGCTACAGCCTGATCGGCTGCTTTAAGGCGTAGCTCGTTAAATATTTCTGTTTCGAGTGTAACAATTTTTTCTTCAGCATTTAAAATCTTTTCTTCATATTCTTTCAACTCTGGAGTAATAAATCGTTCACCGGTTGAGATTGTTTGCTTACGAATATAATCGGGTGGAATTTTATCTTTATGTGTATTAGTAACTTCAATGTAATAGCCGAATACATTGTTAAATGATACTTTAAGGGAATTAATTCCTGTTCGTTCTCTCTCTTTTAATTGCAAATTTGCAATCCAACTTTTACCGTTGAGTGTAATTTCTCTCAGTTCATCGAGGTTCGAATTACATCCTTTTTTAATCACACCACCATCAGCTAACGATAGAGGTGGATCATCAACAATCGTTTTTGAAATATCATCAATCAGATCAGATAGAACCACAAACCCGTTACGAATATCTGAAAGGGTTTTAGTTTCAGCGTTACTAATAGCAGATTTGAGGTTTACGACCTGTTTTAAATTGTTTTTGAGGGCAATCATTTCTCGCGGGTTAGCACGTCCTGTGCAAACTTTTGTTATAAGTCGCTCAAGGTCCCCAAAATTTAGAAGCACATCGCTTATTTTGCGGAGCATATCTCTATTTTCTACTAGTTCTTTAACAGCTTCCAAGCGTTCGCGTATCGGCTCGATATTACGTAACGGCTGATTGACCCATCGCTTTAGTAAGCGTCCACCCATCGGAGTCTTAGTTTTATCCAATACCCAAAATAAAGTCCCCTCCTCTTTTCCTTCAATCGATTTCGTAATCTCTAAATTTCTTTTAGTCGACGGGTCGAGTGTTATATATTCGCTGGTGTTGTGTGGAAAAATTTTCTTTATATGAGCAAGGTTCGCTTTTTGAGTTTCCTGAAGGTAGTTAAGTATGCCTCCTGCCGCAACTATTCCCACACGCAAATCTTCAACTCCATAACCTTTTAACGATTGTGTTTTAAGATGTGTGATTAATAGCTCGTAACTGTATTCATAATTAAAAATCCAATCATCTAATTTAGTATAAATTCCTTTGTAACTTTCCTTGAGAATATTTTGGATTGTGTCGAGGTCTCTTTTTTGGACTAAAATTTCGGCGGGACTGAAGTTCTGAATCTGATTTTTTAGATCTTTGAGAGCGAACTCGCTTAAACCGAATTCAGCCGTAGATACATCCACGAAGGCAAAGCCGATTATATCATCGCTTGTAACTAAAGGTGAGGGGAGATAAACTGATGCTAAGTAATTATTTTGCTTTGTTTCTAAAATTTTTTCAGAGTATGAAACTCCCGGTGTTACAACTTCGATCACATCCCGTTTAACAATGCCTTTTGCAAATTTTGGGTCTTCCATCTGTTCGCAGATTGCAACTCGCTTTCCTGCTTTAAGAAGTTTAGGCAGGTAATTGTCGAGGGCGTGATAAGGGAAGCCGGCAAGAGGAGTTTCGCCAGCAGCTCCATTCCCTCGTTTTGTAAGTGTGATGCCTAAAATTTTAGAAGTTATCTTTGCATCGTCGTCGAAAGTTTCATAGAAATCCCCCATTCGAAAAAGGAGTAGTGTATCAGGGTATCTGGCTTTTACTTGTTGGTATTGACGCATCAGCGGTGTTAATTTTATGTTTCTGATCGAACTCATTAAAATATGCAATATTTTTTTGAAATAAACGGAATTTAGGCGATAAAAACAATTCTGAAGGTCAAAGCTAAATTAACAATTGGCTATTGTCAGTTATTCCATCCAAAATCCTCATCACAAAACCCGATGCTGAAAGCTATACGCTCTTTGTTCACTTCTCATTTATTCAACTTTATCCGAAACGTTGTTCCTTTACCCAATTTACTTTCGAGTAAAATTAATTTTCCTTTATGGTAAGTTTCAATAATTCTTTTCGAGAGGCTCAGCCCCAAACCCCATCCACGTTCTTTAGTACTGTAACCCGGTCTGAAAATATCTTTTCTAAATTTCTGGTCGATCCCCTTGCCTGTATCTTTTACATCTATAAAAATATATTTATTTTTATCTTGTACAGAAATTGAAATGTTGCCTTCGCCATGTTCGATAGCGTCGATGGAATTTTTGATGAGGTTTTCAAGCACCCATTCGAAAAGATCACGATTAATTTTTACAGATATATTTTCTCTCAGATTTACTGAAATATTAATATTCTTACGCAACTGTGGAAGTCGTTTCCGGAAATAATGAGTAACATTTTCTATAATTTCGTTCAGCGTTTCTGATTTCAAGTTTGGTTTGGAACCAATTTTTGAAAAACGCTCTGTAACTTTTTGGAGACGCATTAAATCGTTTTCCATTTCGCTTACAGTTTCTAAAACTTTATTACTTTTCTCTGCATTTAGTTTTATTAATTCCATCCATCCCATAACATTCGAGAGTGGAGTTCCGAGTTGGTGAGCAGTTTCTTTTGCCATACCGACCCAGATATTGCTTTGTTCAGTTCGTTTGATATAACTAAAACCGACGTAGCCGAGGAGGACAAAAATACCCGCCAAACCGATTTCAATAAAAGGGAGCCAGCGCAGTTCGGTAACTATTTGAGATTCGCCGTAATGTAGGTATTGAAGAATGATTGTATCGTTAAGGGCAACTTTAATTGGTTCATTAGTTTCGTCGAATTGAGCAATTAGTTTTTTGAGATAAATTTCTTGTTCAATTTCAGATAGAGTTGTATCTAACGAAATGTTTCGGGTACTCATTGTGTATGGTGGAATTGGATTCTTCTGATGGTCGGATAAAATAATAGGGAAGTCGATTGTTTTTATAACTTCATTAAAAACAAAACTGTAATCTGCCTGAGCATCAGGACTCGTAGCGAGGTATTCTAACGATTTAGCATACAGGTCGGCTACTTCACGTTCTTTCACTAATAATTTATCGACAATAGTTTGTGTATAAATTATGGTAGCCACAACAAGTATAATGGCGGCTATTACCAGTGATAATTTAATGTTCGTCGAGCGTGGGGTTGCCATATTTAGTTTTCGAGAATTATAGTTTGATTCCTTTTCGGGCCAACCGAAATGATGTTAATGCCAACACCTGTATATTTTTCTATCGCTGATAAATATTTTACAGCATTATCGGGTAAGTCGGCAAACGAAGTAATGTTTTCTAACTCAGTTTTCCAACCATCGAAGCGTTCGTAAATTGGTTTAACAGATTCCAACGAGAGGATATCAGTTGGAAAAGTTTTTAAACTTTTACCGTTGTATTCGTAAGCTGTGCAAATAAAAATTTCATCAAAAGCGCTAAGCACATCTAATTTTGTAATAGCTAATTTTTCGATTCCGTTAATCATTGCCGAATATTTCAGAGCAAATGCATCGAACCAGCCGCATCGGCGTGGGCGGCCTGTAGTAGCGCCGAATTCAGAACCGACAGTTCGGAGTTTAGTGCCGAGTTCATCTGTGAGTTCGGTAGGAAAAGGTCCGTTGCCAACTCGAGTGCAGTAAGCTTTTGCAACACCGAGGATTGATTTGATAGAAGTAGGAGGAATTCCAAGTCCTGTGCAAGCGCCGCCGCTTGTAGGGTTCGAGGAAGTAACGAATGGATAAGTACCGTGGTCAATATCTAACAACGCACCTTGAGCCCCTTCGGCTAAAATATTTTTACCCTCTTTAATAGCATTGTTTAAGTAGAAGGCTGTGTCGGTAACATATTCATCTATTATTTTATCAAAATTTTCGTATTCTGAAACTATTTTTTCAACATTTAATTTCGCTTCGCCATAAATTTGGTCGAAAAGTTTATTATATGTTTCGATGTTTTTGATTAATTTCTTTTCAAAAATTTTGTTATCAAGTAAGTCAACTATTTTTATTCCGGTGCGGGTTGCTTTATCGATGTAAGCTGGACCTATACCCCTGCCGGTAGTTCCAATTTTATCAGCCCCTTTTTCGTGTAAATTATCTAACAATTTGTGATACGGCATTATCAGATGGGCATTATGGCTAATTAATAACCGATGCTTGATGTTGATTCCTAAATTCTGGATTTGCTTTATTTCGTTTAGCAAAGCGATTGGGTCAATTACAACACCGTTACCAATTACACAAGTTACATTGGGATGGAAGATACCTGATGGGATAAGATGCAGAACGTACTGCTTATCGTCAAGCACGATAGTATGCCCAGCATTAGCACCGCCTTGATAACGGGCAACGATATTTATGTTTTGGCTCAGGAGGTCGACGATTTTTCCTTTACCTTCGTCGCCCCATTGTGCACCGAGGATAATTTTTACACTCATAACGACATTAATAAAATAAAAACTCCGATAGGAAACAAATAGACTATCGGAGTTATAAAGAAGTAAAAATTCAGAATGCCGAGTTATTTGACGTAGCTTTCGACTGCTTGCTTAACCGTTTTGAATATATCGAAAACTTTAACAAGCTTTGTAATTATCAAAAGGTTTTCGATTTTTTTTGAAGGTGCTGCAATCTTCAGGTCGCCCGATGCATTGCGCATTGTTGTGAGAGCGGCAATCAACATTCCTAAACCGGAACTGTTCATAAGTTTAACGTTTTTTAAATCCAAAATAATCTTTTTCTTTCCATCGGCAATTAGTTTATGGAGAAGATCATTCAGGAGTGTTGAATCAGGTCCGCCCATTACTTTACCATCAAGACTTATGATAGTAACGGCTTGGCTTTCTTTGATTTTGAATTTCATATTTTATTATTAGCTTTGTTTTTTTCTTAACGACCATTCATAAACGATGGCACTTGCAATGTAAATCGAGGAGTAAGTACCTACAATAATACCGATAGTGAGTGTGAAAGCGAAGCCACGTGTAACCTCGCCGCCGAATATCATGATTATGGATAGAACCATGAAAATCGTCCCCGATGTAATAATTGTGCGGCTAAGAGTATCGTTTATACTTTTGTTTATTACATCGAACAGACTCGTTGTTTTATAGATTTTTAAATTTTCCCGAATGCGGTCGAAGATAACAACGCTATCGTTGACAGAGAGACCGACCAGAGTGAGGAATGCGGCAACCAAATTTTGATCCATTTCAAAATCTAAAAATGGAGTTATACCATCCAACATTGAGACTATGCCCAAAGTAATTAGAACGTCGTGGAATAAAGCAACAACAGCCCCTACACCGTAAATAAATTTAAATCGGAAGCCTATATATATCAACATTACAATTAGAGAGGCAACAATTGCGTAAATTGCACCGAGGCGAAGTTCGGCGCCAATTTTTGGCCCAATTTTTTGCTCTTCCAAAATCGTAGTCGGATTGTTTGGGAAGTTTTTTTCAAGTGTTTCCTTGATTTTATCCCCCACTACGGTGCCGACATCGTGTACTGGTGTTCTTATAAGTATATTATGTGGGTCGCCATAAATTTTTATTTCGGCTCGTGTTATATCTTCTTTACTTAAAGCATTACGGATATCAGATATTTGTGGGGGAGTTTGAAATTGAACTACTAACTCGGTGCCCCCCAAAAAATCGATGCCATAATCAATCCCTTTAACAAAGAGTGAAATAATTCCGAAGAAAATAATTGTCGAAGAAGTTATGTAAAAAAATCTTCTGACTCCAAGAAAATTTAGATTTGTTTTTTTAAAGAATCTCATAGTAATAAAAATCCTGTTTGATTAACCAAAACTGATATTTGAATTGCGTTCAGTCAGTATATTAAAAATTACACGTGTAATTACTATAGCGCTGAACAAACTTGCTACTATACCGATCATTAGGGTCAAGGCAAAACCTTGTATCGGTCCACTTCCAAAATTATAAAGAATAACACCTGTGAAAAAGGTTGTTAAATTCGAATCGAAGATAGCTGTCCAAGCTTTGCTATAACCTGCATCGATAGCAGCTCTTAATGTTTTACCTGTAACCGATTCTTCGCGGATACGCTCAAATATTAGAACATTAGCATCGACTGCAATTGCCATTGTTAAAATCATGCCTGCGATACCAGGGAGTGTAAGGGTACCTTGAAAAGCGGCCAACACTGCAAGAATGAATGCAACATTGAACATCAAAGCAAAATCGGCGATTGAGCCAGCCTTGTTGTAGTATATAATCATGAATAAAATTGTAAATACCAATGCAAGTAATGATGAATTGATTCCCTTACTGATTGAGTCCTGCCCGAGTGATGGTCCAACTGTTTGTTGTTGAATAATTTCAACGGGGGCAGGAAGGGCGCCAGCCTTCAAAACAATTTCTAATAACCTTGCTTCCTCGATATTGTCCATACCCTCGATTTGCGAATTGCCACCAATAATCTTTTGCCTCACCACAGGAGCCGAAAAGACTGCATTGTCCAGAACAATAGCTATACGTTTCTCTATATTTGCTCCTGTAATGCGTGCCCAATCGCGCGCCCCTTCGGCATTCATTTCCATATTAACAACGGGGGTGTTGTAGTTGGGATCGATAGTAGCTCTGGCATTTACTATAACTCCACCAGTCAACTCTGCTTCTTTTTTTACGGGATATAGTTTAAACCATTTTTTTCCTTCTGCTATAAATGCATGTTTTGCTGACCAGAGGAAAACCATATCTGTCGGAATTAATTTTTGTATATCGGGCCTTTTTAATAGTCGATTTACCTTTTCACGATTTTCTTCAGCAACAAAAAACTCACCCGGGATCTGTGGATCGGGACGAGCAAGGAAAAAGAAGGGATGTTCTTTGGCAGCGTCAGCCTCAGCCTGTGTAGTTGTTTCTGGTATAATAATATCGTTTGTGTCCTTTGCAGCTGCTATCTTTGTTGTGTCTTGTTCCACTGTATCTGCAATCTGCTTGCCTGCCAAATATTTATCTATGCTTTCAGTTACTCTGTTTACTATTTCAGGGTCTTTAAGCAATTTGAATTCGAGTAGAGCTGTACCTTGAAGAAGCTGTCTGACTTCCGCTTCCTTACTCACACCTGGCAATTCGACGATAATTCTGGTAGCAGCTTGTTTCTGGATTGTAGGTTCGGATACACCATATTGGTCGACCCGGTTTCGAACAACTTCTACCGCACGGTCTATTGCATTAACTGCTTCCTCGTCTAATCTGGATATGATTTCTTCGTTATTATCCCGAATGCTGCCATAATACCTGCTAAGTCGAATACCCCTTTCCTCAAATTTACGAAGTAGAATACTCGTAATGGGTTGGTCCGATACTTTTGCTTCGCTATGGACTTCATTAATAATAGTATAAAAAGTTTCATCCTTATTTTTTGCTAAATCTTCTAACAATTTAGGGATATTCACTTCTAAAACGACCCGCATGCCACCTTGAAGATCCAATCCCAATTTGATTCGTTTCATTCGGGCTTCTCGAATAGCATGTTCGTTCTGTTCAAGAAATTTAACACTGTCTTCGCCAACCAGACTCTTTAATTGCTTAGTAAATTTATAATCTGTATAGGTAGGATACAGAAGATACACAGCTAGTAAAAGACTGGCAACGATAATAATAATTTTACCGCGTTCTTTTTTCACGAAAGCTAAACCTCCATAATACTAATATTTGTTGATTTATGGTTCATATTTGATTTTTGAGATAAAAATATAACGGAATATTACATAAAAGTCAATAACAATTTAAAAACTTATTGCTTATATCAAAATTTTGATATATATTTAATCGTTCTTAATAACAACAATATTATTATAGGAGATATTTTATTATATGCCATTTATGACTCGAATGCGCGATAACATGCCAGCGATAATTATTTTTCTTGTTATCGCTTTCATTTTAACCATCATTTTTGAATGGGGAATGGATTACCTCGGTTTAACTGCCCAAAGGCAAGAATACGTTGGAGTAATCAATGATAGAAATATTAGTTATCAAGAGTTCGTCGAACTCGTTAGAGAAAGGGCTGAACAACAGAAAACTCAAACTGGAAAAGAACCCGACGAAAACGAATTGAATCAAATACGGGAAGAAGTTTGGAACGCGCTGGTTACACAAACTCTTATCGAAGAAGAAATTCAACGCATGGGGATCGATGTCCCTGACCAAGAAATAGTCGATTGGGTTAAAGGAGATAATCCCCCTGAATTTTTATACCGCCAGTTTGTAGATTCAGCTGGAAATTTCAACCGAGCAGCTTATGAATCAGCTATTTCAGATCCTCGAAATAAAGAAATTTGGATACGAGTAGAAGAAGGACTCAAAAAGCAGAGGTTGCAAGAAAAACTTCAAAGCATAATTTTAGCAGGGGTTCGGGTCTCAGAATCAGAAATCTTCCAAAAGTTTACCGAGCAAAATTTAAAATTAGGAGCCGAGTATATTTTCTTCGATCCAAATAAATTTATTACAGACGAGGAAGCTAACGTTACCGATTCGGACATTGAAAAATTTTATAACGAAAACTCTTCCGACTTTAAAACTGAAGCAACTCGGAAACTGAAATATGTAAAATTTATCGAAAAGCCTTCATCTAAAGATACTCTCTCGGTAGTCGCCGAAATGGATGACATTTTACGCCGCACATCAGAGGGGGCCGATTTTATCGACCTATTTAACACATACACCGAGAACCAAAGTACCGATATCTTTTACAAACCAACCGATGTTACTCCTATAAAAGCCGAGAAAATATTTTCAGCTAAGGTGGGCGACATCGTAGGACCTTTCGTTGATAACGATGGATATCATTTAGTAAAAATATTGGAAGAAAAAGCCGGCACAGAAGAGTTTGTAAGAGCAAGCCATATCTTATTCTCGATTCAGGGGGACGATAGTGTAAAAGTTTTAGCTGAAGCAAAAGATGTTTTGAATAAAATTCGATCGGGCGAAGATTTCGCAAAATTGGCTGAAAAGTATTCAAAAGATCCGGGTTCAGCGGCAAAAGGTGGCGACTTAGGTTGGTTCGGTAAAGGACGAATGGTTAAACAGTTCGAAGAAGCTTGTTATAAAACTCCGATTAACCAAATTACAGGTTTGGTGCGAACTCAATTTGGTTATCATATTATTAAGGTAACAGGCAAAAGCAAGCGCGAACTTAAAATCGCCGACATTGTAATTCCTGTTCGGGTAAGTTCCGAAACTCGAACGGCTATCTACCAAAACGCTCTCGATTTTAAATATTTAGCTGAAGAAAACGATTTTATTAAAGAAGCCGAGCTTGCAAAGTATGATATCATCGAAACACCACCATTCGGCGAAAAGGGAATAATCCCCGGTATTGGAAACCATCCCTCGATAAATAGATTTGCTTTCGAGAAAAAACTTGGTTCTATCAGCGAGGTACTTCCTCTCACTGATGGTTACGGTGTGTTCATGATTTCGGAAGTGAAAAAAGAGGGAATTCGACCGTTAGCAGAAGTAAAAGATATTATTCGTCCTCGTGTACTTCGTGATAAAAAAATGCAATTATTGGAAAAGAAAGTAACTGATTACTGGAAACAATTAAAATCCGACGGTTCATTGAGTAGTCTGACTCAACAGAATCCAGACCTTGTTATTCAATCAACTGGCCAGTTTACTCCTGCAGGTGGCGTACCGGGTATCGGTAGGGATATGATGTTCATCGGGAGTTTACTTCCCTTGAAACTTAACGAGGTTTCGAAACCAATCAAAGGACTGCGTGGTTATTACATTGCAAAGCTGACCGAGCGTATTGAAATCGATTCGTCTGCATATACCAGTCAAAAGGAAATGCTAGCATCGCAAATTTTACAAACAAAGAAAAATCAATTCCTTAGTCAATGGTTGGAACAATTGAGAAAGAATGCTAAGATAGAAGACAACAGAGATTTATATTTCAGATAGATAATGTAAAGGAACAAATTATGCGACCGACTAATATTGAGTTTAATAACAAAATTTTAGTCGGTCTTTTTTTTAGAATATCGATGAAAAAAATAATCGCAGCTTTAAGTTTGATATTGCTAATCTTCGTTGGGAATTTACATGCAGAAGATTATAGGTCTTCAATATTTTTGAAGGGTTTGTATATTACTTCATCCAAAATATACTTACATCCCGACGCATCCGATTTTATATTGAGAAGCAAACATCTCCCGATAGAAA
>CAMTVZ010000183.1:0-15170 GCA_947085285.1 uncultured Ignavibacteriota bacterium
AAAAACAACATATTTTATAATGCACGTGGTGGTTTGGGAAAAAATTATGCTGTTGGTACCTCTGATTCTTTAGGAGCTAATTTCGCATCAAATCACAATGACATATTTTCTTTGTCAGATACGTTAGGTTATGTTAGAACAGGTATCGCTCCTACACTTGCCGACTGGCAAACACTTACAGGTGGGCAAGATATGAACAGTATCAGCGAAGAACCCACATACAAAAGCCCAACCGATTTACACATTAAAACTGGTACTGCAACAGGTTTAATGAATGCCGGCACACCAGTTGCAGTGCTTGATGATATAGACGGCGAGCCTCGTCATGCAACAACACCCGATATTGGTGCCGATGAGTTTACAGCCGATGCACCGGGTGCTTTTGCACTTCTTACACCGGCAAACAATGCTATTAATGTTCCTATTAATGGTACTTTAACGTGGGAAGCTTCACAGTATGCTTATTCTTATGATGTTTATTTGGGCGAAACAATGCCAGCAACGCCTACTGCTAATGTTACAGGAACATCGTATCCGTATGCCGGCTTAACTGGTAATACATCTTATGTATGGAAAGTTGTAGCAAAGAACGATATCGGGACTTTAGAAGGAACAGGGTCGCCGTTTGGTTTTACAACTGCAGCTCTTCCACCCGTTGCGCCTTCCGATGTTGCATTCAATACAGTTACAACAACAAGTATGAATGTAACCTGGGCAGATAATTCGGACGATGAAGATGGATTTAAAATTTATAGGTCAACATTAGAAACTTCCGGATTTACATTAGTTGGAACTGTCGGAGCCGATGTAACCACATTTGCAGCTACAGGTCTTTCGCCTAATATACGTTATTATTTCCGTGTAACTGCATATCATACAATACAAGGCGAGTCGGATTTTGCTGCAGGTAATAAAGCCACATTGGCAAACACTCCCGATGCACCATTCGCAGGTTCACCAACTTTACGCTCGATGAGATTGCGACCCGGTACGGCTATCCCTGATGGTAATCCACCCGCTACACTTTATGCCATTTATACAGAAAATGATGGTGGCAAATGGGTAACATCTGCAAATACATTAGGTGATGTTCCAGTATGGAGGACTAAAGTAGGATGGGGTGTTGCTGCTACTCAGATACTCAATCTTGATAACAACACATCCTATGTATGGAAAGCTAAAGCACGAAACCTTGATAATGTAGAAACCGATTTTAGTTTAATAACCACATTAGCCACACTACCTCCGTTTGAAGCTTTCCCAATAACAGAAGGATTTGACGCTACCTTCCCGCCAACTGACTGGCAAGTAATTGACGTGGCTGGCGATGGTACGGGTGATGCGTATGGCTCTTGGTATAAAGCTACCACGTTAACTTATAAAGGCACTGGTGCTGCACGCTATCTTTATGAAGCGACAGGCACCAACCCAGGTGACGATTGGTTGTTCAATGTTCCAATGAAATTTACTGCAGGAACAAAATATATACTTAGTTTCTATGTGTTAACTAATGTGAGTTTTGGACCGAATGAAAAATTAAAGGTTACAATGGGTAATGCACCAACTCCTAGTGCTCAAACTATAATATTGGCTGATTACAATCCATTGCAAGAAGCTACTTATGCATTTAAAGGCATCGTATTTGATCCGCCTTCAACAGGCACATATTATATTGGTTTCCATGCCTATTCTGATGCAGACCAATGGTTTATTCGTTTGGATGAAGTTAAAGTGGCAGTTGCAAATCCGACAGACATAGCATTCTTGACTTTAACTCAGACTACAGGTTTGAGACCGATGAAAGTGCAACCTGGAGTTGCCGGCGAGAAAGTAGATTTACCTGAAGCTGTTGTATTAGATCATTCTATGACCACAGAAGGTCCGACCTATAAGGTTTCTGATATTTCTACTACCAGACTCGTTACCGATCCTGTTAACACAAGTTATAAATTAGCTCCTTTTGTGAGTGGCAATAATCCATTTGCTGAAAGCGATAAGCTAAATCCTGATGCAACTCCAAGTACTGTGAATGTTGCAGCTGTACTGGCTAACATAGGTGTAAACCCGATTTCGCCATATCCAATTAACTGGCAAGTGGAGGGTATTTCTCAACCACCTGTAACTGGTAATTATATCCCCACTGGAGGATCAGATAATGTAATTCTGCCATATGTACCGAGTGAAAGAGGTATGTTTGATTTGGTTGCAGCTGCCGATGTATCTGGTGAGGGTGATCGTAGTAACGACACCGGAAGGGTTTCGTTAATGGTGTATCCAACACCTTCATACAATATACGTTATGATAATTATTCGGCGCAATGGTATATTTGGGGTACCCCAGATCCTAATCCTGCCTATAGAATAGTTATTGGTACACGATTTACAAATCCTGTGCGAGGTAGAGTCGCACAAATCGATATACATACAAACGCCGAACGTCGTGTGGGCGGCGTACGTCAGGGTACGATAGTTCCTGAAGTATGGCGTGTAAGAATTAGAGCAGCCGGACCAGATACAAACGCACCAGGTCCTATACTCTACGAGAAAAAGTTCAGCGGTCCTAAATACAATACCTTAGCTACCACCCTTAAAACAATGGCTTTTGGCGATGATGCACCAGTAATTGACGCGGGACAAGATTATTGGATTACAGTAATGGCTGAATCCATAGCTGTTACAACAGGTGGTTATCCATTTGGATTGTATTCAAATGCAAACCAACCAGGTGCTATAACCTATTTAGGTAGAAGCTATGGTTCTAGTGTTGAAGATGAAAGTGTGTGGTACGACATGGGTCCAGCGCGTATGGGAGCTGGTGATTGGGGACATTGGCCCTTGCGTGCAATTATGGTTCCTGTTTCCAACTCAATCAGTGGTGTTGTGTATGAAGATAAAAATGGTAATGGTACACAAGATCCTGGTGAACCAGGATTGGAAGGTTGGGAAGTCAAAATTACTGGTAACCTTAATCTAACAAGACTTACAGATGCAAATGGTGCCTACTCATTCAATGATCTCGAGAATGGTACATTTACATTGAGCCAAACAACACAATCCGGTTGGGCTTGTATTACCCCAGGTAGTGGAGCCTCGTACACCGTTACTTTATCCGGTAGTGAAAGTGTAGTGCGTAACTTTGGCAACTTCAAGCCTACTACAGTAAGCGGTATTGCTTGGGTTGATTTAAACCATAACGCTGTAAAAGATCCTGGCGAAGTTGGTAAAGATGGTGTAGTAATAACATTGACAGATGGCGTTACACCACGCACAGCAACAACTGCTGGCGGTGGCTTGTTCACATTTGCTAATGTTTTTGGCGGCTCATTTACACTCTCTGCTGCTGCACCACCCGATATGTATCAAACGTATCCGGCAACAACCCACACATTTGAAGTAGTAAGCGGAACACCGCCTATAGTAAGAGACTTTGGCTTAAACAGCACAGATGACCTCGACGAATTCAGGACTTTTGTGCCAGAAAATATCGTTGCTCTTAATTTGGCGGGAAAACTTCCGAAAGCTGTAAAGAGCACTAAACCGGATAAAGTAGAAATCGAAATCGTATTAATAGATACACTTACCGCACCCAAAACGGGACTGTATATAGAGTATGGCGCTGCACCGTTTGCAACTACAGATCCAAAATATCCTGGGCAAGTATTTCCGGCACAGGTAGTAAAAGTGAACGGAGAAATAATGGAACTTGGTGTCGACTACACTTTAACTGGTGCAATTGATGGTAAAAATAAGAAGTTTACTTATGATTTTACTCTCTCTGGTGGATTAGTAAAAGGAGATACGGTAAGTATCCACGGATTTGTAAAAGCCAATAAACCGATAAAAGCAAAATATTGGTGGATGCCATTACAGACAACCGCTCCGAAGGATCCGAAATACGCACTTGTTGGAATTGGTACACCAAGATTACCAGCACCAAATCATGCTAACTTGATAGATTTGGTTTATGCAACGGGTGGTTTAATAATCGGAACACCACAAACACCACCAAATGATAAGCTCTTCGGCTGGTTCGAAATTGGTAAAGCGGCTGATGTTCAAAAATCATTACGTGCCAAGGAAGTTCTTCACACTGGTGATCCGAGGTTCTTTGATGTATTTACGAATAATAATAAACCATTTGTAAAACGTCAAAAATCGTTACCACCGACAAAGCACAATAATAAATTGTTTGCCGAATTAGTTGCTCTTAAATTAGCAATTGATGCAAGTCGTCTCGGTTATACACCGGGTGGTTTTGGCGAATTAATTTATGAAGATACAAGCTCAGCTTATGCAGCATTCCACGGCAAGAAGGTAAAAGTAATTGCCGACTCTGCCAGTGCTGCGATGACTGCTGAAGCTTCAACCATGGGCGATGCAGAAAAGTTTCATTATGTTGTTCGCCGCATTAACGAAGCTTTTAACGGTGGTCCAGTACCAAATGCAGTTATCAATGATACTGTTAGTTTTTCAACAGTATTAAAATTAAAAGGTGTACGTCCTTTGAAAGATGTACCCTATTTGATTGATGATCCAACTTCTCAAAATCCTCAAACGATAGTCCCTGCATTTAGTGCACCTGAAGTGCCAAGTACATTCAGCTTGGAACAGAACTATCCGAATCCGTTCAATCCAACAACTACAATCGAATTTAATTTACCAGAGGATGCGTTAGTAACCTTAAAGGTTTATAACGTTCTTGGTCAAGAAGTGGCAACATTACTTGATAAAGAATTCTTCTATGAAGGTAAGGATGAAGTAACATTTGATGCGGGTAAACTTGCATCAGGTATTTACTTCTATCGAATTGTAGCTGAAGGTGTTGGCGAGAATGCCGGCAAATACACACAAGTCAAGAAGATGATCTTGATGAAGTAATTACCCCACCCTGTGTCCCTCCCCTTTCTAAGGGGAGGGATACGAGGGGGTTAATATTTGTTCGCTTCGTTTTACCGACGGGGTGAACAGCAAAGTTAAATTAATAGTATATAAATAATAACAAATTTAAATTTAGGAGATTAATAAATGAAATTTACAACAATTTGTGACAATTATGTTAAAGCAGCGTTATTGCTTCTTGTGTTTGTTTTTACAAATATCGCATCTACACAAACTCAATTTAGAATAACTATTACAGCCACTAATGCAACTTCAACTGGTAAAGTTGAAATCGGTTGGGATCGTACTGCTACACATTGTATAGATTCCCTGTTAGGGGAACAAGAACAACCACCAATACCACCGTCTGAAATTTTTGATTTTAGGACGATTGATAATCGCACACCGAATTGTTTGGGAGAAGGTTTAGTGTTAGACCTTAAACGTTGGACACCGGGTGTAACTATATCTGATACATTCGTTATTAAAGTACAGCAAGGAGCAGGGGGATATCCAGTTACTCTTACTTGGCCAACCATAACTAATCCCGATGTAAAATCATTAATTTTGCAAGATGGTTTAGGCGGAATGTTCGTAAATAAAAATATGCTTACCGAAAACAGTGCCAGTATAACAAATCAATTTGCTCGTGAATTGTACATATACTCAAGTACTATTAACGATGTGAAAAAAGAAACAGAATTACCGACACGTTTTGGTTTAGATCAAAATTATCCCAACCCATTTAATCCATCTACGAAAATAAAGTTTTCAATCCCCGTTCAGTCAAATGTAGAGATATCTGTCTTTGATGTTTTAGGAAGAAAGATTCGTACTTTAGTGTCAGAAGTTTTGGAAGCAAGTGTTTATTCGGTAGAATGGAACGGAAAAAATAATAGCGAAGCTATGGCAGCGAGCGGTATCTATTATATCAAAATGACAGCAAACTCAGCTAACAATAGTTTCACTGAAACACGTAAAGTTGTATTAATGAAATAAATGACTCTAATATATCCCCGTATATCTTTAAATGTTATACGGGGGAAGATATTTTTAATAAAACTTATCACTTTTACTAAACAAGATTTTTTATAAAAATTATTGATGCGTTTATTCAATTTAATCATATTATTATTTGTGGTGAATACATTTTCTATCGGACAAAATCAGTTTTATATTCCGCTTCGAATAACCGACTCGTTACGGGTAGGTAGCGGTTCAATCTGGTATGGAGTCCATCCGAGCGCATCGTATTGTATTCCCGATACCGTTACTTTTACTGACGGCAAAATATTCAGAGAACAGGAAGAACCGCCTCCGCCTCCGTCGCAAATTTTTGATATTAGATTTGTGAACCTTAATTTTGGCGCTGATACTTGTTTAGGACAAGGAGTAATCGCTGATATACGAAAATATACTAACCCGAATCAAATAGATACATTCAGTATTAGGTTACAACTTGGGAGTGGCATCAGGCCATTTATTTTTTCGTGGCCCGCAGGTTTGAATGCCATCTGTGATAGTATGAAGTTGTATGAGGAAATATCTGGATTTACATTTTTTAATGTAAATATGTTAACTACGACACGGTTTCGGCTAACACTAAATTTAAATTCCGCCAAGATTATAAAGTATGGGGCTAAATCAGCGCCACAAACGGCACCTGTAGCGACACCGTTATATAGACCTGGAAATGGAACTATAAATGTTTTTGCTAAACCAGTAATGTTCGAGTGGGACGGTGCCTACGGAGCCCTTCAATACTTTTTGGAAATCGCTTCGGATACAAATTTCATTAACATAGTGCGGATTGATACTATTAATATTTCAACTCAAACACCATTTAATACAGGGACGGCTATATCTATAGATCTTAATTATCAAACAAAATATTTTTGGCGTGTTCGGTCCAAAAATAATTTTGGGATTAGTCCCTATTCTGTAATTTACAGTTTTACAACTGCGATGCCAGTTGTTCCTCCTCCACCTAAATTAGTTTACCCTGACAGTGGATTGGGAAATGTAATTAAATCGCCATTGTTGAGATGGAGGGTTACAGATAGAGCCGATAGATATCATCTTATAGTTGCAACTGATACCGGCTTTACTCCTTCTGCAATTGTTTTAAATGATTCTACGATCGTTGATACGAGTAAGCAATTGGTAAATCTAAAAGGTGGTGCAAGATATTTTTGGAAAGTGCGTGCACGAAATATAAGCGGTTATGGTGCATACTCTTCGCGATTTTTCTTCACAACTATTTTACCGGTGCCGCCTACACCATCGTTGTTAGCTCCGGCAAATAACGATACAGCTCTCGCCATAAACCCGACTTTAAGTTGGAGCGTATCGGAAGATGCCGAATTATATCATCTACAAGTGGCTACCGATCAAGGTTTTAATACTATTGTAATCAACGATTCTACAATTACAACTACTTCAAAACAAATTAATTTAAATAATTTTACAATTTACTATTGGAGAGTAAAAGCTAAAAACGCAACTGGATCCAGCAATTTCAGTTCTATATGGCAATTCAAGACAATTATTGCAATTCCAACGAAACCTGTATTATTTAATCCAGCTAATAATGATACTAATGTCTCTTTAACTCCCACACTCTTCTGGAATTCTGTACCATATGCAGCTACTTACGAATTGAACGTTGCTTCCGATCAAAATTTTAATACTATAATTTATAGTAATTCGAATCTAACTTCAACTTCACAACAAATTCCGACACTGATATCTGATAGGATATATTATTGGCGTGTCCGAGCATCTAATTATGCTGGAACAAGTTTATTTTCTGATGTATGGAATTTTAAAACTATCTTAATTCCACCAGAAGGTGTTTTGCTTAGTTCACCAGCAAACAATTCGGATAATATAATTGTCAATCCCACATTGAGGTGGAATGCTTCCGATCGTGCGGTTAAATATCATTATCAAGTTGATTCAGTAAGTATATTTAATTTCCCATTATTTGAAGATAGCAATTATACTGGATTATCAAAGACAATTGGAACGCTTGAATCAGGGAAAAAATATTATTGGCGTGTGCGCGGTTGGAACAGAGCAGGTTATGGTAATTATTCTGAAATATGGAATTTTACAACAGTTCCATATCCAAAACCGGGAATTTCTAATTTAAAATATCCGCCTAATGGCGCACCTAATATTTCGTTGAATCCGACTTTAAAATGGGATAGCTCAGAATATGCGGAAGTGTATATACTTGAGGTTTCTCGCGATTCTTTGTTCACAATTGCAAATCGTGTTTTATTAGATACTAACATTTCAGTTAGGGAACGAAAAGTAGGACCCTTAAACCAAACAACCAGATATTTTTGGCGCGTTAGGGCAAAAAATAAGGCAGGAGTTGGGCTAAATTCAGAAGTATGGAATTTTAGAACTTACGGCGATCAACCTGCAAGTTGGGTAACCCCATTTGTTGTGTTAGAAACTGGATTGGCTCGTGATACTCTCCGATTTGGTGTACATCCTGAAGCAACATATGGAATTGATGTTTCGCTTGGTGAATACGAGCTGCCTCAAGTAGAACCGGGAACTTTTGATGTGCGCTGGGTTAGTCCACCACGTAGGCCCGGAATTCTGGGTGAAGGGACACGACTTAATTTAACTCCTTTTTTGAACTTCACTCAAATAGATACATACAGGGTAAAATTCCAAACCGGTGTCGGAACTTATCCTTTAACTATCAGATGGTCAAGCCCATTTATTTATAATATATGCGATAGTATGGAAATACGAGATGAAATTGGTGGATATACCGTGAGGGTTAGAATGGACTTGGCATCTTCAACAGTAATAAACAATGATGCAGTAAAATCGTTAGTAATTATTAAATGGGGTGCGCGACCATTAGGAATAAAAGTAGAAAATACAGATATTCCCAAGGCATTTGCACTTTATCCTAATTATCCTAATCCGTTTAATCCTTCAACAAGAATAAAATTTTCGATATTAAAAGAGACTCGTGCAGTATTAACCGTTTACAATATGTTAGGCGAAAAAATTACAACTTTAACTGATAATTATTTTTTCCCCGGCACATATATCGTAGATTGGAATGCTACTGATGATAAATTCAATTTACTCACTAGCGGTGTTTATTTTATTCGCATGAGTACTGAATCCTCGGTTGAAGGACAAGAAAAGAATTTCACAGCGACACAAAAAATGTTATTAATGAAATAAATTATTCAAAATTAACTAAAAATTAACAACTAATTAAAAAAAAATAAGGAGTTATTATGAAAAAAGCAGTAATTTTTTCAGTTGTATTAGCTTTGCTTTTTTTGTCGTATGCTTATGCTCAGGACAATACAAGTAAGCAAGCACAAACAACTTTACAATTTTCAAGTAGTCTTCCAAAGGATCATCAAGATCCCATACCTTCGGAGAAATATTCTGGTCCGATGATGAAGAATCTTAAACCACCGAAAGCTACTTATCTTGCTCCTCAAGGTGCTCAAGGCGTAAGTACTGGTTTGTACACTCATTACGATTATCAGACAAATGGTGGACCTGTTCAGTATTTAGAATCGAATCCCCTTGAACCTTGGAACGTTCATGTTATAATGATGTCATCCCTCGATTCTGCCAATGTGTCAGCTAGTCGCCGTACTACCTATACTATGAGTACCGATTATGGCAATACATGGGACGATTTTATGAGTGTACCAGCTATCAGGTCTGGGTTCCCAAGTATGACGTTATATCCAGACCACCCAATTTTACCTGGTAGGCCCCCTGTTATAGCAAATCACACTAATCCTCTTGACGATGCTTTAGACGATATTAGATCGATTATGTATATGGACCAAGGTGAAGGTAGTTTTGCATTTGCTGAATTTAGACCCCCATTTTTTAATTTAGCTGAAGCAGATGAGCCAATTTGGCCCCAAGTAGCCGTAACAACAAATGGAAATATAGTTATGTCAGCAATCAGGCCTGATAATGACGGAATTTATGCAATTACTATGGATGTGAATGGTGTGTTCCAAAGCTGGCAATCAATCGATACGACATTTGCTGCTGCAGCTTCATCATTATCACGAGGGCCAGGTGGCAAGGTTGCTCTTGTTTGGCGCACAACCGGCGACACTGCCGAAATTGCTTATCGTATTTCTACAAATAATGGTGTAAGTTTTGGTCCTAAACAAGTTGCCGACAAAGAAACTGCTACTTACTTCCCCTACTGGCAAGGTTTAGATGCTATGTACATTGGCGAACATCTCTATATTACATATCCAGCGGCAAGTATAGTAAATAATGCACTTCCGTATGCAAGTTTCAGAATTAGATTGTGGAATTCAAATACAAATACAGCAGTTACTGTAATTGATAGCACTAACTTTCCATTTATTATGAGAGCAAGTGCAACTCAGAGTGGTTATCATAGTGGTTCTCTAACTTATCCTGAAATAGGTACAAATCCAACAGGCACACGCATATATATAGCTTGCGATGCTTTTCTCGTTGACCAATACGATGCTGCAGGGCATAATTATGGCGACATTCTATATACCTATTCGGATAATGGTGGTGTTACCTGGGCTGATGTTAAAAACTTAACCAGAACTCCAACTTTGGACGAAAGATATGTTGCAATGTCAACAATTAACCCTAAAATTAATGATAGTAACTATGTTTTCATTGCATATCAAGAAGATTATGTCCCAGGTTCAAGCGTTCAGGATAACCGACCAGCAACAAGAGCATGGCAAAAATTTAAAAAAATTAATACTGATTTTAGACCTCTAAAGGATATTGGTATAATCACAGTAAGGTCGGTGAACTGGTCAGGTATTCATGCTATCGGCGTTCCAGAAACTGTAAAAGTTATAATTGAACACAATGGTACTGAAACCCCTGCACCTGCCAATTTTACACTTACATACAATACAACAAGGTCGCCCATTAATATTAACGATGGAACGCGAGAAGATTTTACGGGTGTCTCTTGGGTAGGTAAATATACAACAGTTAAATTTACACAAACATGGCTCCCCTCAGCACCCGGTCCGGTTAAAGTATATGTCAGGGCTTTTTATACAGGCGATTTAGATGGTACGAACGATGAGGGGAACAGGCAAATTATTATTGCCCCACCGATTGACCTTAGTATGTCGCATATTTTACAAACAAATTTAGTTCTACCTAAAACTCAAGGTCCTAATGCTCCAGTTTGGCCCAATATAGAAATGAAATTTTATGCACGCAATTTGGGAAGTTTTATTTCTCCTGCGGGTGGTTTCTTAGTAAAATGGACTGTAGATGGGACCCCTCAAACTGCGGCTTCACGTCCCCAATTAGCTTACGCAGGAATAGACTCGTTTCCTATGACATATACTCCTGCCGAGCGTGGAACATATATGGTAAAAGCTTGGACAGAAGTTGCAGGTGATACCGTAGAAGAAAATGATACATTATCAACAAGGGTTTTTGCATATCCTGGTTCTGCATTTAGTATCGCATACGACGATAAGAATGACGACTCAGATTCGTACTGGGGTGTTGATACACGCGACTCAGCATTAACTGCTGCGGTCCGATTTACAGCAACCCAAGATATGGCTCTTATGAATGTGGATGCGGAATTTGACAATAAGATGACCGATGCTACGTATCCTTATGTTAAAGTACGTGTTTGGGCTGCCGGAACCGATTCAACTCCTGGACCAAAACTTTATGAAAAAGTTTATACAACTTCACCTTATGTAGTTACTGAAGGTCCTTCGGCTTGGGTATCATTTCCGATTGCAAACGGACTCGTATTTGCGAATGGTGAAGATTTTTGGGTCGGTTTATCATTCGCACGTAATGATTCCGGGAAATTGTATTTCCCAATGGGTATAGATGAAAAATCGCCAACACTGCCTTATAATACCACTCCACGCAGACAGATTACCAGTTGGTTCTCTGAAGACGATGGTATAACTTGGTGGCCCATAAGAGACGTTTTGATACCAAAACCAGGTGGAAATATTACACACGATTTTGTTATACGCGCTATCGGTGTGTCAGCTACCCCGGGTGGCAAATTTAATGTCGCTAATTCCTGGAATATGATCTCAATTCCTGTTCAAACAACTGATACAAAAGATTACCTCTTCCCAACCTCGACATCGAGCGCTTTTGTATTTACTCCAACCGGTTATCAACCAAGAACCACATTAAATCCGGGTCCCGGTTATTGGCTAAAATTTGGTGCAGCCCAACGTGTCGATTTAGTTGGCCCAGCAATAACTAATCTCTCAATACCTGTTGTCGCTGGTTGGAATTTGATTGGCTCCATTAGTTCAACAGTACCAACATCTGCAGTTACTGTTCCAGGTGGCGCTGCTTCTCTATACTATGGATATAATGCAGGATATGTAACAGCTACCTCAATTTCTCCAGGGAAAGGATACTGGATTAAAGCAGGAAGTGCTGGGAACCTTATTATTTCTTCAACTGCAAAAGCAGTTGCTGAAACCAAACAACCCGATATTTCCAATTTTAACAAAATCACAATCACAGATAAGATTGGAAATAAACAAACCTTGTACTTCGGCGAAAATATTGATGGTAAATTTCCAGTCAATTTCTTCGAGATGCCTCCGACAGCACCTGAAGGAATCTTCGATGTCCGGTTTGCTTCTCAACGTCTGTTAGAAGCGTATCCGATTGAAGGCACCGGTGAATACGGAATTAACATCAATTCTGCTTCGTTCCCAATCACTGTAAGTTATGAACTTGTAAGCCGGACAAAGAATTTTACAATTCAAAACGGCGATAAGTCATATACTTTAAACAGCGAAAAAGGAAATTTTGTAGTTGAAAACTTAAAGACTGGTTATATTGCGCTTAAAATAGAAGGAATGGATAATTTGCCAACCGATTTTAATTTAGGTCAGAACTATCCTAATCCCTTCAATCCATCGACTAAGTTCGAATTTGCAATGCCAAAAAATGCTCGTGTAGAAATTGTAGTTTACGATATTTTAGGCAGTAAGGTTGCTACTTTGTTCGATGGCGTTAAGAGTGCAGGTTATCATTCTATTGAATGGAATGGCACAAACGCTCAAGGTCATATCGTCCCGAGTGGTGTTTATTTCGTAAAAATGACAAGCGATGGTTTCTCGGCTGTCCGCAAAGCATTGATGCTGAAGTAAACTAAAATTTAGTTATATTGTGCTGTCAGAAGGTTGCTCCTTCTGACAGCACCTGATAATAATAAAAAGTACTTTATAATTTAATAAAACAATTAATTAACAAAAACAAACTAACAAATTAGTGAGGTTAAAATGAACAAACCTGTCATGTTTCCAATCTATAGTGTTTTGGTGTTATGCTTATTGCTAAGCCAAGCACTGAATGGGCAAACTACATTTACTAATCAAATATGGGCAACGGATGGAATTAGCCTTGATACAATTTACTTCGGTCTCGATCCGTCTGCTACAAACGGAATTGATGTGGCTCTCAATGAAAAAGAACTCCCTCCCATTGGTGTTACTGGAGTTTTCGATTTTCGATTTGTAAATACTCCAAGTGGAAGTACAACTATTGGTGAGGGTTTAAAACTCGATTATCGGGCTGCTGTTGGTGGTGCACAAATCGATACCTTTGTAATATCCTGCCAATCTGGTACTACTAATTTCGGTTTAAGCTGGGCATCTGGCTTAATTCCGTATCATGGCACTTTACGACTCATCGATGCTATGTCGGGTGGAAATTTGGTGAATGTAAATATGCTCTATACATCTTCGGTAAATTTACCCCCAGGTCAGGGTATTTCAGGACCATTTCAATTATTAATGATTCGCACCGACTTGAAACCTGTTATTGATATTGTTCCTGCGTCATGGGCTTATGGAGTTGTTTTCATCGGTTCTCCGGTTACCAAGAATTTTACAATTAATAACACAGGGACATCTGATTTAGTAATTTCATCAATATCTACTTCAAATCCACGGTTTCAATTAGGCACAACTGGACCAATTACTGTTCTTGCTGGTGAAAATGCTATCTTACCAGTTACATTTAATCCTACCGTTCCCGGAGATCAAAGTGGTGATATTACACTAACTCACAACGCAGACGATTGGTCCACAATTATATCAGTGACCGGTACTGGTGGTGATCCTGGTATGTACAGAACGTTTACACACGGAGAATTAGTAACTTTATCTGCAGGTAAATTGCAGAAATATGTAAAACGCAAAGCCGACAAAGTTGAGTTTTCAATTAATTTTGTGGTACCAGCCGGTGGTCCATTTAACAAATTACACGTTGAATGGGGTAGTCCTTTACTTAGCGCATTCCCACATGTTGTAAAGTTAAATGATGATGTTATAACAAATTATACATTAGTCCCTGCAATAGATAATGCCGCTAAGAAATTTGACTATACATTCGCAGCCAATTTAACTGCTGGCGATGTTGTTACAATTCACGCCTGGGCAGCAAAAGGTAAACCACAAAAAGGAAAATACTGGTGGTTACCTGCAGCAAAACCAACTAAACTCGTTATGGGTGTAGCACCAGGAAGTACATTTACACTAAACCAACCACGTTTACCAATGCCAAGCTATGGCAACGTAGCAGCCGACATATTTCCCGGAGTAAAAGCCGGTGGTGCAGGTATTGTAATTGGTGTACCCAACTCTCCGCCTGTTGGTAAATATATCCCACCATGGTTAAAGCTGTATGATTTTAAAGCGATGCAAAAAACACTTCGCGGTAAATCAGATTTACACAGCGGAACACCGAGATGGTTTGATGTTTATCAGGGCACTACCAAACCGGTTGTTAAAGAAAATAAAGCATTACCGCCGGAAAAACATAATAATGTCTTAATGGCAAATCTCATTGCATTTAAATTCAATCTTATAGCGAGCGAACAAGGTAATACGCCGATCGGTTTTGGTGATTTGATATATCATAATCCAGGTAATTTCTTCCACGGAATGGAGCTAAGAGATATTCCATCAATAGCAGACCCGAGGATGACAGCACTTGATGCAGCATTTGATTATGCTAATCTCAATAGTGTACTTGAATCTGTTAACGGTGCCTTCAGCGGAGCTATTCATACTCCTGATAAGGCTATTGATACTCTCCCTGGTGGATTTAGCGGTACAAAGTTATTATTAAAAGGTGTAAGAACATTATCTGAAGTTCCTTTCTTGCGTCGTGGAATAACCGCAGCTACTACCACTCCCGCACCTAAGATAGCCGAGATACCAGAAACCTTTGTATTGAACCAGAATTATCCAAAC
>CAMTVZ010000184.1:0-13085 GCA_947085285.1 uncultured Ignavibacteriota bacterium
ATGCGAATTTCGGTTACCGCTCTTCTGGGTTTGCAAACTCAGCAATTATCGCTGCCTCGTTCGATTTGCCCGAAGGAAATCCTGATGAATTACTCCAAACCAAAACTGAATACTTGCAACGCCGTAACCAGACACAACCTGTTAATTTTCCTAATTCAGGCAGCATATTTAAAAACCCTGAGGGTTTTTATGCCGCTAAATTGATAGAAGAGGCTGGGTTAAAAGGCACCCGCTTTGGTTCAGCTCAGATTTCTGAAAAGCACGGAAATTTTATTATTAATCTGGGCGATTGTTCGGCTAACGATATTATTCAATTAATTAACATCGTACGAAAAACTATTTACTCGAAAAATAAAATTAAGTTAATGCCAGAAATCAAACTCGTAGGCTTTAATGACCAAGTACTTGATGAATTATAAATGACACCAAAAACCACATACATAATATTTTTAGTATTGATTACTATTTTATTCTTACTATTGTGCGGATTTGCTAATCAATGGAAGCAAATTATTTTAGTAGAAAAAATAGAATTGAATGGTATTTATATTCTTCCCGAAAGAGATGTTGTAAAATTGGCTGGTATTAAATTCGGAACTCCGATTTTTGAATATAACCTCGACAGCATTAGAACAGCACTTTTGAAAAATGAATATATTGAAGAAGCCAATATCAGCAGGAATTTTTCAGGAACATTCCACATTACCATTCGTGAACGGAAGCCTATTGGTTCAGTGATGCTCGATAAAATATGGTACGTTGATGAGAAAAGTACTTTGTTGCGTAAAATTCCCTCAAGTATTGTTCTGGACCTTCCAATTATTTCAGGTGTACAACTTGAACCGAAAAGCATTAAAGAGGGAAATGTAATTTCGTACACAGATGTACAAACAGCTATTTCGATTCTAACGGAAGTAATGAAAATTGATGAAGATATGTATTTTTTAATTTCTGAAATAGATCTCAATTACGGCAAAGATATAGTAATTCATTCATCAGACTATGGTGTACCTATAAATATAGGACGTGGCAACTACAGTCAAAAGCTGAATATGTTATCAACTTTTTGGCAAAAGTATGTAGTTACAAGGGGGGCACAAAATTTAAAATCAGTCGACTTACGATTTAAAAATCAATTAGTTGTAAAGTGGAAAGAAGAACACCAAGTAACAGAAAGAACGATATAAAAAGGTATAAATATGGAAAATGAAATTTTAGTAGGATTAGATATTGGCACAACAAAAGTTTGTGCGGTGGTTGCAAGAATCGATGAACAATCGAATATTAATATTTTAGGTGTCGGTTTAAGTCCCTCCGACGGCTTAACTCGCGGCGTAGTAACTAATATCGAAAAAACAGTCCGATCTATTAATAGTGCAATTGCAGAAGCTGAGACTCGAGCAGGTATTCAAATACAATCTGTTGTAGTTGGTATAGCCGGCGAGCATATCCAGAGTTTTCAGAGCCGCGGTGTAATTGCAATAAGTAATCCCGAACACGATATATCTAAAGCCGATGTCGATCGCTTAATCGAAGATACAAAACGTGTTGCTCTTCCCTCCGATAGAAAAATTATACACGTTATCCCACAAGAGTTTATAATAGATGGGCAAGACGGTGTGAAAGACCCAGTCGGAATGTCGGGCGTTCGATTAGAAGCTAATGTTCATATAATCACTGGATTAGTTTCGGCAGCTCAAAACATACATAAGTGTGTCGAACGAGCCGGACTTCAAATTTATGATATGGTACTCGAACCATTAGCTTCAAGTTATGCTGTTTTAGATGACGAAGAAAAAGAAGTAGGTGTTGCTTTGTTGGATATTGGAGGTGGTACAACCGACCTTGCTGTATTCGAGGATAAAACTATTCGTCACACTGCTGTAATTCCTATTGCGGGTAATCAGGTTACAAACGACTTACGAAAAGTGCTTGGGATTTTAACCGAACAAGCAGAAAAATTAAAATGCCAGAATGGTTTTGCCTACCTCCCAAGTGTTGTGGATGATGGTCCTATTATTCTTCCAGGGATCGGTGGCAGACCTCCATTAGAAGTGGATAAACGACTTGTGGCGCAAATAATTCAGCCGCGAATGGAAGAGATATTAGAGATTGCTTTAATGGAGATTAAACGATCGGGTTCATCGAAACATTTAGGAGCAGGTATTGTACTGACCGGCGGTGGTTCGCTGATTAAAGGGACTGCTGAGTTAGCGAAAGAAGTATTAGGTATGCCTGTAAAAATTGGAATCCCTTCAGGCTTTAAAGCCGGTTTAGTTCGTGAAGTTGAAAATCCGATATATGCTACGAGTGTGGGGCTGGTTTTGTACGGACTAAGAAATCGTGCACACCGAACAACCGGAAGGAACGGAAATAAAAAAGGTTCCTTAAAAAAAGTTTATGAATTTATGAAAGATTGGTATAAGAATATTTAATTAATTAATTTTTTTAAAACAAAATAAGGAGATATTGAAATGATAGAACTGGATTATAATTTTGAACGTGGTGCAAAAATCCGCGTCGTCGGTGTAGGTGGCGGCGGTGGAAATGCAATCAACAGTATGATTGATATGGGCTTGAATGGTGTAGATTTTTTTGTAATCAACACCGATTTACAAGCATTAGAAAGAAGTAAAGCACCAAATAAAATTCAAGTCGGAAAAAATCTGACCCGCGGTTTAGGCGCCGGTGCCGATCCACAAATCGGTATGAGGGCTGTCGAAGAAGACAGAGACGAGGTAGCACGTGCTTTAGCCGGAAGCGATATGGTATTCGTTACAGCAGGAATGGGGGGCGGTACTGGTACAGGAGGGGCACCTATTGTTGCTAATATCGCTAAAAGTGTAAATGCGTTGGTTGTAGGAATAGTTACTAAACCGTTCAACGTCGAAGGTAAACATCGTATGGCTAATGCTGAGGCTGGTATTGAAGAACTGAAAAAGCACGTCGATACACTCATCGTAATTCCGAATCAAAAATTAATTTCTATAGTTGACCGGGATACCCCACTTGAGAAAGCTTTCAATAAAGCGAACGAAGTGTTGTACAATGCAACTCGCGGTATCTCAGATATCATAACAGTACCGGGGTATGTAAACCGTGACTTTGCCGACATCCGAACAGTAATGAAAGAAGCCGGCGATGCATTAATGGGGAGTGGTAGAGCCAACGGCGAAAACCGTGCAGTCGATGCTGCCCACGCTGCTATTTCCAGTCCTTTACTCGATGGTGTCTCCATCGCAGGGGCGCAAGGTGTACTTGTTAACGTTTGCGGCGGTCCTAATATGTCACTTGTCGAAGCTGATGAAGCAGTTCAAGTAATTCACGATGCTGCTGGCGAAGAGGCTAACATCATTATGGGATATGTTGTAGATGAATCTTTTGGCGACGATATAATGGTTACTGTTATCGCAACCGGTTTTAACCGTCGTGGCGTCGGATCTGTCCGTCCCGTAAAAAAAGACATTAAGATTGTCGAAAGAATTCCGACGGGTTTACAAGACATCAAAACATTAGATGAGCCGACAATAATCAGAAAAGGTATCGATCTACATACACAGATCCACAAATCGTCAGTCAGCGAGGATCAGGAACGGATATACAAATCCGACTCAAGCAAACCAGCATTTTTAAGAAAAATTATGGATTAGATAGAAACGAAATAAGCTACACTTAATAAAAATATCAATAACTTATTTATGGAGTTATCATGAAGCGATATTTTGTATTTTCTCTATTTTTAGGATTTCTTTTTACATTCTCAATATTTGCTCAGTTATTAGAAATCCATCATATCAACGTAGGTCAGGCAGATGCAACACTGATCAAGTCGCCAACTGGTATTACAGCCTTAATCGACGGTGGTAATACTGGTAATGGAACAAATATAATCCGTCCATATTTAAATTCACTCGGTATTACATATCTCCATTATGTAATATGTTCACATTATCATACCGACCATATGGGTGGATTAGATGAAGTTATAAATGGATTGGGCGCATCAAACATCGGTGCTGTATACGACAGAGGACGCGATGCACCCCTCCCAACTACTGTAGCTTTCACTGATTATGAAACTGCGGCTAATTCAACAGGTCGAAGATATAAAATTGTACTCGGCCAGATACTCGATCTTGGCGGTGGCGTAACAATGAGATGTGTAGCGACAGATGGAGAAGTAATTAATTATGGATTAGTACCCAACGCTACTAAAAGCGAAAACGATTTAAGCATTGGCTGGTTGCTCAACTATAATACTTTCCAATATTTTACTGGAGGTGATCTAGGAGGTGAAACAACTTATTATGCCGACAACGAAACTCCTCTCGCACCTCAAGTAGGTAATGTCGATGCTTTTAAAGTTAACCATCATGGAAGCCAGTACAGTACTAACCAAACATTTGTTAACACCCTGCAGGCTGAAGTGTGTATTATTCCAGTTGGAACAAACTCATACGGTCATCCAACACAGGTGGTTCTCGATCGCCTTGCAGCTGCAAATTGTTACATCTATCAGATTGCAACAGGTTCGGGTGGAACAATTCCCGTTGGAAAAGGGGTCGTTGCAAACAATCATGTTATTTTGAAAACTTCAGGAAGCAATTATACAATTTCGTATGGTGCAACAACTCATACGTATCCTGGCGATGGATATCTGGTAGATACATTTGCCGATGGTAACTTTACTTCGTATCCTACCTGGGGTGGAACAACCTCTGCTTGGTCGATAATGACCAGCAGCGATGTTGCCGCTGGTGCAACAAATTCTAACACACTACGGTTGAATTTTCCAACTGCAGTATCAGGAACACAGTATTTAAGTACACAACGGACTGCAACGTGGGGAACTTCTCAATCGTGGTCTTTCTGGTTGGGCCGGCGCCTGCAAGCAGCTACCAACGCAAATCATAGTATAGTATGGTTGTGGGCAAATGAAGCAAATTTAGTTTCCTCAACTGTCGATGGGTATCGTATTCGTTTTGGCGACGATTCAGGTGGCGATAATATAGTTTTACAAAGTGTAACAAATGGAGTGGCTACAGATATCATTACTTCCTCTGGTTCTGTTCCAAACGGATTAACAGATATTGGATTTATGGTACGAGTAACACGCACGAGTAATTCAGTATGGACATTATACACATCAGCACTTCCTACTGCAAATGGGACCGGGGCTGTTGCAACCTCGTTACCGACTGCAGCGAATACATCTGTTAATCAAGGCAGTGTAACAAATTCTACTTACACAAATTTTGCAAACGGTTATTTTGGTTTTTCAGCAGTTCATTCATCGGGTGTTGAGGCGCGTGCAGGGGCTGAATTTGACCAACTCTATTTTGACATAAGTAGTAGCTCCCCACTCGGCAAACCTGTTATTATTGCTCAAAACAATACACAACCAACGAGTTTCCGATTGTTTCAGAACTTCCCAAATCCCTTCAATCCGACTACTGTGATTAAATATCAAATTCCCGATGCAGGTAATATTAATTTAAAAGTATACGACATATTAGGAAGAGAAATTGCAACTTTAGTGAATGAATTTATTGAAGCCGGTCCTCACGAAGTTGTATGGGATGCTGCAAATTATCCGAGCGGTGTTTATGTATATAAACTTACATCCGGCAATCAATACGAAATGAAAAAAATGTTATTAATTAAATAAAAAAAAGGTCTATTATGAATGCTAAAAGAATATTGGAATTAAAAGATAATAAGATCTATCATATCCGAGAAGATGCGGTTGTTTTTGATGCGATTGAAGAATTAGCTAAAAATAGAGTTGGGTTGCTGATTGTTAAAAATTCGAGCGGAGATATTTCTGGCGTAATTTCGGAACGCGACATCATCCGAAAATGTGTCCATCTGAAAAAGGATCCACAGCAACTTAGAGTTAATGAAATAATGACTCCGCGCGAAAAAATAATTGTCGCTACTGAAGAAGATGATATTCAAAGTCTGATGAACACGATGAATGAAAAAAGAATCAGGCACATCCCGGTATTCAGAGGAAAAGAGATGGTTGGTGTTATTTCGATTGGTGATATCATAAAAAATATGCTCGAGATAAAGGATTACGAAATTAAAACATTGATAGAATATATTTCTGGAAAATATCCGCGTTAGCGGCAACAAATTATATGAATTGAATGCAAACAAATGGCAAAATTCAAAAACAAATACCGTATTGAATCGACCCGATTGCCGCATTATGATTATTCACAACCTGGGGCGTATTTTATTACAATTGTAACGCAAAATCGGCAATGTATATTCGGTGAAATTAATAATGGTAAAATGTTTTTAAATGAATTGGGGGAAATTGTAAAACAATGTTGGTTGGAAATTCCTGTTCATTTTCCAAATGTAAAATTGGAGGAATTTGTTGTTATGCCAAATCATGTTCATGGAATCATTATTATAACGGAATCAATCAAAAATAAAAACGGTGAAAGCGGTGGTGGTGGCGGCGGCGGCGGTGGTGGCGGCGTAGAGACGAATAATTATTCGTCTCTACGAAATAAACGCCCACGCGGTACATCCAAAACCATTGGTTCAATTATTCGTGGTTTTAAAATTGGCGTAACAAAATATATTCGTCAACATAACCCATCAATAAAATCAATATGGCAACGCAATTATTATGAACATATCATCCGTAACGACGACGAATTAAACCGCATTCGAAAATATATAAATGAAAATCCATTAAAATGGAATAACGATGAACATTATGTATCCGATTGACCAATAAATATTATAAAAACACGGCATGCCGTGTCTCTACAATTCATTCAGCCAATTAATAATGGAATCAATTATCGCCCCTCTCAAATCCATATTTTTTCATTTTATTATAAAGATTACTCCTCTCGATATCCATCGCTTCGGCAGTTTTGCTGATGTTCCATTTGTGGAGTTCAAGCATTCGCTTTATAAAAGCAGCTTCCGATTTGTCCTTAAATTCCTGATACGTTTTGCTGGTTGCTATAATGTCGTCTATAGCGGTGCCTATTGTTAATCCAGTTGGCTCAAGCATATCAACTTCGACAGTGTTGCCTGGAGCAAGAATTATTAGACGCTCAACAATATTTCTAAGTTCGCGGACGTTTCCGCTATACTCAAGTCCTTTCAAATAATTCAACGCCCGCTCGGAAAATTTTTTGGGAATGATTCCGTAACGCGTACATATATCATCGACAAATGCTTTTACTAAAACCGGAATATCATCTCTTCGTTCGCGTAAAGGGGGAACGTGTATCGGGATAACATTCAGGCGATGGTATAAATCTTCTCTGAAATTACCTTTCTTAATTTCGTCAATCAAATTTTTATTTGTCGCTGCAATTACACGCACATCGACGGGGATTAATTTATTGCCGCCGACCCTTTCGATTTTTCCTTCTTCGAGAACACGCAAAACTTTAGCTTGAGCGGCTAAACTCATGTCGCCGATTTCATCGAGGAAAATTGTACTCCCATCGGCTTGCTCGAATTTTCCTATGCGTTGTGCAGTAGCGCCGGTGAACGAGCCCTTTTCGTGCCCAAATAATTCGGATTCTATCAAATCGTGTGGAATAGCAGCGCAGTTTACTTCTATCATTAATTGATTTCCTCTTTTGCTTCGTCGGTGGATTGCCCGAGCTACTAATTCCTTGCCGGTGCCGTTTTCTCCTGTAATTAAAACTCTTGAATCGGTCGGTGCTATTCTATCAATTAACGATAAAATATCTTTTATCTTCTGGCTCTCTCCAAGAATATTATCTCTCCCCTCAATCTTCTGCTTCATCGATTCTATTTCTTGGTTTAATTTTTTTTGGGCTAAAGCGTTGCGAAGTGTTACAAGTAATTTGTCTCTATCGAGGGGCTTGGTTAAAAAATCGAATGCACCTAATTTTGTTGCTTCGACTGCAGTTTCGATTGTCCCGTGCCCCGATATCATTATTATCGGCAAGTCGGAATACCGATTTTTTATCGTTTGTAATACTTCGATTCCATCCATTCCCGGCATTTTTACATCCAGAAGAACGGCATCAATTTGATTTTCAGGATTATTCAGAACAGCTAATCCTTTTGTTCCATCTTCTGCGAGTTCAACTTCATATTTTTCGTAAGTCAGTATCATTTTAACCGCATCGCGGATACTCTTCTCGTCATCGATTACTAATATTTTTTTCATAATTATTTATTCCTAAATGCATCCGAAGGTTTTGCGTTTTTATTTTTCATCAGCAACAGACCAAATTTTTGTCCATCTTTATTAGCTTCTATATCACGCTCATCGTAATTACCGTCTTTAATATATCTATCTTCAATCTTTTCTACAAACAACGAATACCTTTCAGCCAATCCTTTCGATTCAAAAACATAAATTAAAAAAGCAGAACCGAATATGTGCTGCAATTTATCTCTATCGCCGTAAGGATAGGAGGGAGAGTTTTTGTAAAAATGTGTAGGTAGATTTGCCGTTCGCTTATGATAATCTTCTTTTGTTTCGTTGGTTAAAGGAATATAAATATTTATCAGTGGGATTTTTATACCGAGTGTGTAATGGTCGAGTGTAGCGATTGTGCAAATCAATAAGGCAATTCCAATATTGCCGCGTGTTAGAAATTTAGCTTTTTGAAAGATAGAATCGATAGCCGCAAGGTCGCCATTTTGTTTTTTTAAATCTACAAAATTATCGCTGCGTATAAATGATTTTAATTCAATAATGTTCTGAAATAGAAAGGGTGGAAAGAGTGTAACCATCGTTTCAAAAGGAGAATAATTAAACTGATTCGAATCATTCAGATTAATATTGGCAAAATTAATTTGAGGATAAGCTAAAACGATACAAAGTAAAAGAAAAAAAATGGTGATATGCAAATATGATCTCATAAAAATTCAAAATCGAAATCCGAATAATATTATTAATTCAATTTTCCGTTTAAGTTTGAATCACTCCTGGATTGAATCGCGGAATGTTTGGATTATTCGATGCAATTTCAAGCGTGTAAGAAATAATTTTACGAGTGTTGATAGGATCGACGATATCGTCAACCCATAAACGGGCTGCTGCATAGAGGGGGTCGAGCTGGCGGTCGTAACGTTCTTGAATTTCGGAGAGCATCTTCTGTTTTTCTTCTTCTGAAATTTTATCCTTGTTCCCACCCAGTCGGATTGTTAACAAAGTTTCGCTTGCCTGTTTTCCGCCCATAACAGCAATTTGAGCAGTGGGCCAAGCAAAAATAAATCTTGGGTCGTAGGCTTTACCGCACATAGCATAATTGCCGGCGCCATAACTATTTCCGATTATAAAAGTAATTTTGGGTACAACGCTGTTAGCAACTGCGTTTACCATTTTTGCACCATCCTTAATAATGCCACCTTGTTCCGAGCGTGTTCCGACCATAAAACCTGTAACATCCTGAAAAAAGATAAGCGGAATATTTTTTTGATTGCAATTCATAATGAAGCGAGTCCCTTTGTCGGCACTATCGCTGTAGATAACACCACCGAACTGCATCTCACCTTTTTTAGTCTTAACGATAGCACGCTGATTGGCAACAATTCCGACAGCCCAACCATCGATGCGTGCATAAGCCGTGATGATAGTTTTCCCGATTCCTGCTTTATACTCGTCGAACGAATCCTCGTCAACGATGCGGGCTAAAATCTGATATGTGTCGTATGGTTTTGTCCGATCGTCTGAAAAAATACCGTATATTTCGTTGGGGTCAAATTTTGGTGGTTTAGGAGCGATTCTGTCGAAACCAGCTTTGGGTGAATGACCGAGCTTGCTTATTATATTTCGAATTGTTTCGAGGCAAACCTCATCGTTTGGCATTTTGTAATCGGTAACGCCGCTTATTTCGCAGTGCATCGCTGCGCCGCCTAATTCTTCGATGTCGGCATCTTCGCCTATTGCTGCTTTAACGAGTGCAGGGCCGGCAAGAAAAACGCTTCCGGTTTTTTCTACAATCATAGCTTCGTCGCTCATAATTGGGAGGTAGGCGCCGCCTGCTACGCAAGGTCCCATAATAGCAGCGATTTGAACTATACCCATCGACGACATAACAGCATTGTTACGGAAAATTCTGCCGAAGTGTTCTTTGTCGGGAAAAATTTCGTCCTGCATTGGGAGGAAAACACCAGCCGAGTCGACAAGGTAAACTATTGGTAAACGGTTTTCAATTGAAATTTCTTGTGCACGCAGATTTTTTTTGCAGGTGATGGGAAACCAGGCACCGGCTTTCACGGTCGCATCGTTTGCTACGATGACCACATCTCTGCCGTGAATTTTTCCGATACCGAAAATTGTTCCTGATGCGGGAGCTCCGCCGTATTCGTTGTACATATCGTAGGCGGCAAATAAACCGATTTCGAGGAAATAACTTCCGGGATCAATCAACTTTTCAATCCTCTCGCGTGCGGTTAGTTTGTTTCGCTTGTGATGCCGTTCGATTTGTTCTTTCCCGCCTCCTAATTTAATGATATCGGCTTTTGCCTTTATCTTTCTGACTAAATTTTTGTTAAAGTCTTCGTTGCGGTTGAAGCCGTTGTCGTGTGTTATTTCAGTTCCAAGTTTTGCCATAATAAAGTCTTCTAGTTATTTTTGTTTAATCTAATCGTTTATAACAACTATAATTGTCGTTGCAGTCATTTTTTTCCTTTGTTCCTTACGCTAATCCTGGCACGTGCCATCCGCTCGCGTAAGCCCCCTTCTTTTAAAAATTCTTTTTCCAAATACTTTATTTGATTAGCTAAAAGAAAAGATGTTACCTTGATGAACCCAATCATAACATTAGCACATATTTCTGGGTTTTCATGTTCGATTCCTTTACGAAAAGTCTCGTAATCGCCGTTTGGGTCTTTATTAAGTATTCTTTTTACATCATTCTCAAATTCAAGATTTGAATAATGTATCACCATATAAAATATTATTTAATTCACTTGCGGCGTTTCCCCTGATGATTATAACTTTTGACGCTTTTACAACTTCAAGAATTTCATTAATAGAATGTTTTATGATTACCGCCTCAGCAGTAAAAACATTGGGGAAATCGCCTTCTGTATAGCTATTTAAGAATGATAATTGTTCAGGAATTAAATCCGTTGCATACAATTCATCATTTTTTGCATAATAAACGTTCCATAATGTTATGTTAAATGACTCATCTATCATGCTTTGAAAATCTTTTATCATTTCTTTTAAGTACGCATTAGGATTTTCTTTAAATAGCTCTACATATATAATATTGGATGGCTTGGGGGATTTGAAAGGATGTAAGTAATGAACTTTCTCATCTTTTGTTGGTGATTGATTTAACTTAATTAAATATACATGCTTTGAATCTAAATCATAAAGATATTCAAAATCTTCCTTAAAAAAGGAATTGAAAATTGAAATAATGTAACCTAATAATAAAATTAACAAGAATATAATCCAAAAGTATCTGTTTTTTTGTTTCATATATTAATCTTTGATCTTACATTTAACTGATTCTTTTTTATCAATATGTATATACATAAAATGTGTTTATAAGTTCTTGTTCTTACCTAATATAGGTAAGATTTACAAATTAATTAATAAATATTTCCACTATCACTAAGTTCATAGTATTTACTGAATAATCCGCCATAATTTATAATTTCTTTTGTTATTTTCTTTTTACCATTGATATATATATTAGAAATTACCTCTGCTTTATCATAATACATTGTAGAGGTTTCAATTAAAATCGGTCGTAATATATTATTGATTATTGAAAAATAACATAGCTGCTCCTCAGTACCACCAAGAGAAGAAAATGAAATTATATACTTATTACGATAATCAAATAATGCTGAGCTCAATTTAGATAATTCTTGGTGATGAATAAACATTTTACTTTTTGGTTCAAATAAGTAGCACATATAATCGACATTAACTGAATAATTCGGTCCTGACAAAAGTCTCAAATCAAAATAACCATCAAAATTCATATCAACTAATTGGGTTAACTTATAAAAAACTTTATTACCTGTTGGAAATATTAATTCATCCTTTGATAAATCTAGAATTTGGGTATGAATTGATTTGCCGTCTTCAGTTATTTCAAGTGTTTCTGGAAAATATACCTTTGTTGTATCTTGAGATATAATTATATTATCCAAAGATGATATAATCTTAAAAGTATAACTTGGGTGAGTATCGTTTATTTTTGCATTAAAATAAAAGTAATATTTAGTTGTATCTTTTTGGTATGTAAATACTTTATGGAATTTAATATTTATAATGTTATATCGTTCTGTCCTGTATGGAATTAGTTCAAACGGTTCACTTTGATGTAACTGGGTTGTTACTGATTGGATAGTCTCAATTTTTGATTTAGTTTCATTTGTTGTGACTGAATCAATCGATTTTATTTCTGATTGCCCATTATCATTTTTATTACAACTAAATAGAGAAAAAATAATTAGTAAAATTAAAGTGTAATTATTCTGTTTCATTATTACTCCAAAATTAGTTTTATGCATAACGATACGTATAACCGGGTGGCAAAGGAGCGTGGCGAATTTGCCAGTCCGAGTGGATATAGTTGTCAGAAGGCTTAGTCCCACCACACCTGTTCTTTACGAATTAAAAACCATATTATTTGAGCGATCATTAGAATAATGAAATATGTTTCAAGTTTAATATCGCACTTATTAACAGCGTAAGCTATGCCTGCCAATGCGGCGATTTCCCATAAGGTATGGAAAGTCCAAGGAACGAATTCCGATACATCCTTATTACCAGATAAGGTTCCATATAAAATAAGAAAAATCTCAATTGCCGCTGCCCCCAGCAGTGTAATGATTGAGCTCCTTAACCACTTGTCTCTGTTATTTAATATTTTCTTTTTCATATACTATTAATTATACATCAAGTTATCTATCGTCAGGAAAATAGTTATGAATGCGATTGCATCCCCCATAAGTGGAAAGGATGACAGTTTGTGTATCATACAAGACGAGACTTCTGAAAAATTAAATCTGTGATTATTAAAACATTTAAATAGAACACAGATAAACGCGGATTTGACGGATATACACGGATTATTATCAGTGTTAATCTG
>CAMTVZ010000185.1:0-6315 GCA_947085285.1 uncultured Ignavibacteriota bacterium
CTTTTGGCGGATTAAATAATGATATATCGGCTCGTTCGTCTGCCGCTAATTCTATGCCCCAGTTTTTAGAATTTTTCATCCAATCTCTGAATATGTCGCCTCCAAACCAGTCCTCAATCCACGAAAAAATCCAATCGTGTTTACCTCCAATACTTATGATGTCGTCGCCGTCCCTGTGGTCGATGTTTGCCCGTATATTTGTAAAGGCGGATTGATAATCGAAATATGTTGCAGCAAAGTAAACTTCGTATGAACCTTTCGGTAGTGTAATAAAATCATCGAACATCCGGTTGTTACCGATTCTGTTCGTATTATCGCGTGTCATCAGCCAAACTTTTTCGCGTGTGTCCGAATTAATTATCCAGCCGTATGCGAACAACTTGTCGCGATAGTCCCGTTTTTTTTCTGAAGCAGCTCCTCTTGCTTTGATGTGAATTGTAGTTTGCTCGTTCAGTGTAAAGCCACCAGATTTTAATTCTGTTCGGCTAAAATCTTTTAACTCGATGAATTTTTTTTCGCCAGCAATCAAAAAACCGACGCTTAACAGAGAAACAAAAATTATAACAATAATTTTATTCATAATAGCACCTATGCGTAATTTCATAATTGCCTTACGATTGTTCACTGATTTGGTTTCATCAAAATCATAAGTGTTAAATAATCACCGTTTCACCGTTTCATTTTCGTATCGGTTGCCGGATGCCTAACGCAAACCCGTCTATCTGTGTTGGTCGCCTGCTTGTCGAATATATCGTTCAGCAGCCCAGCTTCGGCAGGTTTCCCCCCACATCACTAATATCTGAATTTATAGGTTAGTCTTTGTAAACCATTCGCAATATTTTTTTATATGCTAATTTAAGTTGACGTGAATCACATAATATTTTTTAAAAAATATTCTAGATTTTTGAGGGAAAAAATTTGGATTTGTTGCGAGTAATGTTTATTATTTCACAGGTAATTAACCGGGGTGAAAAATGAAATTAAAAAAAATATTTTATGAGCCGAATCTTTAGAGAAGGCTCATTAATACCAAAAACTATATAGAGACGGATATAAAGTTTTCTTGAGTAGGTAAAATTTATACAAAGGAAGATTTTGTTAAAAAAAATATTATAATGAAAGGTATGAAAATGACATTAAATGTTTTAACTATTTTATTAATCTTTCTACTTTTATTTTTGGGTTGCGGAAATGATCAGACAGGACCTGTAACCGTACGACAAGAATATACTTTTGATATTACAGATGATAATGGAATTCAAACTGAATATCAAAAATATCTACTCAAGAGAGGTGAGTTTAGGAATATCTGGGTGGGGGGGAAATTAACTGCAAACCTTGACAGGTATACTAATGTATGGTGGGAAAATAATTATAATTATAATCAAAATGACAAAAAAAAAAGAGCTGAAATTAATCCCGCTAATAATTTATATTTTCAATCTTTGATAATTAACAGTAATGACTTGGACGGTGTGAGTGGAAATGTAACTTTTACTGTTTCCGTTGGGACTACGCAAAATGCATCAAGGATAAATTGGCAAACAACAGTTACTTTAATTGAGAGCAGAAATTATCTAATTGAGTACAATTGTCAGGGTCCAAACTATGATTTATATACACTAGGTTATGATTTTGAGAATTCTTTAAAAAATGCTTTTATGTTGGCAAATACTGAAATAGGTTATATTTATAAGCATGATTTAAATATTCCGCCTTATAATCAAATAGATGTTCGCACTGAGCGTACATTAATGACTTACGGAGATATTTGGGCAAGTCGTGGACAAAATCATAACCCGAAAATTGGGGTGTTATTTGGAGTGCAAAATTATAGTGGTAGTGGTGGCGCCGTAGGTAAATCGTGCAGAGATACTGTTCAGGGTAGATCTTATGGCTTCGTTTTTATTGAAAGAATTGAACAAATTTATGGAAACCGTTATGAACAGGATAAAAAAGTATTAAGAACAAGAGCAGCAATTCACGAAATGAGTCATGTAAGAAGGAGTAAAGGTTCTGTCCCGGAATGGAATGGAGATATAGACCATTTTTTTCATAACGGAAAAGGAAAAGATTCATGCATATTTCAGCAACGAGCAGTTTGGAAACCTGAAAACGCTTTAAAATTTTGTGAAGGACATGAACAAATATTTTTAAATATTAATTGGGATTAGGAGGATTATTTATATGTATAATAGAATAAAAAAATCAAATATATTAGTAATTATAATTTTAGTATTATTTTTGTGCAATGGAATAAACGCTCAAAAGTTAAGTTTAAGATTAGACTTAGATACAAACGTATTTTTAGAAGCACAATCGATATGGGCAACCGTGGTATTGAAAAACGAAGGTAAAGATACAGCTGTAGTTCAACCGTTTATAATGACTCATGATCAAAATGGAATAGAGTATATTTTAAAAGATGAACATGATATACAATTATCAAAAACAGTGGGTATGACATCTGATGATTTTGGAATGACTTCTGATGTAATCATAATACCTAATGATTCATTATTCAATATTTATGAAATATCTGGTGTTTTTGGTAATAGTGAATACCGAAAGTCGCCTGTATACGCCCCGGTATATCTGTCAACCTTGGCTTATCTTATTCCGGGTAAATATAAACTTCAAGCATACGTGCATACAGGAAAAGAAAAACTATATTCAAACAACATTGAATTTACTGTGGTTAAACCGACAGGATCAGAATTAAAAGCACTTCAAACACTTAGAGCAATCGAACTTGAACAACTGGGTAAATACGATCATGTAACAATAGAGAAGTGTGAAAACTTTATAAGGAATTTTCCAAAAAGTATTTATACACCACAAGCCTTTTACTTACCTATATCTCTACTTAAGTATTCAAAACATTTTGATAAAGAAAGAGCAAAAAAATTAATTTTAAAATTAATAAATGAATTCCCTAATGATGGGAGTTCCGTTATAGAATTAACCTACTTGATAAACACATCATCGGAAGCAGAAAAGGAGGTTATTTTAAAAACAATTATTCAAAAACATCCACATACAAAATTATCTCTGTATTGGGAACGATTGGTGAATGAACAAAAAAGACAGAAAACAATAAAAAAATATTAAGGGAAAAAAATGAAACTAATAATATTTATATTCTGTATTTTAATTGCATTTGTCGTAACGACACGAATATATGCACAATTTTTTGCACCAACTTTTTCAGATGAAGAACAGATAAAAATATTGCTAAAGGATATTATTAATTCCGTAAACAACAATAGACCAATTAAGGTTGAAAATTATTTTATAAATCAATCTAAAAAAAGTAGTTTACAATTAGATAGTAATATTATTGGGCATTATAGAAGCCCTATCGAATTAAGAATCTATTCACTAAATATAGAAAAAGAGACGGCACAAGCTTCATGTTACTTAATATCGCCATATATAATAGATCGATTGAAAGATAATATACTTTTACAAAAAATTAATGATCAGTGGACAATTATATCAAGTGAATATTTGTATTCTCTATGCAAAATACTTCAAGAAAAAAGAAATACCCTACAAAGTATATCAAATGAAAATCAAGATTTATATAAATCAAACACAGTAAATATGAGGTTTTCAAATAAGCTATTAATTCCCAAAAAGATTCCAGGTACAAATTCGATGAAATTAACAGAAACCGACCTCATAAATTATACTGGAAAAAGTATATTTAATCATCCTGTTGATATCGAATATGCGTATTATGAAGATATCTTTGTCAATAAGACATATATAGGTTTTTGCTTAGATAGGAATTGGCATAGAATAATAATACAAAAAATAATGACAGATTATAATAATAATGTCTTAAGTTCTCAGCTTATTTCTTATGGAGATAAAGTCAATGAATATAAATTTTATGGGCCACAGGGTTTATCTTATGCAGAATGTGGAGAAATTTATATTGCAGATACTGAAAATAGTAAAATTGTAAAATTACTATTTGATCGTCATACTTTAACTCTTACACTTTCTCAAACCAAGGAAGTAGAGGGTATTTATTATCCTACGGATGTCGTTTATGATAATAATAACACACTCCAATTAGAAGATGATTTTATATGGATTACTGATCCTAATGCAGCGAAAATTGTTAGATTAGATAGGCAATTCAATATATTACAAACTATTACAAATTACATTGATGATTATGGGAATAATTCACATCTCAATATGCCGATGAAAATAATGGTCAATAATATTCACAATAGTGGTCAAAAAAGATTAGCATACATTAATTACAATACTTTTGTTGAGCTAATTCCTGGAAAATTACCTCCATTTTTGGGTACCGTCCTCTCTGCAACGATAAAAAAATTTCAAACACCATCAAACCTATCTTCAATAGGATTAGAATGGCCTGAAGGATGGCTAATTTTAGACGAAGGTCGCAATTGTTTACACAAAATAAATAAATGGGGCGATTATATTGCATCTTTCAAATCTAATTTAATAACAGGGTCACTATTCACATTTCCAAAATTTATTTCTTCTTCAGGAATTAACGTTCATGCATTAGATACCAAAAAATATTTAGATATTGGCACAATCGATTTTTGGGGGTTATCTAGCGGATTTCAAAATTTTTTACCGGGGGCTGATGTTTTTGATTTTAAGGTAAAAGAATATCCCGCGAGTTTCATCATAGAATATATTCCAACTAATTGGATTCAAGATTCTGTAAAAGTGTTAAAGAAAAGTAATAGAGAAATAGTAAAAGATTGGGGAAGATGGAATTCTAATCCTGAGAAACAAATTTTGTCTATTGTGAAATCAGAAATATGGTATGGTGATTATGTAGTTAGACTTACATATCGCCCCCTTTTAGATTCAGAATATGATAGCTATGCACAAGGTTGGAAGGCAATGGAAATACCATTAAAATATCTTCTTCCAACTACAATAAGTAACGGACAAATTTATTGGGGTCAAACATCCACTATTACAGCTAATACATTCGGTCAGACTTCAATAACTTACTCATGGACAACAGAACCAAATCCTGTTCCAGCAGGTACAAGTTTTTTTGTAGATAATCTATATCCATTTAAGGCATACTTAAAAAATATTAGGTACTCTCCTTATTTACTGAAAGTTCCAATGTTTACGATTTCTATTATACTAACTGTATCTAATAGTTTAGGAACACATACAAAAACTGATTATATAAGTTTAATCCCTGGTTCTCCTGGTGGCGGCGGCTGCCCATTCGTTTACATCTGGAATGGCAGCGAATATATTGAAGATAATAACATTTTACCGCAAAGTGTATGTACGCCTCCGGAAGAAGGACTTGTTACAGATTACTATCAACTTTTCAGAGAACCAGTTGAAACTGATAGAACATATAAAATACGAGTCGGCGAGTTCGAAAGGGAAATATCCACACTCGATCAGTTTAAATTGCTAATAGTTGACCATATACCCGAAGCACTCGCTTCAGTAAACGACAATGGTGAGATTAGCTTGTACGCCAAACCAGCTTCGCTAACCAACGCGAATGTTAACGACGGCGATGTTTATAAATTAGTTTACGAACTGGATGATAATTATGTTGAAACCGAACCCGACCAATCGATGCAGTTAACATTCGAAGATGGTAACATTGGCAGCGACAAAGTGATGTTGCTGATTGGCAGTTCGCCAATCAAAGAACCAATTGGAGCTTTAGAAAAGTTAAATGGAAAGAATATAAACCCGCAGTATATCAGATTCCGGAAAAATATGTCGTACACGTATGTGCCTGTGAATGTTCAAAATAACAAAGAAACAAATATCGATATTGGAATTAATTGGACAGGAACAGCAAAAATAGATTATAGCGAATTAAGCAATAAACTTAATTTGGATTATACACTACATGAATCTGAATTAATTTCAGCTGAACATTCGCAAAACGGTGATGTTACATCTTTACTACAAAATAGCGATGGAAACATTATAGAATTAAATCCGCAGGAATGGGTAGATTTAATTTTCACAGCTCCACCTTTATCGGAGGGAATGAAGCGCTCGTTTATATTTGTATCGCGTGGAAGATACGTAACTATTCCTGAAGAAAATAAAGAAACTCTAACATTAGCCCAAAAGGGTGGTTTAAATGAAAGTGTGAGATCGGAGAAGCTACCTGTTAGGTACGAATTGTTCGATAATCACCCCAACCCGTTTAATCCAGTAACACAAATAAAATTTTCACTTCCGGAACATGGTTATGTAACTCTAAAGATTTATGACGTGTTAGGCAGGGAAGTAGAACAACTTGTTGATGAATATAAA
>CAMTVZ010000186.1:0-7362 GCA_947085285.1 uncultured Ignavibacteriota bacterium
ATCAGCAATCGATTTCCCTTTGTATAAAACTTCGAGGGTTTCTTTACTATACCGCTTTCCTTTGCAAACCTCGCATTGAACATAAACATCGGGTAAGAAATTCATTTCAATCTTACGCACGCCGTCTCCCTCGCACTCTTCGCATCTCCCCCCTTTTACGTTGAAACTAAATCTTCCAGCTTTGTAGCCGCGAATTTTTGCTTCCGGCAGTTGCGTAAATAAATCGCGGATTAGTGTGAACAGCCCTGTATAAGTTGCTGGATTTGAACGTGGTGTGCGTCCAATCGGATTCTGATCTATATCGATAACCTTATCAATATTTTCTAAACCTTCGATTTTTTTATACTTCAGAGGCACCTCGTTCGAGCGATAAAATTTTCTGGAAAGAATGCGAAATAGCGTTTCAATAATCAAAGACGATTTACCTGAACCACTAACTCCAGTTACACAAATAAGTTTTCCAAGTGGAATTTTAGCGTCGATATTTTTTAAATTATTTCCACTACATCCGCGTAAGGTGATAAATAGTCCGTTTCCTGCTCTGCGAATTTTTGGAATATCGATTTTACGTTCATTGGTTAGATAGTGGGCAGTATATGATATTGGCTCAATGTTGTTACCCGAAATTTTTAGTTCATCATTCCGTAGTTTGAGTTGCTTAGGCTTTCCTGATGTTACGAGATAACCGCCGTGTTCACCTGCACCCGGTCCCAAATCTACAACGAAGTCGGCACTTTGAATCATCTCTTTGTCGTGCTCGACAACAATAATAGTATTTCCCAAATCGCGAAGTTTTTTAAGCGAATTGATTAGTTTTATATTATCGCGTTGATGTAAACCGATACTCGGTTCATCGAGAACGTAGAGCACGCCCACTAATTGTGAACCGATTTGTGTAGCAAGGCGGATGCGCTGCCCCTCGCCCCCCGAAAGTGTGCGTGCCGGCCGATCGAGTGTTAAATAATCTAATCCAACGTTTAACAAAAATTCAAGTCGCCTATTTATTTCGCCTAAAATCTGATTGGCAATTATGCTTTGCCTTTCTGAAAGTTTTAGATTTTGAAAAAATATTTTTGCATCTTTTATCGAGAGACGAACAACGTCTGCGATATTTACTGACTTGTTCGTATTTATGTCGGTGATTTTAACAGCAAGACTTTCTTTGCGGAGTCGTCCGCCGTTACAATCGCCGCACGGATTAACCGACATAAATGCTTCGACCCATTGGCGGATATGGTTCGATGATGTTTCGTCATAATAATGCTGAAGTGAATGCAAAATTCCGTTATAGCGATGTTTATAAACTACTTTTCGACCACTATTATATGTGTATTCTACTTCGAATTTTTCATCCCCGGCACCGTTAAGTAAAATATTAATATACTTTTTAGGAATATCTTTTATCGGTGTATCGAAATTAAATTTATACTTCTTTGCTACCGAACGTATCTGACTCCACAACCATGTTTGGCGTGGTTTACCGAGAGCTGCTATCCCTTCATCGTTTATAGTTTTCGTCGCATCGGGAATTATTAGATTAACATCCAATTTACGATTTTCGCCAAGTCCTGAACAGGTTTGACAATATCCATAAGGAGAATTAAAAGAGAATGAGTTCGGCGCCGGGTCTTCGTAGCTTATACCACATACGCTACAAGCGAAGTGAATACTGTAAAGCGAATCGGTGTTGGCGGTATTTACAATTACAACACCTGAACCAAAATTTAATGCAGTCTCGATCGAATCGGCAACACGGCTTCGAATATTATCTTTCAGAACAATGCGGTCGATAACAATTTCGATGTTGTGAATTTTGTAACGATCAACTTGCATCCCCTTGTAAATTTCTTTCACTTCGCCATCGATACGAACACGAAGAAAACCATCGCGGACTATTTCTTCGAACAATTCGCGATAATGCCCTTTCCTCCCACGCACTACAGGTGCCAATATTTGAATGCGTGTATCTTTCGGTAAACTCATTATGCTGTCGATTATAGCATCAATATTTTGTTTCTCTACTTTCGTCCCGCATTGGCTGCAATGCTGAATGCCGACGCGTGCAAAAAGTAACCGGAGATAATCGTAAATCTCGGTAACAGTTCCTACGGTTGATCTCGGATTTTGTGAAACCGATTTTTGTTCTATCGAAATTGCTGGACTTAACCCATCGATGTTATCGACATCGGGGCGTTCCATTACACCGAGGAACTGACGGGCATAAGCCGATAAACTCTCGATGTATCGCCGCTGACCTTCAGCATAAATTGTATCAAAAGCCAAGCTCGATTTACCCGAACCCGATAATCCTGTAATAACAATTAGTTTATCGCGTGGCATCTCCACATCGATATTCTTCAGGTTATGTACCCGTGCACCTTTAATTGTAAGTTTACTACTATCCAAAACGTGATATTGAATTATTGGTTATTTAATTTTTAAGATAGGAAAAGGGGTAAGTAAAAGCAAAATTGGAAATAATTTTGCTTTAATGAAAAATTGCTATTATATTTACCAGTGTTGAACCATAGAATTAATAGAATATAATTTAAAATAATTGAACCATATGTACGGGGGTAAGTATGCATATAGCTATATCGGTTGTTTACATTATAATTAATTTTTTTATTGCTGCAATTGTTTTGTATAAAGCACGAGGGAATGTTCTAAACCAATTTTATGCTTTCTTGGTAGCAAGTCTTATAGGCTTGGGTCTTGCTGCTTTTTATTATAACCAACTCCCTTCACTTATGCTTCAACGAATGGTTTTTCCTGTTATTGCCTTTTTTTATTCAATGTTCCCATTCTTCTTTTGTCACTTCATTATTTTGTTTGTGCGAAGATACGATATCTTACAATCAAGAATTTTGATATTCAGTGTTTATGCAGTTGGAATTTTATGCTATCTAACTGTTTTGTTAGGGATTGTTTCTTCTCCACTCAGCCCAGCCGGTACTATTTCTTCAAGCGGTTACATATTTTTCTTAACTTGGATGTCGGTTCTTTTTGCCATAGGTACAGCAATCTTATTTTCATTAACAAAGGGATTTTCTGAAAAAGGCTTAAAATCTAAAATATTATTTATCAGTTTTTCGTTGTTATTGTTAATTTTGCCTGGTCCATTCATCGAATCAATCTTAATAAAAGTATTTAAACAAGATATCTCTTTATACTTTGTATCTTCGATGTTGGCTCTCATCGTCTTAGTCTATTTGGTATTTAGATATAAAATCATTGTTAATACAGCCTACGATACATTAAAATCTGCCTTAGGTGTTATCAACGATATTATAATTAAGATGGATGATAAATTTCAGATTGAATTGGTGAGAGGAGCAGTTTTTCAGCAACTCGGATTTAATGAAAATGAACTAGTCGGTAATTCGATTTTGAATTTTGTAGATAAAAAGGACTATTTTGAGATATACAGAACTTATGTACTCAACGGAAAAATGAGAGAAGCTTATTTTGATATTGATTTTATAAGTAAAGAGGGGAAAAATATTCCGATGAACATCTCTGTTATTCCTGTAGATATAGGCGAAGGAGTAATAGGTTTTGTAGCAGTTGCAAGAAACGTTGCCGAACGTAAACAATCGAATTTAATTCAAGACATTGTTTACCGTATTTCAAAAATGTCAGATATAAATTTGAAATTAAAAGATTTCTTCCTCGAAGTTCATAATGTTTTGAAGGAAGTAATATCGGCACCTGTGATGTATGTAGTTTTGTATGATGAAAAGAGTAAAAAAAATATCGTCCAATATTTTAACAGCGATAATAATAATTTTACCCCACCTAAAATGAATGGTAATAGTTTAACCGATTATGTATTCAATAGCTCGAAATCTTTGTTTTGCACTTATACTCAGTATGAAGAAATGCATAAAAATGGGATTGTTGACGCCATCGAAGAACCTTTTTCAGCCTGGATAGGAGTGCCACTAAACCTCAATAAAAAAACAATAGGCGTAATCGTAATTAAGCATTATGAGAAAATTGGAAATTGGGGGAGTAACGAACTAAGGCTGCTGGAATTTGTTTCTTCACAGATTGCTAAAACGATCGAACGGAAAAAAGATGAAGAACAGATACTGAAACAGGCGGCACTGATTAATATCGCATCAAATGCTTTTATCGTTATCGACAAAAACGGAACAATCGATTTTTGGAGCAAGGGGGCTGAAAAACTTTATGGCTGGTCGGTTACCGAAGTCGCAAACAAAAATATTTCCGACCTGCTTTTTACCCATCACAATGAACAATTTGATGAATGTATAAATTCAGTAATAAAAACCGGCAAATATCAAAAAGAATTAGAGCAAATTAACAAAACAGGGAAAAAATTTTTTATAGAAACGCTATGGACTTTAGTAAAAGGGGAAACAGAGACTGATGATATGATTTTAATCGTGAACACTGATATTACCGAACGGAAAACAATTGAAGCTCAATATCTTAGAGCCCAACGACTCGAAAGTATAGGTATTTTAGCCAGCGGAATTGCTCACGATCTTAATAATGTTTTGGCTCCAATATTGACTTCGATACAGAGTTTAAAAAAGAGAAATATTTCGGAAAGCGACGCTATAATATTAAGTACATTAGAAGCATGCACTAAACGTGGCGCTTCAGTCGTTAATCAGGTTTTAATGTTTGCACGTGGAATACAGAGCGAAACAGTGTTACTACGACCACAAGACTTAACTCACGATATCGAAAAAATTATACGTGAAACATTTCCCAAAAACATAAAAACTTCTTTCAACTATCAGAAGGATCTTTGGTTCATTAATGGCGATTCAACTCAATTGCACCAAGTTCTTATGAATCTGGTTATCAATGCACGCGATGCTATGCCCGACGGAGGCACTATTTCAGTCGAGGTTGAAAACTTTTTTGCCGACCCCGCTTTTGCGAAAACACACTTACATTCAAAAGAAGGTCCCTATGTTTTGATTACTGTTAGCGATACCGGGACTGGAATTCCTCCCGAATACTTGAATAAAATTTTTGAGCCCTTCTTTACCACTAAAGAGGTTGGCAAAGGGACCGGGCTTGGCTTAGCCACTTGCGACTCTATCATAAAAAATCATAACGGTTTTATATCCGTTTATAGTGAAAAAAATAAAGGAACTTCGTTTAAAATTTATTTACCCGCTATATGCGATGAATCAAAAATTGTTGATGAACAATTCAAACAACAACTTTATAATGTAGAAGGGTTAAATATTTTATTAGTGGACGACGAAGCCGCGATACGTGAAATATCAAAGGATGTTTTAGAAACATACGGCTATGTAGTTACTACTGCAGCTAACGGAGACGAAGCGATCGCAATTTATTCTCAGATGAATACAAAATTCGATCTGATATTAACTGACTTAGAAATGCCTGTTATGAATGGTATCGACTTGATACGCGAGCTAAGAAAAAAAGATAAAAAAACTAAGATTATTGTATCAAGTGGCCTCTTCACAGAAGACAAACTAAAAGAAATCAGCGATTGTGATGTAAAAATCTTTTTACCAAAACCTTACACTGCCGAAAAATTGATATGCACAATACAGGATATCCTGCAGGTTGATGGAAAAAAATCCCCTGCAAAAAATAGGAAAGTTTGAATAAATAGTTTTAGCCCAATCGCTGCCTCTTACTCAAATACTGAAACAGCGCTACATTAAACGGCGGATAGAACCGTCGGTGAGTGGGTGGGTTAAGGAGTGTGGAGTTAATTAAACGATTGAAAGCCGATCCTTGTCGAGATAGTCCGATCACACTACGAAAACTAACTGTAAAAATCCACCAGTTAGTGGTGGAAATTACACCATTTAGTGGTTGATTTTTGCTTTATTATTGTTTATGTTATTGTATGATTAAGAGAAACATACAAAAAAGAATTATCACAGCCCTGAAGGATAGTCCCGTTGTCTTCTTAAACGGTGCTCGCCAAACTGGGAAAAGTACACTCATTAGAGAGATAGTTGAAACCATATATCCAGCAAGATATATTACATTTGATGAAGTAACCGTCCTCTCAGGTGCGCGCTCAGACCCGGATGGTTTCTTAAAAAATATTACACTTCCTATTGCGATAGATGAAGTTCAGAGAGCACCTGAATTTTTCCTCGCTATAAAAGCGGAAGTCGATAGAGTACGAAAACCAGGGATATTTATTCTAACAGGCTCAGCGAACGTTTTACTCCTACCTCGACTGGCGGATTCATTAGCGGGTCGCATGGAGATTATATCACTATGGCCATTTTCTCAAGGCGAACTCGATGGTGTGACGGAAACATTCGTTGATACAATTTTTTCAGATGCCTCGCTGTCGCTCAAGCTTCCATTGTTGGACCTTTCGCATCTATTTGAAAAAATTCTTTCCGGAGGATATCCGGAAAGTTTAACCCGAAAAGGTAACGAGCGTCGGGACTCATGGTTCGGGTCTTATATCACTACCATACTCCAGCGGGATGTGCGAGACCTGGCGCGCATTGAGGGTTTAACGACACTACCTAAATTACTTTCTTTGTTAGCAGCCCGCTCCACGACCCTACTGAACATAGCTGAAATCTCCAACAGTGCCGCCATCCCACAAACCTCGTTAAAGCGTTACCTGACACTTTTGGAAACAATTTTTCTGATAAAATTTTTGCCAGCATGGTCGAGTAACCTTGGGAAGCGATTAATTAAGACACCGAAGGTAATACTCAGCGATACAGGATTGTTAGCTCATTTAACAGGGGTTCAAATCACTCAACTTAAACAAGGGAATGCAGCGATAGGACCTTTGTTTGAAAATTTTGTGGCGATGGAACTCACTAAACAAATTACCTGGAGCCATACACAACCGCAACTTTTCCATTTCAGGACTTTAAGGGGTCAAGAAGTAGATCTTTTATTGGAAGATAGGAAGGGAAGAATAGTTGGTATTGAAGTTAAAGCAAGCTCTACCGTAACAGCGAACGATTTTAAGAACATCAAGATACTTTCTGAAATTACCGGTAAGAAATTTCATCGTGGGATTGTTATGTATACGGGTTCAGAAATTATTCCATTTGGGAAAAATTTGTATGCTGTGCCCGTTCAAGGATTGTGGAAATTGTAAACGGAATATTTTTCCTAAAGAATTCAGATGAATTCATTGCCACGAAGGCATCAAGTTACTAAGACACACAACGCAGTTAATTGTCTGTCCGATATTTTTTCACCCCATCCTCTGCCTCTTACTCAAATACTGAAACAGCGCTACATCAAACGGAGTTGCGGCATCCAGTAAAACATAGACCCGAAAATTGCATTTGAGAAATCACTTCAAATTACGATCCCTGTAATCTATTAACATATAACAACTTAAACATA
>CAMTVZ010000187.1:0-30139 GCA_947085285.1 uncultured Ignavibacteriota bacterium
CGCGTTTAGGATGGCATTGAGCGGACTTCCGTCTGTAGAAGGATTGATACACCACTCGGATCGTGGTTTTCAGTATTGTTCTGACAGCTATGTACAGTTGCTTAAGCATCACGGTGTAAAGCTTAGTATGGGTGAGGCAGGCAATCCGTATGAGAATGCTATCGCTGAGCGTGTGAATGGTATTTTGAAAACTGAATTTTATTTGAACGCGACATTTACAAGTATTCAACAAGCCATACAAGCTGTAAAAGAAGCTGTGACTCTGTATAACGATCTGAGACCGCATATGGGTATTGGATATATGACACCATCATTGAAATATGTTGCATGACGAAGTTATCAACATGTCAACAAAAGAAAGAAAAAAAGAAGCAAAAAAAGAAAGAAAATCATTATTAACCTTGTCAACTTTTTTCAGGACGACACACAGGTTGTGATTGTAATTTAATCTGGAATTTTCTATTATTAAACATGCCAAGGATAAGCGAATTCTATGGTATTATTATCGCGATGTATTTTAATGACCATACACCGCCTCATTTTCACGCAATATATTCTGAATATGAAGCAAAGATATCTATAGATACGCTTAAAATTATCGAAGGAAAGTTGCCTCATCGTGCATTGACTTTGGTACTAGAGTGGGCAGTATTACACCGAAGTGAGCTTGAACTAAATTGGAAAAGAGCAAGACGCGGCTATACACTAAAACCCATTGAACCATTGAAATAGATTTTTATATGATAAGAGTTGTTTCTGCAAAAATATTAAACGGCTACACAGTCAAATTGAAACTAAGCAATGGAAGCACTAAGACTGTAAATTTAGAACCTTTTTTATGTGGACAAATATTTGAACCACTAAAACTGAATTACAAACTTTTTGCTTCACTCAAGGTTGACAAAACACTTGGGACAATAGTATGGGAGAATGGAGCAGACATAGACCCGGATGTGTTGCTCGGAAAAAATGTGTCCGAGAGGATATCAGAAAAGCAGACCAGTAAATCATATCGAGTTACAAATAAAATACTTGCAGTCAGCGAACTTAAGGCACCTTACAAGAAACGGATTAAAAAATAAAGTTTTTATTCCTACAGCAACGAACAATGGCTGTGCAATGAGGGGTGAGTCCTTCGACAAGTAATGTAAAACGGGAGAAACTCTGGACTGTGCTCAGGATGTAGTGGGGGCTGGGGAAAGCAAGGGTTTAAGATGGTTTTAATCAGCCAGTTGGCGGACAAGAGAATATCGAACCCGCCCGAACGCAGAGGTGGGAGGGCAATGAATGATGATTTATGAAGTAATTCTCCGGGTCTAATTCTTCACTTTTTTCCCCTATTGACGATTGACTCACGTTTTGCTTTTTCATCAATAACTTTGTATTATTTGATATGAAAATTGATATTAATAAACAAATTGATTACTGGCTGAAATCGTCACGGAGCGATTTTGAAACCGCCAAGAGTATTTTAAAAACAGGAAAGAACCTTCACTATTGTTTATTTTTTTGTCACTTAACTATCGAAAAATGTTTAAAAGCCTTAGTAGTTAAAAAAACACAACAAATACCCCCTCGAACCCATGACCTTGAATTTTTAGCAGAGAAGGCAGATATCAAGTTAGGTGAGAACGAGTTGGATTTTCTTACCGATATGAATGGATTTAACCTTGAAGCAAGATACCCTGATGAAAAATTTGAGATTTACAAAAAAGCAACCCCCTCCTTAACGAAGAAGTATTTTAAAACCACAGAACAATTTATATTATGGCTTCAAAAACTGATTACGCAATAAAAATTGCAAAAATATTTATTGAACATTTACGACAAAATAATATTAAGGTCGATAAAGCGTATTTGTATGGTTCGTATGTAAACGGCAACCCCCGCGAGGAAAGCGACATAGATATTGTTGTCGTATCGTCGCAGTTTAAGCGCTCAAGATTCGATGAGAGTGTGAGGCTTGCCAGGTTACGTCGTTCAATTGATCTTCGGATTTCTCCTTTAGCTTACCATCCTAAAAATTTTATTAAAGATAATATCATTCCTTACGAAGCTATGACGAATGGTATAAGAATAGCGTGATTCGTTGCTCAAACATACTTCGTAATTCGCTATTCGCAGAGTTTCAAAATATATTTAGTTCTATTTTCGTTTTGCTTTTTCATCAATAACTTTGTATTATTTGATATGAAAATTGATATTAATAAGCAAATTGATTACTGGCTGAAATCATCACAAAGCGATTTTGAAACCGCTTTGTTGATATTTAATGGAGGCAAAAATTACCATCATAGCTGTTTTTTCTGTCATTTAGTCATTGAGAAAACTCTGAAGGCGCTTTTTGTAAAGAATACCAAAAAACATCCACCGTACTCACACGATTTAATTTTACTGGCTGATAAAGCAGGTTTGACGTTTGATGATAATTTGAAAGAATTTTTAGAATTATTGAATCGCTTCGTTATAGAAGCGCGTTATCCGGATGAGAAATTTGAATTATTTAAATTGGCTACAAAACAATTAGCTGAGTCATGCATAAAAAAAACAAGAACAACACGAACACAAATTCTAAAACTACTGAAGCAATAAAAATTGCAAAACAATTTGTAAAAGAACTTCAGAAAAATAAGATTGTAGTTATAAAGGCATATCTGTACGGTTCTTTTGCGAAGGGGACCTCGCATAAAGACAGCGATATTGATATTGTTGTAGTCTCACCTGACTTTCGAAAAACGAGGTTTGAGGAAAGCTTACGATTGGCAAAATTACGTTACAAAATTGACCTCCGCATTTCTCCGCTTGCATACAATCCTAAAGACTTTACTAAGCAAAATCTTATTCCTTACGAAGCTATGACGAATGGTATAAGAATAGCGTAACCGTATTCGTATCCACCGCAAATAAAAGTCTTAAAGCATTAATACTTCTAAATTCGCGATTCAGTGTTCGATATTCTTTATTCACAGAGTTTCAAAATACTTTTAGCTCATCTTTATAGCACACGCCTGCGTGCGCTCCGTCGCTGAAGCTTTGGAGCGTAGGCGACCGAAACATTTATAAACACTACGGCGTGCAGGCACGGATGACACAGATTTATTTATTTCCCTTTTGTCGATTTTAAAAATCGACCTACGACGCCATTTTACCCCCTCACCTCTTCTCCCATTCATCTGCTAATTACTACTTACTAAATACTACCTACCGGCTTTTCCCTTCTCAAGCTCCGCCACCGCTTCAAGATATCTTTTATTCAAAGTAGGATAATTCACAAACTTATCTCCATCCCAGTAGAGTATTTCTTTTTTAAATTCTTCAAAGTATTCAATATTTGTCTCTTGTGAAATTTTATCTTCTTTAAAAAGTTTTCGAGATAAAAGATCATATCCGTCATGAGTTCCAAATGACTTTATCTTTAAATCAAAACCGAAAAAAGCACTAATATCTGCACTGTGGTCTGGTTCTTTAGGAGGTACATAGTCAGTAATATTAACCCGAAAATTGCACTAAGAAATAATTTTTTTCTTTAATATGTTTAAGTTGTTATATGTTAATAGATTACAGGGATCGTAATTTGAAGTGATTTCTCTAATGCAATTTTCGGGTTAAAATACATCGCCGGATCGCCATCACCTAAACAAAAATGATTGACAAGTATCTCTTCGGTTGCATTAAAAATAGCATCCAGGTCAGTTTTTGATAGTTTACCTTTTTCGATGTAGCGGGATGAATGTTGAGTTTTTAAATTACTAACAACTTCCCGAGCAAAAATATCTGCAATAACATCGAACGCTAAATCATCGATATTTATCCCAAAACGATTTTCAACGTATTTATTGCTTGAGAATTTTGTGCGTAGGTAAGCGAGGGCAATTTTATGGCATAAATGTACAAACGCATTCACTGCATCCGGACTTGGAAAAGCTTGTAATACGGATGTGATTACTTGTCTAAAATTTTTTAGAATTTGTCTGGATGTCTGCATTACTTATTTAACAAATAAGCACACAGACATTTAGTTCAAAAAAATAACTGTGTGCTTTGTATGTTACAAGTTAATAAATCTTTCTTTCATCAATTGGAGTTCGGTTTTTAACTCGGTTGGCAGTCGGTCTCCGAATTGGTTGTAGAATTCGAATATGTTATCGACTTCTTTTAGACCTTCTTCTTTTTCGATGTGGAAAAGTTCTTTGATAGAATCTTCAGAAATATTCATTCCATCGAAATCCATACTACCATTTTTTGGAATTCTCCCAAGCGGCGAGTCGATAAAATTATCTTTCCCTTCAACGCGTTCGAAAATCCATTTAAGAACACGTATATTGTCGCCATATCCGGGCCAAATAAATTTTCCATTTTGATCTTTCCTGAACCAATTGGCGTTGAAAATTTTCGGAAGTTTATCGGGTGAAGATTTTTTACCCATCTGAAGCCAATGATTGAAATAGTCGGCCATATTGTAGCCACAGAAAGGAAGCATAGCGAAGGGGTCGCGGCGGACTTGCCCGACAGCCCCTGCAGCAGCTGCGGTAGTCTCGGATGCAACAGCTGAACCTACAAACACACCGTGTTGCCAGTTGAAAGCTTCAAAGACCAGAGGAACTGTTTTAGCACGTCGTCCACCAAAAATGAAAGCAGAAATGGGAACTCCTTTTGGATCTTCCCAATTAGAATCAATAACAGGGCATTGTTTTGCTGGCGTAGTAAACCTCGCATTTGGATGAGAAGCAGGAGTGGTCGATTCTGGTGTCCAAGCTTTTCCCTGCCAATCGGTTAAAAGTTTTGGCTTTTCTTCGGTCATACCTTCCCACCAAACATCGCCATCAGGTGTTAGAGCAACATTTGTAAAGATAGAATTTTCTTTACAAGTAAGCAATGCGTTTTTGTTGGTGAGCATCGAGGTACCAGGTGCAACTCCAAAAAAACCGGCTTCGGGATTTACGGCATACAATCTTCCGTCGGCACCAAATTTCATCCAGGCAATATCGTCGCCAACGCATTCTATTTTCCATCCAGGTAAAGATGAATTTAACATAGCCAGGTTGGTTTTACCACTGGCGCTTGGAAAGGCAGCTGCAAAATATTTTTTTACACCCTGTGGAGAAGTAATACCAACAATCAACATATGTTCGGCGAGCCAGCCTTCTTCTTTGCCCATCACCGAAGCAATACGAAGTGCGAAGCATTTTTTTCCGAGAAGTGCGTTGCCCCCGTATCCACTACCGAAAGACCAGATACTACGCTCTTCGGGGAAATGAACTATGTATTTGGTACTGTTGCAGGGCCAGGATACATCGGCTTGACCTTCGGCAAGTGGGTAACCTACTGAATGTAAACAAGGGACAAAATCGCCATCACCTAAAACTTTTAAAACATCAGTTCCCATGCGAGTCATAATTTTCATATTACAGACAACGTAAGGGGAGTCGGTGAGTTCGACACCGATATAAGAAATGTTCGAGCCAAGCGGGCCCATACTGAAAGGAATTACGTACATTGTTCTGCCTTTCATACTTCCGGTAAAAAGTTTGATAAGATTTGCTTTCATCTCGACTGGGTCTTGCCAGTTGTTGTTCGGGCCAGCATCTTCCCGGTTTTTAGTACAGATAAATGTCCGATCTTCTACTCGAGCAACATCGGTTGGGTCGGATTTTGCGTAATAACTGTTTGGACGTAACTTCTCGTTTAGCTTTTGAAAAGTCCCATTTTTAACTAATAGGTCAGCCATCTTGTTGTATTCGGCTTCTGAACCATCGCACCAATGTATCGACGATGGTTGGCACATCTGTGCCATTTCATTTACCCACGATAAAAGTTTTTTGTTTTGTGTCATTGCTCACTCCTGTTTTTAAATCACGAATTGATTAATAAATTAATTGTTGATGAATTTTGGGATGTGAAATGGTAAATAAAACACCCAAAATATAATAATTTTTTTGGAAAGTGGATTTTCAATGAGCGTTCCCACTACGAAAATTGATGTGTTGAAATTACGAAATAAAACTGAAATAGTCAATTACTAAGTTTATGTAACGCTTCGTTGATAAACCTTACTAATGGCATCATTGCTTCAAAAATATTTGCCACTTTTGATGGGAATGTTTTTTTGTAACACTCCTCTGTTTTCATAGTGTACGAGATGAAATATTGCTTCAATTTAAGCCATTCTGCCATTTTATCGTTAGGAGAAAATCCTTGCGGTACTCGCTTTAACTTTTTCCCCTCAAGAGTTTTAAAAAGTGAATGAAATTTTTTTGATTCGATTATTTCTAAAAACTTATTAGGGTGAACAGCAATCGCATTTCTAATTTTTTTCAAGTCATCGCTCGAGGGCATATACATTCCACCCCCCAGGTAAATTTCGTCGGGTTCAATATGAAGATATAAGCCGGCGCTATCTTTCCAATTTTTTGTCGGTTGAAATATGGCCGCAATGTGAGTTTTATAAGGGTTCTTATTTTTGCTGAAACGTGTATCGCGGTAAATACGAAAGAGAGAACGTTTAGGGTCGACTACGAAATCGGCTGCAAATTTATGCAGCAAAGGTTTCAACTCAAGTATTAGCGATTGCATCGGAAGCTTAACGTTATTTTCAAAATCGTGTTTGTGTGTATTGAACCATTCACGGTTGTTATTTTTTTTAAGCTTTTTTAAGAAATCAATCCCTTCCTTAGGAAAACCATCGAAAGGGGGATAATATTGTATATTTTCAGCTAATGGATTTTTTAGCATCATTTAAGTGCGAGTCGTAAAAATCCGTTTGCGTTCTTCAGCTTTTTCTGTGCTTCGGTTTTGGTGGTGTTCTTCATAATCATCACGATAGCTGTTTTGACGTGTCCACCCGACTTTTTTAAAGCTTCTTCAGCCTTTTCGTAATCGACTTTAGCGATATTCATAATTACACGCTTAGCCCTTTCTTCAAGTTTGCGGCTATTAAGTTTGAGGTCGACCATCAGATTTCCATAAACTTTTCCTAAACGTATCATTGAGGCGGTTGTTAACATATTTAAAACCATTTTCTGAGCGGTTCCCGACTTCATTCTCGTGGAGCCTGCAATAATTTCTGGTCCAACATCCGGGCAAATTGCAACATCGATTGAATTATGAATTGAGGCGAAATTTTTGTTGAGTAGTATTGAACGGGAGTTAGTTGTAACAAGAATTGTTTTACAGCCGATTTGTTTTGCATAAGCAAGTGCCGCTGATACGAAGGGAGTTCTGAGACTTGCTGCAATTCCACAAACGACATCGCTGTTGTTGAGTCGAAGTTTGCGCAGATTTTTTATCGATTCTACTTCGCGGTCTTCAACACCTTCCTGTGATCGAAAAACCGTTTTGTTGCCGCCGGCAATAATCGCTTGCACTAACTTAGGATCGGTGCCGAATGTGGGGGGCATCTCAGCGGCGTCGATTACTGCGAGTCGACCACTCGTGCCAGCCCCAACATAAAAGAGCCGACCACCAGATTTTATAGATTTAACAATAAGGTCGACTGCTTTAGCGATATACTTTAATTCTGATTTCACCGCCGTTGATACTTTTGCATCTTCCTTGTTGATAGTTTTAAGAATATCGAGTGTTGATAAAGCATCTATATTTTCTGAAGCTTTATTAACTTTTTCGGTTGTTAGTAGTTCTAATTGTTCGAATAATTTTTTGTTTATGTTCATAATTTTTAAAATTGAATTAACACAATTTTTTTGTTTTGAAGTAAATTTATTTCAATACCACTTACTGACATATCGCAAATAAGCACCGATGCGCAAAGATTAGCTAATTTTATAGATTGTATTTCCGATTCAAGTTCCCCTCCTTTGTAGGCTATTAATATTGGGGATTTTATTTTATCCTTTTGTTTTTTTGTATTTGTTACAATTTCGTAATTACTATTACGATTTAATAGGGGTTTTACCCATTTTACCAGATCAATTAAAGGGGCAACACCACGCGAAAGCACAATATCGTATTTATTGTAAAATTCAGAACCTAAATTTTCAGCTCGACTACAAATTACAGATGTATTGCTTAATTTTAGTGTTTTAACGAATTCACTTACAACGGCCACTTTTTTTCTTATCGAATCCACTAAATCGATCTTAATATCAGGTAATGCTATTTTTAACGGGATACCGGGAAAACCGCCACCGGTACCTAAATCTAATATTTTTGGTGAATTATTGATATTAAAATACTTGCAAAGAGCTAAAGAGTGAAAGACATGATTTTCCCATACGAATTCCGTATCTTTTCGAGAAATTAAATTTATATTTTTATTTTTTTCTAATAACAATTCTACAAAATTTATTAGTAAATCCAATTGTCTATTCTCTAATTTCAATCCATTTTGCAATAATATGTTTTGTAACCAGATTTTTTTATTTAAATTTTTCATAATTGTTTCACGTGAAACTATCTATGTAAATAGATTAGTAAAGCCGAAATATCGGAATGGGTAACACCAGGAATTCGGGCGGCTTGACCTATTGATCTTGGTTTAATTTTTTCCAGTTTTTCACGCCCTTCGTAGGAAATTGCTCTTAAATTCCGATACTCAAATCTTTCAGGAATACTTAGATTTTCTAAGTTTTCGAATTTTGCTATTTGTACACGCTGTCGGTTAATGTAACCTTCGTACTTTATCTCTATATCTACCTGCTGAAGAATTTCTTCCTTAAGTCGGCGTGGTGCATTTGTTACCGTTTTAATAAAGGCATTCTCATTTATCTCTTCAAAGCTAAGGAAATCGGCCATATGAGTGTTCGTTCGTTTTAATAAATTAAAAAGAGTCTCTTTCTGAACAATCGGGCTTTCCCCTTTTGCAAGTAAGTATTCATTAACTTTATTAGAATATAATGAAATAGATTTACTAAATGAAATCAGTTCGTTTATTAATTTTTCCTTTAATTTAAAATTCGAGTATGTCGTTTCTGGGATAAGTCCAAATTGATATCCATATTTCATTAATCTCCGATCGGCATTATCCTGACGCAATAGCAACCTATATTCAGCCCGAGATGTGAACATGCGGTATGGTTCGTCGGTACCAATGTTTATTAAATCATCTATTAAAACACCAATGTATGCATCTGAACGTTTAAGTATAAATGGATCTTTCTTCATAATTTTGAGTGCGGCATTGATGCCGGCCATTAATCCTTGAGCAGCGGCTTCCTCGTATCCGGAAGTACCATTAATTTGACCCGCAAAATAAAGTCCTGATATTGCTTTGGTTTCCAATGTCAAATTCAACTGGTCGGTTGGGAAGAAATCGTATTCTACAGCATAGCCGGGACGAATTAATTTAACTTTTTCTAAACCTGGAATTGTGCGCAATGCTGATTCTTGAATAGAGGTTGGCAAACTGGTTGAAAATCCATTTACATACACAATATTTGTATTATATCCCTCTGGCTCTAAAAATATTTGATGTCTTTCTTTCTCTTCAAAACGGTATATTTTATCTTCGATAGAGGGACAATACCTGGGTCCTTTGCCTTTAATTAAACCTGTAAAAAGAGGAGATTCGGCGAAACCTGTTCTTAGTATTTCGTGAGTCTTCTGATTAGAGTATGTTAAGTACATAGGAACAAGTTTGTTTGTAATTGTTTCGGTCTGATAAGAAAATGGGACAGGCGGGTTATCGCTTATCTGCTCTTCGACTTTTGAAAAATCAATACTATTTAAATCTATGCGAGGTGGTGTTCCAGTCTTTAGTCGAGCTGATTTAAAGCCTAAATTTTCAAGATTTAATGTAAGGTTGTTAGCTGCTGGTTCGCCATATCTTCCGCCTAATGTGGAATTCATTCCAGTGAACATAATTCCTCTTAAGAATGTACCAGTTGCCAAAATTACCGCTTTAGAAATTATTATTTTTCCTTTAAGTGTTTTGATACCCCCTACACTTCTTAAATTGTTTTCTGTAGAATTATTATTGACGATAATTTCGTCAACAGTATCTTCAATAACATTTAGATTAGTTTGTTGAAAAATTGTATTTTGGGCTACCGAGGCGTATAAAAGTCTATCGGATTGGCAACGTGGCGACCAGACGGCTGGGCCTTTCGAGGTATTTAACATTCTGAAATGGATACCTGTAAGATCAGCAATTTTTCCCATTTCGCCCCCTAATGCATCGATTTCGCGAACTAAGTGTCCTTTTGCAGTTCCGCCAATAGCAGGGTTACACGATTGTTCTCCGATTTTGGAAAATTCCATAGTTACCATCAAAGTAGAGAGCCCCATTCGCGAGGTAGCTAATGCGGCTTCAATACCTGCGTGCCCCCCTCCAATTACTATTACATCATAATGATTTTTGTTAATCATACTTTTGTTTCACGTGAAACAATCTTACTTTCCTATACAAAATTTTGAAAAAATGTTATTTAAAATATCCTCGGATGTTACTTTTCCGATTATTTTTCCTAATGAATCAATCGAAGCCTTAAGATCCAGAGCTATAAATTCGCCACTTAATCCTTTCGATAAACTATCGAAAGCTAATTTTAAACTCTCTCGCGAATTAATAATAGCCTCTCTGTGCCATTCGTTGGTAATGTAAATGCTTCCCTCTGGCTGTGTTTGCTTATTTAATACGGAAGTTTGAAAAATTATCTCTTTTAATTCTTCAATTCCTTCCCCTTTTAATGCGGAAATTTTGACTTTTGAGATTGAGCCGAATTTATCATCGATATCCTTAATAAACTTTGTTGTATCACTAACCAAGTCGATTTTGTTAAATACAATTATTAAGTTTTTCCCTTTCGATAGAATCTGGTTCAATAAACTTATTTCTTCATTCGGAGCGATATTGCTTATATCTATTACGAACAAGACAAGATCCGATTGGTCAATTTTTTCATACGCCCGCCTAACCCCTTCGATTTCGATGCTATCTGTGGTTAATCTAATACCGGCGGTATCGATTAGTTTAAATAACGCACCATTAATTATAAAATTTTCTTCGATAATATCGCGTGTTGTGCCAGGAATTGGTGTAACTATTGCACGATTTTCTTCCAATAATCGGTTTAATAAGCTGGATTTACCGGAATTAGGTTTACCAGCAATAATAACCTTCACCCCCTCGCGGCATAATTTGCCATATTCGAAAGAACTGATTAAAAGATTTAAGTCCTTGATAATAGAGCCTATATCTTTCGCAGTATTTTTTGCATTAGTAAATAATATATTTTCTTCAACAAAATCCAGCTCCAATTCAATTATACTTATTAAATTAGTTATTTTATCCACGATGCTACGAATTTTTTTGGATAAATTTCCTTCTAATTGCATAATCGAAGCTCTGTGGGCAATATCAGATTTAGCTTTAATTAAATCGGCGATAGCTTCGGCTTGAACTAAATCGATTTTACCGTTTAAGTAGGCACGTTTAGTAAATTCGCCAGGTTCGGCAAGGCGAGCACCCCTCGAAATAATCTCGTGTAATATTCGGTTGGTTACATACCAGCCACCGTGACAATTAAATTCAATCATATCTTCAGCGGTGTATGAGTAGGGTTCCTTGAAAACAGCAGCTAAAATTTCGTCGATAACAAAATTTTCTGCTGTTTTTATAACTCCATAATGTAATGTATGTGTTTTAGAATCAGATAAATTTGTTTTACCTTGAAATATTTTATCAGCTAATTGGTGCGAGCCTTTACCGCTGATTCTAACAATTGATATTGCCCCCTCACCTATAGGTGTTGAAATTGCCGCTATTATGTCTTCTTCATATACTTTCATAAATTGACTTTAAAATTTAAGAAAAAAACAGACGGTAATCAATAGAAAACTTTGAAGATTAAAAACCTTTTCGCAGATGCTTTAGTAAAAAATTTAAACGAATCTATGTTTAAAGGAGAGGTATTTTATAAATTTTTTTAGGGGAGCAGAGAAAATAGGAGTGACAAATTATGTGGGGCAAACAAAATGGTTTAGATATCGTCGTTTGGATTAAATTCGACAGCTCCAAGTTGACTTTTTAATGCTTCAACAATAGGATGTTGGTACTCTTTGGGTGCGGTCTTGTTAGAAAAATAATTCGTCGTATTTTCATTAAAATGGGAATCAACTATTGCCTCAAGTCGTACCTTCGTTCCGTAAATTTGTTGTGCCAATTCTGTAATATAGTCGCGGTTTTTTCTTAATATCTCAAGATATGATTCGTTTGGGCAAGAAATTTTAATTGCTCCATTCGAGCAATCAATTATTTTTGAAGAACTTAAAATAGTTTTTAGAAATACACGATTTTGCCCGGCTTCGTTTACAATAACTCCCCATTTGGCAACAGCTTCGTCGAATGATATCGACGTTGAGGATGGAAATGTTTGAGAAAGAGAACTTGTTTGGGTTTGGAAATTTATTTCAGCTAATACTCCGGAATTTGTTTCATAATTTTTTGTTGCAAATCCTAAACCCTTCAAGTTCAGTATCGATGTTTTAGTAGGTGGGGTAGTAGTCGATTTTGGTGCCGATCCTAACGAAGGTGGCGATGCCATTACTTTACCCTCGACCCTTATACCATTATCTATCTTTTTTTTTAACTCTTCAATTTGATTTAAAAGTTTGCTGATTTCAACTGAATTATCCATTTTTATCATTTGAATCAGTGCAACCTCTAATTTAAATCGTGGTTGCTGCACCCACTTGATACTCGTTTCGGTATCGCTGACTATTTTGACTAATCTGAGTATATCGTTTTCTGAAAAGTACTTAGCCTCGGCGATGTAGCGTTTTTTATAGACTTCGGAAACTTCCAACATCTGAGCTGATTCAGTAGTGAGCACAATAAGCAAATTACGAAGATGTTCGTTTAAGCCGGCTAAGAATTCTTTTATGTCGTAACCTTGCTTTAAAATTTCTTCGACTAATTCGACCCCCCCTTTTGTATCTTTATTTTTAATTAAATCGGTTGTGCGGAAAAATAATTCTTGATCAACCAATCCTAATGCTTCGATGATTTTATTTGTAGTTATTTCATTTCCACAGAATGAAACGACCTGATCGAATATGCTTTGAGCATCGCGCATCGAGCCGTCGCCTTTTTTAGCTATGATTAAAAGCGCATCATCATCTATCGAAATGTTATCGGCGTTTGCGATTGTACGAAGATGTTTCATAATTTCTTCAATGGCAATTCGCTTGAAGTCGAAACGTTGACATCTCGAAAGAATTGTAGCCGGTACTTTGTGAACTTCGGTCGTTGCAAAAATAAAAATTACGTGTGGTGGCGGCTCTTCCAAAGTTTTTAATAGTGCATTAAAAGCTTCTTTGGTAAGCATATGCACTTCGTCAATTACATATACTTTGTATTTATTTTTGGTAGGAACATATTTAACCGACTCGCGGAGGTTACGGATTTCTTCGATACCACGGTTTGATGCACCGTCGATTTCGAATACATCCATACTTTTTCCTTCTGTAACCTCAATACAAATTTCGCACTCGTTATCCGGGTTAAAGTCTTTTGGATTTTTACAGTTAACAGCCTTTGCAAGTATGCGTGCAGTTGTAGTTTTTCCAACGCCTCGTGGTCCGCTAAATAAATACGCGTGCGATAGTCGATTCTGCGATATTGCATTTCTTAATGTGGTAGATATATGCTCTTGACCTATCACATCTTCAAACACTAAAGGACGCCATTTCCGGGCTGTTACAAGGTAATTCATTTTTTGGGAATTAATTTACTTAATATATATAACTTTTAAAACAATATCAGCTACTTAAAACATTTTTTTGAATTTAGTTATTTTTATTCTTTTTGACTCCGAACACATGAGGCAAAGCGTCTTCAATTTTTTGAATTGGAATTATTTTAATTCCTTTTTTAACTTTTTCAGGGATTTCTTTTAAATCTTTTTCGTTTTCTGCAGGAATTAACACCGTGTTTATGCGATTGCGTTGGGCTGCTAGAATTTTTTCGGTTAGACCGCCGATTCCGAGTACGTTTCCACGTAGTGTGATTTCGCCGGTCATAGCTACATCGCTTCGAGCAGGACGGTTTGATGCCGCCGAGACAATTGCCATTGCCATTGTAAGTCCAGCCGATGGTCCGTCTTTCGGTATTGCTCCTTCGGGTAAATGGATATGGATTTCTTTGTTTTTGTAGAATTCATCCTCCACACCCATTAACTTTGTATTTGAGCGGATGTATGAAAGAGCTGCTTGTGCCGATTCTTTCATAACTTCACCAAGTTTGCCGGTAAGAGTTAATTTTTCGGAACCGGGCATTATTGTAGTATCGACATTTAAAATTTCACCTCCAACACTTGTCCAAGCCAGACCTATAACCGAACCGACTTTCCGTTCGGTTGAAGTTTTACGTTGGCGGAATTGTGGCACACCTAAATATTCTTCTACTTTTTTTTCATCAATAATAATCGATGGATTTTTTTTGTCTGTTGATGTTCCTTTTTGCTGTGCGATAACTATTTCTTTAGCCGTTTTTCGCATAATCGAGGCAATTTCACGTTCAACGTTACGCACACCGGCTTCGCGTGTATATTCGCGTATCACTTTTATAATAGCTTTTTCTGTAAACCTCACATTTTTTTCTGTCAATCCATGTTCTTTTAACTGTTTAGGAATCAGGTGACGTTTAACGATTTCGCGTTTATCATAATCTAAATAACCGGGTAATTCAATTATCTCCATTCTATCTTGCAATGGAAGAGGAATATTATACCGAACATTTGCCGTAGTTATAAACATTACTTTCGATAAATCGTAGTCGATATCTAAATAGTGATCATTGAAAGTTGTGTTTTGTTCGGGGTCGAGTACTTCGAGCAGGGCAGCCGATGGATCGCCGCGGAAGTCCATACTCATTTTATCCACCTCATCCATTAAAATAACAGGATTTACTACGCCAGCACGGCGAAGCGATTGGATAATTTTACCGGGCATCGAGCCGATGTAAGTTCGTCTGTGTCCGCGAATCTCAGCCTCGTCGCGAACACCTCCTAACGAAAGACGCACAAATTTTCGGCCTAAGGCACGAGCTATCGATTTGCCGAGCGAAGTTTTTCCAACCCCCGGTGGACCCACAAAACATAAAATTTGTCCTCTCATTTCTTTCACAAGATTCAAAACTGCAATATGTTCTAAAATTCTTTCCTTAGGTTTTTCTAAACCATAATGATCGTCGTCTAAAATTTTTTGTACGTGCTTTACATCTAAATTATCTTCAGTTTTTTTGTACCACGGAACGTTCACCATCCAATCTAAATAATTCCGAATTACTGTCGATTCCGGCGATTGTGGAGGGGTTTTGCGGAGTTTGTTGTATTCCTCCATCGCTTTTTCTAGAACTTCTTTAGGCATCTTGGCTTGTTCGATCTGGTCTTTGAGCTTCAGCATTTCGGGCGACATTTCTTCATCCCCCAACTCATCCTGTAAAATTCGTATCTGCTCCTGTATAAAAAATTTTCGCTGGGTTTTCTGAATATTATCGTGAACCTTTGTATCTATATCCCTGCCTATTTTCAGGATATCAATTTCGGAATTTAACAATCGGATTAATTCAAATGATAAATCTTTGATATTGAATTGTTGAAGAATTTTTTGTTTCGTTTCTACTGATTGTGTAATATTCGATGCAACGAAATAAATTTTACGAAATGGGTCTTTGATGTTTTCGTAAGCTATTAATACCTCGCTTGGAAGATTTCGGTTAAGGTGGATGTATTGTGTGAATAAGCTCGATATATGACGAACATAAGCGTCGATTTCGGGATTGCTTTCGTATCTCGGCGAGATTATTTTTATGCGTGCCTCAAGAAATTCGTCGTTTGGTATAAATTCTTCAATAACTGCTTGCGATATTCCATCTACTAAAATTTTCAACAAGCCGTTTGGAAGTTTTAGTATTTGAACTATTTTTGCGACAGTCCCTTCGCGGTAAATATCGTTTTCGCCCGGTTCTTCGATTGTCGGACTTTTCTGTGCAGTCAGAAAAATGTATTTATTCCGTTCGTTTGCAGTTTGTGCTGCTTTAAGCGACGATTCGCGCCCTACAAGTACCGGAAATATTGTGAAAGGGAATATTACCACATCCCGTAAAGGTAAGACGGGAAGCTGATTTGGGATTATATCGGAATCGAATATATCTATATCTTCAGGTTTCATTCTTTTTTTTTCTTCCTATTTCGAATTGTTGTAGCGCTATTATTTGTCGCCGCAAAAATATACAAAGAAATGGGAAAGATTACAAAACTTTTATTATATTTAATTAAGCGTATGAAAAAAATATATTTTATAATTCTGATTTTCTTATCAGTCGTCGCTATTAACGCTCAGGTTCGAAACGTTGATAACAAATTTCGTATGGCTCAAATTTACGAAAGCAACGGCGATTGGGATAATGCTATAAAAATTTATGAGGAATTGTTTGCTGCCGACTCGTCGAATGTTGTTTTCTTCGATGCGTTGATGCGCGGATACGAACAATTGAAACGATATTCCGATGCTATTAAAATTATTAACACACAGTTAAAATTCCGTCCGAAGGATGTGGGCTTACTATCGCAGCTTGGAAAAACATACGCACGTGCAAACGATAAAGATAAAGCTATGGCAGCTTGGATGTCGGCTCTTGAGGTGGATATTCGAAACATCAATTCCTATTATATTGTAGCAAACTCAATGGTTGAAAGTAGAATGCTCGATAATGCTATCAAAGTTTATGAGAAAGGAAGGGAGGTTTTAAACGATAAATTTTTGTTTGCCGCCGATATCGGATACCTCTATTCAATTTCTATGAATTATGAAGAGGCAACGCGACAGTATCTGCTGCTGCTCAAACAAAACCCTGCACATTTGAGCTTCATTCAATCGCGGATTTCGATTTACACAGGAAAAGTCGAAGGATTGAATTCGGCCACATCTGTAGTTGAGGCAGCTTACAAAACCGATGCTGATAATCAGCAACTGATTCAATTACTGGCTTGGCTATATATGGAAGGAAAGAAATATGATAGAGCTTTCTCGATTTTTAAACAACTTGACGAAAAAACTAAAGCCGGCGGGCGCGAAATTTTTAACTTTGCCGAACGTGCCTTTCGCGACAGAGCATATTCAGCAGCCGCTAAAGCTTATGAGGAAGTAATTATTAATTATCCCAAATCGATAAACATTGCAGCATCGAAATTTGGTTACGCCCGTACCCTTGAAGAGGTTGCTAGCGAAGACGACTCGCTGAAATTGTTTGGCGATTTAAAACCTTTTATAGATAAATCATCTGACATTAAATCTACATATAAATCAGCGATAGATGCTTTCAACAAAGTTATCGATAATTATCCGCAAACAGAATTTGCCGCGCGAGCGTTATATCGAATTGCATTCATCCAATATTACACATTATTCGATTTGACAAAGGCTGCTGAAGCATTATATCGTATAGAAAAAAATTACAGCAATTATATTCCTGTTCTTCTTGATGCTACTTATTTAAGTGGTTGGGTTTTTATATCGCAGGGGGAGCTTGAAAAGGCTGCTGAAAAATTTCGTTGGCTCGCTGATTCGCGGCTTGCTCAATCCGACCTTCGCGAAAAAGCTAATTTTGCTATCGCCGAAATCGATTTCTTGCGGGGTAATTTCAAAGAGGCACAACAAAAATTGCAAAATCTATTAGCAAACCCCAATTCCGATATCACAAACGATGCAATCGACCTGCAAGTGTTGATACAAGAAAATCTTAACAACGAAGCTATGTTGAACGATTTTTCGAAAGGTATTTTATTAAAACATCAGAGGCAATTTCTTAAATCGGCCGAAGTGCTGGAGATTTTAGCCGCCAAACAACCCGATGCCGATATTGTTGAAAATGTATTGGTAGTTTTAGGTGATGTTTACACGATGATGCAACAATACGAGAAAGCCATCTCATCTTATGAACGATTAATTGAAAAATTTCCGGATAATGTATTTGCAGATAAATCGCAGTTGAAGCTTGCAGCAGTTTATCAATGGGGGTTAAAAAATCCAGTTAAAGCAACTGAGGCTTATAAAACATTGTTAGAAAAATATCCGAGTTCCGTATATGTAAACGAAGCACGCAGAAGAATAAGAGAAATTAGAGGAGATATCTTATGAAATCACAAATCAAAAATATATATCGAGTGTCAAAATTTATTTTGCAACTTCTAAAAGTTCATCACTCATTGTTTATTGTTCTATGTTCTTTGGTCGTTGCTTATAGCTCGCCACTCTTTTCTCAAAAAATTCTAATTCCGATGGATTTAAAGCAGGCCGAACATTTGAAAGCATACGGCATTGCCTACTGGTCGCTCACAAAAGGAATCGAAGTTGATTGGCTTTTAAATTATCGGGGTGGTTCGTTTATGGTCGACGATCACCAACTCGTTGCTACAGAGTGTCTGGTTCGCGGCGTTACATTTGAAAAGATTAGCGCTGCAACAGCCTCACAAATTTATGCCGAAGTTTTAGACGAAAATAATAATCAGGATGTAGTACGGCTTGAAACAGCTCCCAAGATTGCTGTATATGTTCCGCCAAATGTTTTACCTTGGGACGATGCGGTTGTGCTTGCAATGGAATATGCTGAAATTCCATACGATAAAGTGTGGGACGACGAAGTATTAAAAGGGAAGTTGTTACAATACGATTGGTTACATTTGCATCACGAAGATTTTACCGGACAATATGGAAAATTTTATGCTTCCTTTTCTACAGCCCCTTGGTATATCGAGCAGCAAGTGCTTTATGAGAAAAGAGCAAAGGAATTAGGTTTCAAGAAGGTATCGGAATTAAAGAAAGCTGTTGCCCGAACTATTAAGGAGTATATTGCATCGGGGGGGTTTATGTTTGCTATGTGCTCGGCAACCGATGCCTTTGATATAGCTTTAGCAGCTGAAAATACAGACATCTGTGATGTTATGTACGACGGTGATCCGCCAGATCCAAACTTTCAGAAGAAGTTGGATTATTCGAAGTGTCTGGCTTTCGAAAATTTTACAGTCGAACGCAACCCTATGCGTTATGAATATTCGGATATCGATATACCCCCCAGCGATATGGCTGGGTTTGTTAATCAAGAAACCGATTATTTCACACTATTCGAGTTTTCGGCAAAATATGACCCCGTTCCTACAATGCTTACTCAAAATCATGCAAATATAATCAAAGGATTTATGGGGCAGACCACAAATTTTAAAAAGAGTTTGATTAAGAAAACTACAATCATACTTGCTGAAAAGGAGGGGACCGAAGAGGTGCGATACATTCATGGCAATTTGGGGCGTGGTACATTTACCTGGTATGGCGGACACGACCCAGAGGATTATCAGCACGCAGTAGGCGACCCGCCGACAGATTTGAACCTGCATAAAAATTCGCCAGGCTACAGATTAATTTTGAACAACATACTTTTCCCAGCAGCAAAAAAGAAGCAACAGAAGACGTAATTGGTTTAAGGTTTTCGTAGTGCGTGTTTATAATGCAGAATGCAGATTGACTTGGCCGTGTTAAAATTGTAAAAACGATCTTTCAAAACGAATCAGTAAATTCTCTCTCTAATATTTTATAAACTTCGATTAAAGGTATTTGTCTCTCTTCGGCTATTCGCTTGCACTCTTCAAATTCGGGTGTGATGCGTTTAATGCTTCCGTAAGAAATTAGCTTAGCTTGTACCTCGCCTAATGTTGTTGATATTTTAATCGTTTTTCGCTCAACCTTCTGTCGGTCGATTGTATGTATTCTAATGCCAAGTGTTGAAGTTTGTGAAAAAATTATGGGAGTAATTTTTTCGAGTTTGTTTTTTTCAGCCAACGCTGATAGTAGAATTCCCGGTCTCCCTTTTTTCATTATTATCGGAATCAGGTATGCGTCGTGAGCACCGGCTGCAAGCAGTTTCTCTATTATATAAGGATATATTTCAGGATTCATATCGTCGATATTAGTTTCCAGCACCACGAGTGATTCATCGGAACGGGGAGTTTCGAGTTCAGCAACAATTATACGGAGGAGGTTAGGAATTTCTAAATCTTTGCTTCCCGAACCGTAACCGATACTTTTCATTTCTAAGTTTTCCGACGAAATAACTCCTGATGATAATGCTTTCACTATCGCAGCGCCAGTTGGAGTGGTCAACTCGAATGGTATGTTCGTCAATATAGTCGGATAATTTTTAAGAATTTCGATAGTTGCCGGTGTTGGGATTGGCATTGTTCCGTGTTCGGTGTTTACAAATCCACCGCATCCAAGTTTTACAGGCGAAGTGTAAACTTTTTCGATTTGTAAAAGTTCTAAAGAGATAGCTGTACCGGCAATATCAACAATTGCATCTAATGCTCCAACTTCGTGGAAGTGAATTTTTTCGATGCTAGTTTTGTGAACAGTTGCCTCGCCTATTGCGAGTTCTTTGAAAATATTTTTTGCATTATGCTTTACTTTTTCAGACAATTCGCTCGAATCGATAATGTTGTGAATGTCTTTTAAGTGCCGATGGTATTTAGGTTGATTGGTAATTACAACATCTAATTTCACAGCCGATATTCCGCTTCGGACAACTTCTTTTAATCGGAGTTCGTAACCTTCTAATTTTAATTTTCTGAGCTCATGTTTAAGCGAATCTAAACTAACTCCAGCGGCAATAAAAGCCCCTAATGTCATGTCGCCGCTTATGCCAGCTATTGTATCAAGGTATGCTATTCTCATAATTTAATCTCATAAAAGTTTTTCAAAATAGTTGATGAACTTATCTGTTGCCCCTAAATTTTTCTTTACAAACTGATTTGCTTTGGCTCCAGCTTGTAAACGGAATTCTTCGTGTAAAAAAAGATTTTTCAAAATTTCGAAAATTTCGGTTTCGTTTTTACCCGAAAAGCCAGCCCCCTCGTTTAGAAGCAGAGTTGCTTCGGAAGAATTTGCAAAATGAGGACCGAATACAACTGGAATTCCGTAAACTGCCGGTTCTAACACATTATGTATTTTCGATTTGAAACTACCACCTACGAATGCAACATCGGCATATTGATACAATGCCATTAGAACTCCGATGCTATCCACCAAAATTATTTTCTCTCCGTTATAATCATTTAAATCTGAAAAACGGATATATGTAGTATTACTGTTCAGTTCGTATTCGATACGGTCCAAATTATGGTTTGTAGGTTCGTGAGGGGCAATTACCATCAAGATGTTTGGAATTATATTTTGAAGCTGATAAAAGACTGGGAATAAAACTTCTTCGTCGGCTTCCCAACTGCTTCCTACAACAAATATTTTTTTTCCTTCTGTAATGTTTGCTGGAATTAAATGTTTCTTCTTCGACTCGATACTGCGTAACATAACCTGATCGAATCTGGTATCACCTATTGCTTCAAATTTCGGATGGTCAAGTTTAAATATTTTAAAAACTTCTATGTCGTTTTTGCCAACTGTTAATATGTAATCGGCTTCATTGTAAATCATTCTGTGAAAAGATTTTAATATTGGATACATTCTAATAGTATCTCGGCTCATCGAGGCGTTTGTAATCAACAGGGGAATGCGTTGTTTTTTTAATTCCCAAATATGGTTGGGCCACAAATCGTAACGTACCATAATAGCAACAACTGGGTTCAGAAGGCGGATGAATTTTTTTGCATTCCAGTAACTATCAAAAGGAATGTAGGTGATAGCATCGGCAAGTTTGTATTTTTTCGATGGTTCGTAGCCGGAAGGGGAAAAAAATGAGACGATAATTTTATATTCGGGATGTGAAGTTTTTAATTTCGAGATGATTGGTTTGGCTTGTTCGAATTCGCCTAACGACGATACGTGAAACCAAATTCTTTTTGAGCCACTATTCAACTTAGCGAGTTGCGATTGTAGGTTTGAAAATAAATTTTTTCTTCCTACAATTCCGATGTGAAATTTTTGTTTGAACAAACCGAAAGTCATGATCACCAACCAGAGAAGCGGCAGAACGATAACATTATATATTATAAACCAGATGATTTTCATTGGATGTTTAAAATATGTTTTACTTCGGTATAAACTTTTTCGGAAGAAATATCTTCCATACATTTGAAATGTTTTTTCGGGCAGGTATTTGAGCCGATGTGCGAGCAGGGGCGACAGTTTAGTGTTTTGTTTTCGACCACGATATTTTCAGTTCCATAAGGAAAAAAGCCAAATTCGCGCACTGTGGGGCCAAAAATAGCTACAATTTTTTTCTTTCGTGCTGCGGCAAGGTGCATAAGTCCGGTATCGTTTGTTATAATAACATTGCAATAATCGAAGGCGACAGCGTTTTCTAATAGCGATAACTCGCCTGCAAAATTTATTGCCGCTTGTTTACCGGTAATTTCATTTACTTTATTTACTATTCCATCAATTTCCTTTTTATCTTCATTACCACCGAATGCGAGGACGAGGGCATACTGTTCAGATACTAATCGTGATAATAGTTCGATGTATTTTTCGGCGTGCCATTTCTTAGTGTAGTGTTTTGCCGACGGAGCTACGCCGACAATAAGTTTAATGTCGTTAGGGCGAGTTTGTAACAACATTTCAGCAATTTTCTTTTGCTGACTATCGTCTAAAAAAACCTCAAGTCCTTTTTTGTCGTTTACGACTTCAAGCGTTTTAGCTGTTTCGAGGTATCTTTCGGCAACTGGGATCTCTTTTTTGTAAAGGTTATGTTTAAAATTTATTAAGCAAAAACGGGCAACTGTTCGTTTATTTACAACGTAAACACTTTTAGGTTTGCTGAAGTAACGGATATATCGGCTACGTAAACTGTTGTGAATATCAAGAATTACATCGTAATTTTCATACTTGATTTGTTGAGTAAGTTTTTTTAGTCCAGCGAATCCGTTTCGTATATCAAATTCAATAACATTGTTGATGTGTGGGTTGTATTTTATAAGGTCAGAATAATCGTTTCGGACCAAAAAATCGATTTGTGATTTAGGAAATTTATTTCGCAAGCATCTGATAAGAGGGGATGATAGAATAATATCGCCGATTGAGCTTAAGCGGATTATTAGTATTTTCGCAGCGTCTCTCATATTTTAGTGTGTAAATAAAAAATACCGGACTCAATTCAGAAGTCCGGTATTTTTTTAGTAGCTCAAATTATTTTTTCATTTTTGGCATATTTTGAGAAAGCTTGCCAATAAGTCCGCCCCCTTTTTTCTTTGGCTCTACTTTTCGGAGCGGTTCATTTTTATGTTTTTTGGTTATATATGCTTGATGAATAATCGAAAGCAAATTGAACATGAAATAATACAAGTTTAATCCAGATGGGAAGAAATTGAATAAGAGTGTAAGCATGATTGGCATTAACCAAACCATCATTTTTTGACGTGGATCTTTGATGGTCATTTTTTGCTGAATAAACATAGTTATACCCATTGCCAAAGCAAGTCCGCTCACATCCTTAATTCCAAAAATTGGAATTACAAATGGGAGTGTAACGATTGTATCTGGTATCGAGAGGTCGTTTATCCACCATATAAATTCAGCTTGCCGAAGGGCTATAGCAGAACTGAAGACCATGAACAAAGCAAAAAGTATTGGCATTTGTAGAAGAAGAGGCAAGCAGCCACCGGCAGGATTAATGCCATACTCCTTATAAAGTCGCATTATCGATTGATTCATTTTTTGAGGGTCATCTTTGTATTTGGTTCTGACTTCCTCAATCATGGGTTGTAGCGCCTGCATCTTTTGCATCGATTTCATGCTCGCTTTAGTAAGTGGGTGTAGCAGAATTTTAATGATAATTGAGAAGATAATTATCACCAAACCATAATTAGGTATGAAGGAGTGCAAAAATTCGAGTAAAGGAATAATGAGATAAATAGAGATTGGGCGGATAAGCCAAACCAAGCCTAAACTAAGTACTTGCTCCAGTTCGACGTTGTATTCTTTAAGAATATTGTAATCGAGAGGTCCGAGAAATAATGTGAGTGAAGCAACCGAATCTCTTGAATCACGATAAGGCATTTTCATTGCGATACTATAATCTTCCTTTAAGCCAAGATTTGGCATCTTACGGTGCGAGCCTTCTAAATATGCGCCCGTGCTTTTTTGATCATTTGAGATAATAGCTACGGCAAAATATTTTGTTCGCGAGGCAATCCAATCTGTTTTACCGCTAATATTTGTTTTACTTATCTCCTCGGTAGTTGCATCTAATTCAGCCAGCTCGCCCCCCGAGTATGCAAATGCATAAGCGTTACGCGATTCGTCGACACTGTTGTGTTCAGCATAGCGGATACCGTTTTCCCAAATGACCTGATATTCATAATTGGCTATTATCGGTTCCATACGAACAAATTTGTAATCAACATCTACGGAATAAGAGTTATTCTTGAAGGTTATATGTTTTTCAATTCTCCTATCTCCTTCAAGTAAGAGGCTTAATACAACTTTAAAAGTTGAATCGTTTTGAAGTACAATTTTTTCCCAAGCTTCATAATTCGATTCAAAAAATAAATTTCGTGTATTTATTAATTTTCCATCTGATGAATTGAATAGTAAACTAAAATCGCCTCCTTTTTCAAAATCAACTAATTGAACAGGTTTTTTATCCCATGTTTTATATTTTTTAAGTTCCCACTTTCTTATCAATCCCCCTTTGGTTGTAATTTCGGCTGTATAATAATTTGTTTCAATAATAATTATTTTTTCGGTGCCGGTATTGAAAGCAGAAAAATATTTACCCAACATGCTGGTAGTATCGGGAAGTTTTTTTTCATCGACGAGAGGAAGGGGTTGTTTTGTTTCAATGGTTGGTTTTTGTACTTGTTCGGTTGTATCGCCGGCGGGTTTTTGCATCTTAGGTGGCTGAGGAGTATTATAATACATCCACACCATTAAAACTATTCCAATTAATATAAATCCTATTACACTGTTCCTATCCATTATATTCCTCAAATATTATTCTCTTTTTTATTTGGTAACGGGTCGTAACCCCCTTCGTGAAGAGGGTGGCATTTCGAGATACGTCGGACAGCCAACCAGCTTGCTTTAAAAAAACCAAATTCTTGGTAAGCCTCCAAAGCATATTCCGAACAGGTCGGGTAAAAGCGGCAAGTGTTCGGGGGTAACATTGGCGAGATAAATAACCTATAAATTTTTATTAAATATATTGCTATAATATTCATCCAACTATCCTATTCGTAATCATAATTTTCAACTTCTTGAGTGTATTCATAATATCTTCGTTTGCAATATTAAACTCTATATTTTTTTCTGAGAGTCTATTTTTATTACCGAAAAGAAATACTGCTGTAAGAGCTATCTTTTTCGGTGGGTCGGTGTCGAGTATATGTTTATTTAGACGATAACTTTCGCGCATCAGTCGCTTTATTCTATTGCGAATTACTGCCCCTTTTATGCTTTTATTTATTGTAAATCCAATCTGAACCTTAGCCGTATCGGCATCTTCAATCAGAAAATAGCAAATTATGTTTTTACCTATAATTTTATTTCCTGATGAAATTACTTTCCAGAAACTTTGGTTTCTACGCAGAATTTCTGATTTGCGTAAAGTGTATCTCAAATAAGAGTTAACCTTCGTCGCTTACGGTTAGTTTTTTCCTACCTTTAGCGCGTCTGCGTGATAAAACTTCACGCCCTGATTTGGTTTTCATTCTTTCTCTGAAACCGTGCACATTTTTTCGTTTTCGGTTGCTCGGTTGAAATGTTCGCTTCATAATAATTTCCTTCTATAAAATTGACAAAAAAAAAGATTGTTTCCAGACAATCCAAGATAAATTTATTAATTTACTTTATTTATTTGAAGTTAAGATAATGAAATTTTGTCATAAAACCAAAGATTTAAAAATTTGACTTTAAATCGAAAGTGTTGTATTTTTTGCCATAAAGATAATTAAATAAAGCTTTGTTTCGAGGAGATGTTTTAAATGAAAATAAAAATATTACTATCAATTTTTTTACTAGTTCTTTTATTTAGTGCTGTTATCTTTGCTGGTAATACAGGTAAAATATCGGGGAAAATAAGCGACTCGAAAACTAACGAACCGCTCATTGGAGCCAATGTTTTTATCGAAGGGACTGCATTCGGTGCAACAAGCAATATTGATGGTAACTACACAATTCTGAATATTCCCCCAGGAACATATATATTAAAAGCATCGCTATTGGGTTATAATCCAGTAACTGTAAAGAATGTTTTAGTTCAGATAGATTTAACTACAAGGCAGGATTTTACATTAAGCGAAACCGTGCTTGAAATTCAAGAAGTTGTTATCACAGCCGACCGTCCAATGATTCAGAAAGATTTAACAGCCTCGACCTCGATTGTGAATGCCGAGGCAATACAGGCTTTACCGATTCGTGAATTCACTCAATTAGTCAACCTACAAGCTGGTGTTATGGCTGGTCACATACGTGGTGGCCGAAGTGGCGAAACTGCCTACTGGGTTGACGGCGTTCCTGTTACCGACGTTTACGACGGGGGCGTGGTTATCGAAGTAGGTAAAGATGCTATTCAAGAACTTCAGCTAATAAGCGGGGCTTTCAATGCCGAATACGGCCAAGCAATGTCGGGTATCGTTAATATTAGCACAAAAGATGGTGGCAACAAATTCAGCGGTTCGTTTACTACATATTTCGGCGATAATTTAAGCTCAAATAAAAATATATTTTTAGGTATCGATAAGATTAATGCATTCTCGATTCGGAACTTTGAAGGAAGTTTTAGTGGTCCGGTAGTTAGCGATAGAATATTTTTCTATACAAATGCACGCTACTATTATAACGACGGCTGGTTATGGGGAATCAGAAAATACAATCCATCCGACATTACAAAAAATTCTGACCCCGACATTACAAAATGGATAATTAATAAATCGGGGGACGGAAAATTGATACCTATGAATTGGAACGAAAAAAAATATCTCCAATTTAAAACTTCGATGAATATTCTTCCGACTCTAAAATTTACACACAGTTATTTTTTAGATAAAGTGAGGTATCAGGATTTCGATTTTTCTTTAAAATACAATCCCGATGGGAATTTGAAACGATTCCGTAATGGTTATTCAAACATATCGACTATAACTCATTCATTATCAAGTTCAACTTTTTACACTCTCGGCATTTCTAATTTTTTCAAAACTTATCAACATTATCAATATAAAGACAGACACGATCCACGCTACACACATCCAAACTTGAACAATCAGCAACCCCCTTATAGTTTTCGAACTGGTGGTGGTAATTTACATCATTTCAGGCGGTTCACCGAAACCTGGACGGGTAAAGCCGACATCACTTCGCAGGTTACACATACACACTTAATTAAATTTGGTACAGAATTCCGACAACATCAGATTGGCTATGAGGACCTCAATTTAATTCCATCGGATGGGGATTTGAGCCGCAACCCGAACGCTGATAAAGACGATAATAATCCATTCATCCAAACACGTGTTGGGGATATTTCGAGCTATTCATACAATTATTATAAAAGAAAACCTATCGAATTTTCTGCTTACATACAAGATAAAATGGAATTCCAAGATATGATTGTTAATGTTGGTATCAGAGCCGATTATTTCAAGTCGGACGGATGGATTTTAGCGGACGAATCCGACCCGAATGTTTTTGACCCTCTAAAACCCTCGAACCGTTTTCATGATTACAACGGCGATGGAATTAAACAGGAAAATGAGCCGGTTAAAACTCTGGATGAACGAATGGCTTATTGGTATAAACGACCATCGGATAAATTTCAGTTTAGCCCACGAATTGGTATTGCCTTTCCGATTACCGACAGAGGGAACATTCACTTTTCGTATGGGCATTTTTTCCAGTTGCCGGCTTTCGATTTATTGTATCAGAATCCTTACTTTAAATTAGGGACTGGAACAGGAAACATTGGAGTAGTTGGAAACGCCGACTTAAATCCGCAACAGACAGTAAGTTACGAGATAGGACTGCAACAACAGATGACAGATAATCTGAGTTTGTTTTTGACCGGTTACGTTCGTGATATTCGGAATTTAGCCGGCACACGTGCTGAAGAAATTTTTATCTTCGGCGGTTCGGCAAAATACAGCAAGTATGTCAACAGCGATTTTGGTTTTGTGCGGGGAATTATAGTTTCACTTAATCAAAGATTCACGCAAGGACTTTCTGCGACACTCGATTACACATATCAGATTGCTAAAGGAAACTCGAGCGACCCAGCATCGACACGAAATGCAATTGCAGGAGGCAGACTCCCAGAAACTCAATTAGTCCCTTTAGATTGGGACCAACGCCACACTATGAATACAACAGTGAATTACAACATACCAAATAATTGGGGCGTTAGTTTCATTATTCAATTAGGAAGTGGTACTCCATATACTCCACCACAATCAGCCGACATTGGAGTTTTGCTTATCAACAGCGAAACAAAACCGTACTATTTGAATGTAGATTTCCGCGGCTTCAAAGATTTTGCGATAGATGCTCTGCGGTTCAGCATCTTTACACGCATCACTAATCTGTTTGATACTAAAAATCAAATCAATGTTTATACAGATACAGGCAGAGCCGATTTCACAATTTATGAACAGCAGGCACGGCTCAATCAACAACCCGAGTTAGTAAATAGTTTGGGCGAGTATTTTCGAAATCCTACTTTCTATTCTCAACCTCGAACGGTTGAATTAGGTCTTTCAATATATTTTTAAATGATGATAAATATGAAAATGAAAAAAATTATACTATTAACATTTCTACTATTATTACTTTTTGATTCTATATCGTTAGCACAGGGGCGTGGCGATCGGACATTTCGAAAATCGGGAACACTTAACGGTAACCGTGTGAAAACTGTTTTCGGAAATTGGGGCGTTATTGCTCAGCCGATTGGAATTGGACCGCGTGCAGCTTGGAAATACGACGACAACGGATACGTCGGAGATGTATCGCCGCTTGTAGCTGTTGAAGTTCCCGTTAAGAAAAAGCGAAAAGACGGAACCATCGTTGATACAATTTTTTATTCAGTTGTAGTTTGTCCGGTTGAAATACGCGGCACTGACGGTCCACCCGGCGGCGGAGCATCTTGGAGTTTTGAACCTTTGCCTGGGTACGCTAACCCGAATCGGAGTGTTGATGGCGCAAGCGTAGCCGTGAATAACATTCGCGATACTTGGCCCCCATATTGGCCCGACCAACCAACCTGGATTGATGCACAGGGGAATGCACAATGGAATGGCTATTTCGGCAGAGGAGTTATGAATGCAGATCAAGAAACATATTTTAAAATGGATGATAATGCTGATGAAGAATTTTTCGCATCCGATTGGAAAGTGTTCAGCGCCGATTCATCATCTTTTATTTTCGTTCCCGATTCAACCGACTTAACACGCAAAGGGCTCGGCTTAGAAGTAAAAGTCCGTGCTATGCAGTGGAATAATTTCCTTGCTCAAGATGGAATATTCTGGCTTTATGAAATTACAAATAAGAGCAAAGTCGATTATCCAAAAGTTGCATTCGGTATGATTGTAGGTACTTATGTGGGAATTCTTGGCAATGAGTGGAACGACGATGCAAGTTTTTTTGATGTGAAGGAAGATTTAACTTATAGTTGGGATTATAATTTCTCAATCGACCCATCGGCAAACCCGAAATGGCAGCCAACGCCAACTGATGTTGGTTTTGTCGGCTATGCTTTTTTAGAAAGCCCAAGCAATTCGTATGATGGTATTGATAACGATGGCGATGGAAGAAGTGGCGAAGGAAATTTTTTCACGGAACTTGATTTCATGCCCCGTGTTGTTTCTCTTTCACCCGGTAATAATCCGAATTTTCCGGCTAACAAATTGGTGTTGATTGATAAAAAAACATTTGCACGAACAGTAGTCGACGTACCGACCTCACGAACGAATTTTGTGTCACAAGGAAAAACTTATTCGGTCGCCCCTGGCGATTCATTAAAGGAAATCATCAATAACGGTTTCGACGATGACCTCGATGGTCTGATTGATGAAAACCCTGAAGTGCACTACAAACAAATTCGCAGGAAAGCGGATGGAACAATTCTTTTCGAAAAATTAAATCCATTAAAATACAAAAACTATTTTACAGGACTTGGGCTTTCAAATATTTTAATTGATGAAGCCCGCGATGACGGTATTGATAACGATGGCGATTGGGATATTACAAC
>CAMTVZ010000188.1:0-14255 GCA_947085285.1 uncultured Ignavibacteriota bacterium
AACAATATTGGAAACAACCATTTGCAAGAATATAATCGTGCCGGCATTTATTACCGTTACGTGTTCGATATCGAAACGCCAGTTCAAATTAATTCCGATTGCCGCAAAAGTTGAATTAACAAAATTATCCAATGCTGTAGCATCAACATATTTTTGAACATACCACAAAACTGAATCGAACATTTGAAAATAGAGAATCCAGAAACCGGAATAAATAACAATCAATCCTATAAACTTCACGTCTGATAAAACCATTATCATTCCTTTTAAAACTTCGGGAAGAGTTTTAGTGCTTGCAGGTTTTGGTGGTTCTTTGTACATAAAAATTGTGGGAATCAACATCGAAGCAGTGCCGATAGCCGATGCGACCATAACGTATTCCCAGCCGAAAGCGTTTTTAATGTAAGGAACAAGGATTAGTGGGAATATAAATGCCCCAAAGTTAATCGACCAGTAAAATATTCCGAAGCCGAGTGTGCTGTTTTGTTCGGTTGTAGTGCGAGCAATTGTTCCCGATATCATCGGCTTAAAAGCGCCAGCTCCGATTCCCATAATTACCAAGCTTGCAAATACGAGTGCGTACTCGGTTGTCTGACTTACAAGGAAATAACCTAATCCTAAAAATGAAAATGCAAATATGAGCGTTCTGCGGTAGCCGAACCTATCTCCAATCGCACCAGCAAGTATAGGTAAAATATAGAGCAGCGGTTGGATAGTGCTTTTAATAACTCCAACACTCTCTTTGCTGAATAATAATTGATCGGTCATGTAAACTGAGAGTATGCTCATCATTCCATAGTATGAACCGCGTTCAAAAAATTCCATCACGATTACGACCCAATAAACTTTTGGGAAAGTTTTGAGTATTTGTAAAAAAGTTTGTTTTTGTTGAGAACTAACTTCTGCCATAATAGGTTTCCTTATGGTTGTTTGGGATTAATTAATAATTGCATACAATATAAAAGAAATATGAAAAGATGCAAAGAAAAGTTGTGGTTTTAATACGTACTGCTCAACCATCTGTGTTCTATTGCTGTTATTTGTAATTCATTTTCGATCTCACTTTTTCTTTCATACATCAAACTGATTACTTCTTCCTTTTCAAAACCACTCTTTGCTTTTCAAACCTCTGTTTCATATATTTTTAAAAATAAAAAAGAAAATCTTGCTTAAAATCATTATAAATAAGGAAATATGAAGAATAAAGAATACGATATTGCAATAATTGGTGGAGGACCCGGTGGTTATGTGGCTGCTATTCGGTCGGCACAATTAGGTTTAAAGACCGTCGTGGTCGAAAAAGATAAATTAGGCGGAGTGTGTCTAAACTGGGGATGTATTCCAACAAAAGCGCTACTGAAGAATGCCGAAATCTACAATCAGATTAAACATTCAAGCGAATTTGGGATTAGTTATGAGAATCTGCAATTCGATTTCAAAAAAATAATTAAGCGCAGCCGCGATGTTGCACTTCGTAACTCGAAAGGTGTCGAGTATCTATTTAAAAAACATAAAATAGATTTGATTTCTGGCTATGGAAAAATTATCGACAAAGGAACGATTGAAGTCAGCAAAGAGGGCAAACCGGTAGAAACCATCGAATCGAAGCACATTATAGTAGCAACTGGTGCTCGACCGCGCTCAATTATAGGCGTTGAGATTGACCGTAAAAAAATTATCTCCAGCTCCGAAGCGATGATTTTGCAGGAGCCTCCAAAGTCGATGCTGATTATTGGCGCCGGAGCTATCGGAGTTGAGTTTGCATATTTTTATAATACATTCGGGACTAAAGTAACCCTCGTCGAAATGATGCCGAGTATTCTTCCGATCGAAGATAAAGAAATTACAAAACTTTTAGAAAGCAACTTGAAGAAAACAGGTATAGAAATATTAACCGATACAAAAGTAGAAAAAGTTATTGTAGGCGATAAGGTAAAACTTTCGGTTTCAACAAAAGATGGATCGAAAGAAATCGCGGGCGATGTTGCCTTGATGGCTATCGGGGTGCAAGGTAATGTTGAAAAAATCGGTTTGGATGAAATCGGAGTTAGATACGAGAAGAGCTTTATTAAAGTAGATGAATACTACAGAACAAACGTAGCCGGTGTTTACGCAATCGGCGATATAATCGGTCCACCGTTGCTTGCCCACGTAGCTTCGGCTGAAGGTATAACATGCATTGAAGCGATCGCCGGAAAAAATCCGCCTGTTGTGGATTACGAAAATATACCCGGCTGCACATATTGCCAGCCGCAAGTTGCAAGTATTGGTTTGACTGAAGATAAAGCGATTGAGCAAGGTTATCAGTTGAAGATCGGACGCTTCCCGTTTGCCGCAAGCGGCAAAGCGCGAGCAATCGGAGAAACCGACGGATTGGTCAAGTTAATCTTCGATGCAAAATACGGCGGACTTTTAGGTGCACATATTTTAGGAAGCGATGCGACTGAGATGATTGCAGAACTCGGCGTTGCTAAAACACTCGGTACTACCGCACACGAGTTAATAAAAACTGTTCACGCACATCCAACACTATCGGAAGCAGTGATGGAAGCGGCTGCGAATGCATATGACGAGGCGATACATATTTGAATAATAAATACTAAATTCGAATTTCGAATCTCTAAATAAATTCTAATTTTCAAAATCCTAAACATTTAAATTTAGGATTCGTTTAGTATTTAGAGTTTCAAAATTCTAATTTGATAAATAGATGAAACAACTTATATCAACATATCTTGGTTGCACGGAATACAAAGAAGTCTGGGATTTGCAGAAACAACTTTTCGAGCTGCGTGCTGAAAATAAAATCCCTGATATTCTTTTATTAAATCAACACAACCACGTCTATACAATTGGCAAAAGCGGAAATGGGAATCACCTTTTAGCGAGTGAAGAAGAATTACGCAAAAGAGGGGCTGAAGTTTTTTACATCGACCGCGGAGGCGATATTACTTATCACGGTCCCGGCCAGATTGTTGGTTATCCGATTTTAGATTTAAACAACTACTATTTAGATACACACAAATACTTACGCGATATCGAGGAAGTTTTAATTTTAACTCTAAAAGATTTTCAAGTTCACGCCACCCGTTCCGAAGGTATGACAGGTGTCTGGGTTGGGAATAATAAGATTGCAGCTATCGGAGTCAAAATAAGCCGTTGGATTACAATGCACGGGTTCGCTTTCAACGTAAATACCGATTTAGCATTTTTTGACCGAATCATTCCATGTGGTATATTCCATAAAGGAGTAACATCGCTTCAACAAGTTTTAAATCGTGAGATCGGTATCTTAGAAGTCAATCACTTAATCATAAAAAATTTTGAAAAAGTATTTAACGTTGAAATAACGACAATCGATGAAGAAGAATTTTTTAAACAAATAAGTCAATTAACACAAAAGGAATATAAATGTCACCAAGAAAAAATATTGACATGATGAAAACAGAAGAAACACAAAATAAACAATCATTTAAATTATCTAACGATGAATTGATAGAAATATATAGATTAATGGTTCTATCCAGAAAATTGGATGAAAAGCAAGTAACTTACATAAAGCAAGGAAAACAATTTTTTCATATCGGGGCACCTGGACACGAGGCAGCACAGATTGCGATTGCAAAAGCAATGAAGCCATCGCACGATTGGGCTTTTCCGTATTATCGGGATATTGCATTTAATTTGGGGTTTGGCGAAACTCCCAAAGGAATATTACTCGAAGCTCTCCATCGCGCTGATGCCGGTGGCTCTGGAGGCCGAGCAATGCCCTGCCACTGGGGGAATAAAAATTTGAGAATTCCATCCCAATCGAGTTGTACAGGCACTCAGTTCCTACAAGCAGTCGGAACTGCTATGGGGGCTGTAAAAGAGGGGAGCGATGAAGTAGTATATGTATCATCCGGAGAGGGGACCACTAGTGAAGGTGAATTCTGGGAAGCATTGAACTGGTCGACACGCGAAAAATTTCCGGTAATCTTTCACATCCAAAATAACAAATTCGCTATATCCGTTCCCCTCTCAGAACAAATGGCAACCGGTTCAATTTATACACTCACCGAAGGTTTCAAAGGATTGAATAGATATTTTGTAGATGGGACCGATTTCTTCGAGGTCTATTCAGCCGCAGTCGATGCCGTTGCAAAAGCAAGAAGAGGCGAAGGACCTGCACTCATCGAATCGGATGTGGTTCGCCTCTTACCCCACTCTTCATCCGATGATCAACGTAAATATCGTTCGGCTGAAGAACTCGAAAAAGATAAAGCACGCGATCCGATCCCAAAATTTGAAATGCATCTAATTGAAAAAGGAATTCTAAACAGAGAAGAAATAGAAAAAATTAAAAGCGAAATCACAAAAGAAGTTGATGACATTGCAATATGGACTGAATCGCAAAAACAAGCTGATGAATCGACTGTTGGACTTTATGTTTACTCGTCGAATGAAGTAATAACAAAAGAACAATTCGTTGAAAAAGAATTTAGCGGACCGAATGTGGTTATGGTCGATGCAATCAATCACGCACTGGCAGAAGAGTTGGAAAGAAATCCGAAAATGGTAATCTACGGCGAGGATGTTGCCGGCGATAAAGGGGGAGTGTTTACAGTTACGAAAGGACTCACGGCGAAGTTTGGTAAAGAGAGAGTATTTAATTCGCCATTAGCCGAGGCGAGTATAGTTGGCACTGCAATCGGTCTGGCTTTGCGTGGTTGGAAGCCAGTTGTTGAAATCCAATTTGGCGATTACATCTGGCCCGCTTTTATGCAAATACGCGATGAGTTAGCGATGATGCGATACCGATCGAACAACAGTTGGTCATCTCCTGTCGTAATTCGTGTTGCGGTTGGCGGATACATTCACGGAGGACTTTATCATAGTCAATCAATCGAGGCGTTCTTTACTCACATTCCAGGTTTGCGCGTTGTTTTTCCCTCGAACGCCGCCGATGCAAAAGGTTTACTAAAAACTGCATGTCGCTACGACGACCCTGTAATATTTCTTGAACACAAGGGTATGTATCGGCAAAGTTTTGCAGCCACACCAGAACCTGATGCCGATTACTTAATTCCATTTGGATTAGCCAAAGTAAAACGGCAAGGAGATGATATTACAATCGTTACTTATGGAATGATGGTACAACGCTCTCTCGAAGCCGCTCGAAAATTGGAAGAACGAGGCGTCGAAGTAGAAGTTATAGATTTAAGAACACTCAATCCGCTTGACAAAGATGCAATTATAAAATCAGTAAAGAAAACAGGCAAAGTTCTTATCGTTCACGAAGACACTCTGTTCGGTGGATTTGGCGGCGAGTTGGTTGCAATTATTTCGAAAGAAGCTTTTGAATATTTAGATGGTCCAGTAATGCGTGTTGCCGCAAAAGATTCACCCGTTCCGTATGCACCGCAACTCGAATATGCAATGCTTCCGCAAACTTCAGATATAATTAACGCACTTGAAAAGTTGGCGGAATATTAAATTGAAATCCGAAATACGAAACTCTAAGTTCGAAACAAATACAAATAGAGACTTCTGAAAAATCAAATCTGCGATGGATAAATCATTTAAAAGAACACAGATAAACGCGGATTTGACGGATATACACGGATTATTATCAGTGTTAATCCGTTCTATCTGTGTTCATCCGTGTTCTATTTTATATTTTTCAGAAGTCTCAAATAATAAAACGCAAATAAATTTTGCCAAAGGCACGCCGGCGGAAAAATTATTTAGAATTTAGATATTAGAAATTAGAATTTTTAAACAAGATAAAATAAAGGAAAAAATTATGGCACGTATAGAAGTTATTATGCCGCAGTTAGGCGAAAGTTTAACCGAAGGCACAATTGTTAAATGGTATAAAAAAGTTGGAGATAAAATTAAGAAAGACGAAACGCTATTAGAAATCAGTACCGACAAGGTGGATTCCGAAATCCCATCTCCTACTGATGGTGTTGTTACAAAAATTTTGTTTAAAGAGCAAGAAACTATTGCAATAAAAACTGTAATCGCAGAGATAGAAACTGAAGCCGACGCTATTGTTACCGCCGATGTCCAACCGCCAACACCGTCCGCTGAAAAAGCAGAACCCGTAATTAAGGCTGAACCAAAACCAATCGAAAAAGTTGAGAAACCGACCGTCGACAGGTTCTACTCGCCACTTGTTTTAACCATTGCGCGTGAAGAAGGAATATCGATGACTGAACTTGAAAAAATACCCGGTACAGGTATTGGTGGTCGTGTAAGTAAGAAAGATATTATGAGTTACTTACAAACACGTAAAACTCCATCTGTGATTAAAGAAGAAATTCCTCCACCAATAGCGCCGCGTGTTGAAACTTCGATGAAAGTTGTGGATGCAGGCGATTTAGTTGCAAAATATCCATCGCCGAAATACGAAATTCTGCAAATGAGCAATGTTATTCAAAAAATGGCTCAGCACATGGTAAACAGTGTTGCAATTTCGCCACACGTCCAAGCAATATCAGAGTGCGATATGACGAACATAGTGAAATATCGAGAAGCTAATGCGCAAGAGTTCGAAAAAGCTGAAGGTTATAAACTAACTTACACTCCTTTTATTGCAGTTGCAATTGTAAAGGCGTTGAAAGATTTTCCGTTAATTAATAGTTCTGTCGAAGGCGACAAGATTATCGTTAAGAAATTTATTAACTTGGGTATGGCAGTAGCATCTGAGCAAGGACTTATTGTGCCAGTAATAAAAAATGCCGAGGAGAAGAATTTCATAGGTTTGGCGCGTGCTATTAACGACCTTGCAGTCCGTACACGCAGTAAACGATTAGTTCCTGCAGATATCGAGGGGGCATCCTTTACATTCACAAACTATGGTGTGTTTGGCAATATTATCGGCATCCCGATAATTGCTCAACCGAACGTTGCAATACTTGGAATCGGGGCAATTAAAAAGCAGCCGGTAGTAATCGACGATGCAATAGCAATCCGGTCAATCTCCTATCTTACTTTGTCATTCGATCATCGCATAATCGACGGGGCGCTCGGCGGAATGTTTGTTGAAAGAGTTGTGAAATACCTCGAAGAATTCGAGTACAAATTCTAAAATCGAAACCCTAAATCCAAAATATATTTTTGTTTTGGACATTATGCTTCGGAATTGTTTAGGAATTAGAGATTAGAATTTAGAAATTTAAATACTATGCACAAAGATGAAATAAAAAATACTGAATCAACCATCCGTAGGCCCGATTGGTTAAGAGTTCGTGTTCCGGCTGGCGAAACTTACAGCAACATCAGGTCGATAATAGATAAGCACAAACTTCACACAGTTTGCGGCGAAGCTCGATGTCCGAATATGGGCGAGTGCTGGAACAGCGGCACCGCAACATTTATGATACTCGGAGATATATGCACACGAAGCTGTGGTTTTTGCGCTGTAAAAACAGGAATGCCGACCGAACTTGATGCCGACGAGCCACGCCGCGTAGCCGAAGCAGTAAAACTGATGAATATTCAATATGCTGTCATAACATCAGTCAACCGCGATGAGCTGTACGATGGTGGCGCATCGATATTTGCTGATACTATTCGAAAAATTCGCGAATTAAATCCAGCTTGTAAAGTCGAAGTACTAATTCCTGATTTTAAAGGCGATGAATTTGCTCTCAATATTCTCCTCGATGCTTTTCCAGATGTTCTCAACCATAATATCGAAACAGTCCCACGCCTGTATCCAGCAGTTCGACCGCAGGCAAAGTATGAACGTTCGTTGGAACTTCTTGAACGTGCAAAGAAACGCGGCTTCACCACAAAATCGGGTTTGATGGTCGGCTTGGGCGAAACAATCGAGGAAGTAGTTTCCGTTATGACCGATTTACGGAAAGTTCAATGCGATATAATTACAATCGGGCAATATCTACAACCTACAAAAAATCATCTGCCTGTTGTTCGGTTTGTTCATCCTGATGAATTTAAAATGTTGAAAGGGAGGGGAATGGAGTTAGGGTTCAAACATGTAGAATCAGGACCGTTAGTCAGGTCGTCTTACAATGCAGAAAAGCAAATCTAAATATTCATAAATTTTTTTAAACAATCCGAATTCATTGACTATTATCAAAAATTTTGGTAAATTTAATGGCTTTTAAATCAATAATGCTTAAATTAGCTCATAATATGGAGATTTTATAGTGGCACTAAATGAAAAATTAACACATTTCTTCAAAAATGAAGAAGTTAACAAAAAATGGTTTCTTGTAGATGCAGAAGGAAAAACATTAGGACGTTTGGCAAGTAAAGTAGCCCATATCTTACGTGGGAAACACCGCCCTACTTTTACACCCAATTCAGATGTTGGCGATTTTGTAATTGTGGTGAATGCCGATAAAATTAAACTAACAGGTCGGCGACCGGAATTAAAAAAGTACTTCCATTATACCGGATATCCAGGCGGTGCAATTTTTGAAGATTTCAAAAGTATGATAAAAACCAAACCTGAAAAAGTGATTTATCATGCTGTAAAGGGGATGATTCCACATAACAGGTTAGGTAAAAGAATTGCTTTAAAGCTGAAAGTGTATGCAGGGCCTAATCATCCACACTCAGCTCAACTACCAGAAAAATTGGATATATAAGGAATTAAAGATGCAAAATATAATTACAGTAGGAAGAAGAAAAAATGCAGTTGCTCGGGTTGTATTAAAATCTGGCACAGGCGAATTTTTAGTAAACGACAAACCGATAGAGAAATTTTTTCCAGTCGACACTCATCGTCGCGATATCTTATTACCAATCGAAGTAACTGAGAGTATCGGCAAATATGATATTCGTGCGACCGTTCAAGGTGGTGGTGTGAGTGGACAAGCCGGTGCTTTAAAACTCAGCATAGCTCGCGCTTTGATAGAATTAAATGAAGAAAACAGGACACCACTTAGAGCAGCTGGACTTCTTTCTCGCGATCCTCGAATGGTTGAACGTAAAAAGTATGGACAGAAAAAAGCACGCAAACGCTTCCAATTCTCAAAACGATAATTATTTAAATCAAGCATACCGTCTGATTTTTTAGAGTGTGTCCCGCCTGATAAAAGCGGAATCTCTAAAAAAGTTGATGCCGGTAGAAGTATAACAAAAATAAAAAGGAGAAAAAATTTTATGCCACGTGTAGAATTAACCGACCTGCTTAATGCAGGTGCCCATTTCGGGCATTTAACCCACCGATGGAATCCTAAAATGAAGCCTTTCATTTTTATGGAAAGAAACGGGATTCATATTATCGATTTAAAAAAATCTCAACAATTAATTGAACAAGCAGGTGATGCTCTCGCAAAATTAGTCTCTGAGGGGAAACGTGTTCTGTTTGTTGGAACAAAAAAACAAGCTAAAACAGTGATTCGGGAAGAAGCCGATAGATGCGGTCAGTTCCATGTTTCAGAAAGATGGCTCGGCGGAATGTTGACTAATTTTACTACAATCCGTAAAAGTGTAAAACGCCTCAATAATATTGAAAAAATGGAAACCGACGGGACATTCGATAAACTAACTAAGAAAGAAGTTTTATTCATCGAACGCGAAAAAGATAAATTACAAAAAGTTCTTGCTGGTGTCGCTAATATGTCGCGCCTCCCTGGAGCTCTATTTGTTGTTGATATTAAAAAAGAAGCTATAGCTGTTGCCGAAGCAAAACGTTTGAGGATCCCCGTTTTTGCTATAGTTGACACTAACGTCGATCCAACACCGATCGATTTTCCGATTCCGGCAAATGACGATGCAATTAAATCGATTCAATTAATTACTAAAACTATGGCAGATGCTGTGATCGAAGGAAAAGAAATGATCTCGGCACAGTATGAAGGTGCCGACACACAAGAAAATGAACAAGAAGGATAATAAAGAATGGCAATAACTAGTGAGAATGTTAAATTATTAAGAGATAAAACCGGAGCCGGAATGATGGATTGTAAAAAGGCTCTCGAAGAAACCGCCGGTGATTTAGATAAAGCTATCGAATACCTCCGAAAAAAAGGGGCTGCTACTGCACAAAAACGAGCCGATAAAGCTGCCAAAGAAGGAACAATTGTTACACGCGTTAACGACAAAAACGATTTTGGAATTATCGTAGAAATAAATTGCGAAACCGATTTCGTTGCACGTGGTGCCGATTTTGTTACCTTCTCGGAATTGGCTGCTAATATCATTTCAGCTAAAAAACCCGATTCGCTTGAACAGCTTTTAAATGTAACCGACGATTCGGGGAAAACTATTTCCCAACATTTGAACGATATGATGGCTAAAATTGGTGAACGTATCGAAATTCGTCGCTACAAAATGAAAAAAACTGACGACGGTTTTATTTCTTCTTACACACATATGGGAAATAAAATCGGAGTTCTTGTTGAATTATCGGGTAAAACCGAAAACGCACATCAAATCGGACGCGATATCGCAATGCAAATTGCTGCAATGAATCCGTTGTATATTTCACGGGACCAAGTTCAGAACGATGTTATACAACGTGAACTAGAAATTTACCGTACGCAAGCCCGTAACGAAGGTAAACCAGAACAGGTTATCGAAAGAATCGCAAACGGAAAGTTAGAAAAATATTATCAGGATGTTTGCTTGACCGAACAGGTATTCATTAAAGATTCAAGCAAAACTATTAAAGATGTTCTAACCGGTAGTGAGTCTGGTTTGACGATAAGATGGTTCGAAAGATTTCAACTTGGTGAAGATAAATAATTTACAAATCCGCTAACAAGCGGATTTTTTTTAACATTTAATTTAGAATAAATTCGATGAAAGAGAAAGTGAAATACAAACGTATTCTTCTAAAATTAAGCGGCGAGTCGCTTATGGGAAAAAAAGAATTTGGTATTGATGCCGAGGTTTTACGAAAGTATGCTGAAGAAATTAAAAATGTTAAAGATTTAGGTGTCGAAATTGGAATCGTAATTGGCGGAGGGAATATTTATCGCGGTGTCGGGAATTCCTCGGATGGTATCGATAAAGTAACCGGCGACCAGATGGGGATGTTAGCTACAATCATAAATTCGTTAGCACTACAAAGTGCTCTCGAACATATCGGAATTTATACACGATTGTTAAGCGCCATTAAGATGGAACAAATTGCCGAATCATTCATCCGAAGACGAGCAATCCGACATCTCGAAAAAGGTAGAGTTGTTATCTTTGGTGCAGGCACTGGCAACCCCTATTTTACTACTGATACTGCCGCAGCCTTGCGAGCCATCGAAATACAAGCCGATGTAATACTCAAAGGAACTCGCGTGCAAGGCGTTTATGATTCAGATCCTGAGTTAAACCCTAACGCTATAAAATTTCAAAATATTTCATATTTAGATATTTTAAACAAAGACTTGAAAGTTATGGATTTAACAGCGATAACACTTTGTCGTGAAAATAAACTTCCAATCATAGTTTTTGATATGAATACACCTGGAAATTTGAAAAAACTTTTAATGGGTGAAAATATTGGTACTATAGTTCAGAATGTTGAAATTGAATCTATTTAAAATATTGTCTAACAAATTTTGGAGTAAATATGGTTAAAGATATTTTACGTGAAACCGAAAACAAAATGAAAAAAGCTGTTGAAGTGGTAAGACAAGAATTCATTAAAATCCGTACTGGCAAAGCTACTACAACTCTGCTCGATGGGATCAAAATTGATTATTATGGTTCATTAATGCCTCTCAATCAAGTTAGCACTGTTAGTACTCCAGATATTAGAATGATAACTGTAACTCCATGGGATAAAGGGATGATTGCTCCTATCGAGAAAGCAATTCTTGCAGCAAATATCGGATTGAACCCCGCAAACGATGGTACTGTAATACGTATTCCTGTCCCACCTTTAAACGAAGAACGACGTAAAGAACTTGTAAAATTAATTAAAAAGTTTGCTGAAGATGGAAAAGTAGCTCTCCGAAATATCCGCCGTGATGCTATCGATCATCTAAAAAAATCAGAAAAAGAAGAACATTTCTCTGAAGATGAACGAAAAAGGGGTGAAGAGGATGTACAAAAACTTATCGATAAATATATTAAAGAAATTGACCTACTAGTTACACATAAAGAAAAAGAAATAATGGAAGTTTAATAAATTATTATTTTAAATTATCAAGCCATAACTTATTTATTAAGTTGTGGCTTTTTTTTGAAACAATAAAACTATTACAGCGTAGGTGATAGCAAATATTATCAAGGACTGATTATGGAAAATGGTACAAAAGAAATAAAACGGCTCTATCGGTCGATGAAAAATCGCTGGATCGCTGGTGTTTGTGGAGGGATTGGAGAATATTCAGATGTTGATCCACTTATCATTCGGTTGCTTTTTTTAATTCTACTTTTTCTCGGTGGGGCAGGATTAATTATTTATATCGTGGCTTGGATTATGATGCCTTTAAACCCTAATCATACAGGAGTGGTAGTTAAAAAAAGTTCCGCACAAGTTTGGGGTGTTATCTTGATTGTTTTTGGTGCTTTACTTCTACTTTCAAATTTAGAATTGTTCCCTTTTTTCAACTGGTTTGATTTCTGGGATATATTTGATTGGGAAATAATTATTCCATCGATATTAATTATTATCGGGGTGATGTTAGTGATGAATTATTTTAGAACACCTGAAACACCCTTAACTCAACCATCAACTGAACCAGTAAGCGACTCGGCCCAAGAGCAAACACGTCAGGCTTCAAAAATTCTTCAACGTTCAATAGAAAATAAAAAAATTGCAGGCGTTTGTGGCGGCTTGGCTGAGTATCTTGATATAGATCCTACAATTGTTCGACTCATATTTGTTTTATTAACTCTAAGCTCATTTGGGTTAGGAATTTTATTGTATGTTATCCTTGCAATCGTAATGCCTCAAGGAAAAAATAAATAAGGAATATTAAATGGCTAATAAAAAAAAATATCCTTGGAATGGAATAATATTAATATTTTTGGGAGTTGCTTTACTCGTTTTTCAAACAGGTTTAATCAATATTCGTTTCTACCAAATTCTTTGGATAGCACTTGCTCTATGGGGATTTTTTATCACTATACGGGGTTTTTCCACCAGTAACAACGGTAAAATATTTTTGGGAACTGTGCTTTTCTTAACCGGGATCTCTTTCATTATTAATTCGTTCGGCTTGATCGAGACCCCACATCGTATATTTTTACCTGCGGTATTTATAATTTTCGGTTTCGCTTTTTTAATGATGTTTGTAAATAATTTCAGAGAATATAGTTCGTTTATTTTATCAATCATATTCTTTGGAATTGGTGGTGTATTAATTTTTGCCGAAATCGGTTATCTCAACCGCTGGGATGTTTTGTATTATGTAAAAACTTATTGGCCCATAATCTTAATAATTTTCGGAGCTGGATTAATTTTTAAACGCCGGCAAAAACGATTGGATGTTTAAGAATATTATCAATGTGCCTCGAACCAGTTTTTTCCGTATCCTACTTCAATTTCCAATGGAACATCCAGTGGAAGTGCATTTTTCATCTCTTCTACAATTAATATTTTAGCAGTTTCCACATAACTATTTTTTACTTCAAAAACAAGCTCATCGTGAACTTGTAGTAACATCCTGATTTGTTGGTTTGATATTCTACGATGGATTCTAATCATTGCTAACTTTATCATATCAGCCGCAGTCCCCTGAATTGGCATATTTATCGCCTGCCGCTCAGCATTGCTTCTGATATTCTGGTTTCGACTTTTTATTTCAGGAAGATAACGGCGTCGGCCCATTAGTGTTTCAACATAACCATCCCGTTTCGTTTTGTTAATGGTTTCTTCCATATATAATTTTACATTCGGAAAACGTTCGTGATATTTACTAATAATTTCACGTGCTTCCTCCTTCGATATATCGAGCCGGCTTGCTAAACCGAAATAACCGAGTCCGTACATAATTCCAAAATTCACCTCTTTAGCTTTTCGTCGCATTTCTTGTTTAGTTTCTTTCGGTAACGATTTAAAATCGTTTATTTCATAGCCGAATATTTTTGCTGCAGTCGATGCGTGAATATCTTCCCTTCCTTTAAAAGCCTCGATTAATCCGGGATCTTTTGAAATGTGTGCCATTATTCGTAACTCTATTTGCGAGTAGTCGGCCGATAAAATTGCCCATTCATCGTCTTGGGGGATGAAAGCTTTACGAATTTCGCGCCCTAACTCGCTGCGAATTGGAATATTTTGCAGATTCGGATTGCTACTCGATAAGCGCCCTGTGGTAGTGATTGTTTGATTGAATGATGTGTGTAGC
>CAMTVZ010000189.1:0-3396 GCA_947085285.1 uncultured Ignavibacteriota bacterium
ATTGCGAGGAGTCCCGCGAAACGCGGGACGACGAAGCCTGCCCGTGCAGGCGGGCAATCTCTCAATTCAATTGAAAAACGACACGTTGAGATTGTGGCAACGCCATTCCTTCGGAACTTCTCCCGACTGAAGTCGGGATCACAATGACTTTTTGGTCAGCTTCATTACACAAAAGATGATATATTTAACTGTTTTAACAGTTTTTTTACTCGTATCATTAAGGCGGTCAACCAGAATAAAATAAATGAAAAAAACTATGTCAGATTATTTTTATACTCCTCCAGCTAATATTAAAAACGATATTGTGGTTATCGAAGGAGAAGAGTTTAATCATCTTGTTCATGTGATGCGGAAAAAAGCAGATGACCGCATTATGATAGTTGATGGATTGGGCACAGCTTACGAAGTTTTAATAACAGCAATAGTTAAACGACACGCTGAAGCAAAAATATTACAGAAGTTTGAACAGCACAACGAGCCGAAAATAAAAGTTGCTTTAGCGGTTGGTATTTTAAAAAATCCAGCCAAGTTCGATTTTTTAGTCGAAAAAGCAGTCGAATTAGGTGTCTCTGAAATCATCCCTCTGAAAACCGAACGAACAATTCCTCAACATGCAAAAATTGATAGATGGCAAAAACTTGCACTCGCGGCTATGAAGCAATGCGGAAGATCTTTCCTACCAAAAATTCACAACCTTATGATATTCGATGAAGCAATCCGATATTCTAAAAATTTTAATACAAAATTTATTTTACACAAACCCGATGCGGAGAACGAAAGTGCTAATTGGCAAGTTACTATACCGAATATTAATATAGATACAGTAATAATTTTTATTGGGCCCGAAGGTGGCTTCTCAGATTTAGAAATTGAAAGGGCTAACGATTTAGGGATAAAGTGTTTGGGATTAGGAAAGAGAAGATTGCGGACTGAAACCGCGGCGATTGCAGCTTGCTCGTTGTTGTTAACGAGGACAGAATAGGTATAAGGCTGGAGTTATAAGTCGAGAGTCTTGAGTTTGAGGTTTACAAGCTCTAAAAGGACAGAAATTTATTTACTTGATTTTGAAATAAAATTGCTTTATAATAACAACAAAAATATTTCACGTTAATATTCAATTAAGAATATCGATTTTTCTATGTAGTGGCGAGCCTGTTCTCTTCGGAAAATCCTTCATTCTATTGTGAAAATAAGATTTTCTGTTAAGAATGGAGTATATTCGATTGAGAATATGGAGTTTTCTCTTCTTCCGAAAGGGAATTCAGTATGGAAAATTAGTTATTCCCTTATTGACATTTAAAAAAAAAGAATTATATTGAAAATGAAATTAAATGAATAATAAACTAATAGAAATAAAAACGCCATATGTCGTTATTACGGATGTTATGGGCAACCTTAGAAGACACACACCGAAAAACCAACGAAGAAAAACAATGGACGAATTTAAAATATTCAAAGATTGGCTAACTAATTTCCCTTTCCTAACTGAAAAGGATTGCTCTTTATTTGAACCTTTTTTGAAAGCGAGAACTTTCAAAGCAAAAGAATATTTTTTAAACGAAGGAAAAATTTGTCAGGAAATCGGGTTTATAATCAAAGGATGTTTTAGGACTTATTACCTTGCAGACGGAAAGGAAATCAATACGCATTTTGCTTTTGAAAATGAATTCGTAACGGACTATGACAGTTTTTTACAAAGCAAACCCAGCCGCTATTTCATTCAAGCATTGGAAGATGCTGAAATTGTAAAATTCACTTTACCCGCTTTGCAAAATGCTTACAATCAATCGCAAAATTGGGAACGCTTTGGCAGAATGATAGCCGAACAATCTTACAAACTGACGACCCAGCGTGTTGAGAGCTTTTTATTTTTAGACGGAGAGCAACGCTATCTTGAACTACTTAAAAACCAACCCCATATTTTTGACCGAATACCATTATATCATATCGCTTCATATTTAGGGCTCGAACGAGAAAGTTTGAGTCGATTAAGAAAAAAAATTGCTCGCAAGAAACGATTGTAACATTTGTCAATTACTCTCCCTTTTTTGCTAAACTATATTTGTAGTGAAATAATTTATGTTTAACTAAAAAAGAGACAATATGAAAAAAGTAATTCTCCTCGCAACATCTGTAATCTCAATTATTTTTGCAGGTTGCAGTTCTTCACAACAAATCACTGTTCCGCTTAGCCGAACAGTTGAATTAAATGATACCTATACAATTATCTGGAACGGTATCAGCAAGGCATATCGCTACGAAAACGGTCAATGGATTAGAGCCGAAAATTATGATTATCAATTTGATGTAGTTCAAAAGCGATACGACAATCATTGGAAATCCATTAAATCACTTCATCGTGTTCATCCTGCCTATGATGGTAAAGCTGGTGATAGAGACCAGACAATGTATTTTGAAGTTGTTTACAAAAATTTGATTGACGGAAAAGTACAGTCAATTATCAATTCTTCATTAGGTAATGGAACAGGTACAACCGATACAGAATTTCGCAAATCGGTATTGACAATGTATCTGCCCAAACAGAATATATTTCAGAGTATGTTTATGCCATACAACAAAATCAGAATTACTCAAAACTATAACTACGAAGAAGGTATGCTAACAGAAACCGTTGAACTCATCAAAGAAAAAGATGGTAAAGAAATACCTTTTATGAAAAACGAAGAGACTGCATTGATTTATATTAAAAGTAAATTAGATAAAGCCCCTACAACCTTTAAACAATAAATATTATGACGAACGAAGGAAAAAAAATATGTGGTTACATTTTACTATCTGTTCCCACAATTATTTACGGTGGGTATTTTTTACTTACCGTTTTAACTGGTCAACAGATGGATTTACAATTAACATATTTCCAAATATCAATGTTTCGTGCTGGCCACGCTCACGCAGGTGTTTTGGTAATTCTCGCTCTGTTACTTCAGCTTTTTGCAGACCATGCCACATTATCCAATACTTGGAAATGGATTGCACGGCTTTCATTTCCGATTTCAGCAATTACAATTAGTTTGGGTTTCTTTGCATCCGCTATCGGCAGACAAATTACCGAACCGACAAGATTAATTTTTATTTTGTACTTTGGTATTGTAATACTGATTTTCGGACTTGTGATATTAGGAATAGGACTTATTCGAAAGAAGAAAGGCAGCCCATAACAGCAAGTTTGCGCTATTGCCGTTTTCCAAATAATTTTGAGTTTTGTTTTTCATATCTTTGTTTCGGTTTCGGTAGACAATTTTTCACTCCGTAAATCGGCAACATCGCAAATTTGCAAAACGTTAAGTGCCATTGTACAACGACAGCAGACGCGATGAGTTTTAAAGTCAGCGCGGGACTGTCCGTCAATCCTATCTCGACAATCTTTTCATCTCG
>CAMTVZ010000190.1:0-16143 GCA_947085285.1 uncultured Ignavibacteriota bacterium
AAAACACAGAAAGTAAATTAAACAATAATAGCCGTGTCGATTCGTATTGGAAAATTACGCTGTAGATAACTGGAATCTGTAATAGAATTTTTGATGGAATTAAAAGAAGTAATGATAATACATCGCTGCATTGGATTATATCAACTTTATTGTTTTTTAAATATTTATATATTTGAAAAGCAGCTTTTATATTTCGCCACAGAACTTTGGGGTTAACTAAATTTTTTAGCTCAACTGTCTGATAAGGAATGAATACAGTTTCAATTCCAAGAGATTCAACTTTTTCCGGAAAAGATCCTCTTCGGCCGAACATCATTACAGGATGGTAATTTTCTTTGTCAAACCCTTTTAAGAAATTTAAAAGTGAATACTCGCCCCCCCCCATCTCGACATAAAGGTTGACGAACAATATTCTTATCTTTTTCTTTGGATGTTCACTCATTTATTTTTCAGAATCGCTTTTGATACAAATCCAATTGCTACCAACTTTTGAGCACCGATGTACAATATAAATTTTACGATACTCAAAAATAAATTCCCTTTAAAAAAGGAACGACTCAGTTGAAAATGTGCCGCAACTGGTATCTTTGGAATTTTTATTTTGAATTCTTTGCCGGCAACATTGTAAAGCACGTATGAGCCTCGCCCGTAATTTAATTGCTGCTTTACAAATCTCCACAAGTCCATCTTGTGGTTGTGTTCAACGATAATATCTGGAGCATACACCGATTTACCACCGGCACATAATATTTTCCAATTCAATGCTCGCTCTTCGCCGCCGGCTTTTTTAAATCGTTCATCGAATCCGCCAACTTTCTTCAGAAAATCAGCTCGGTAAGCGATATTATTTGATGTTAAAAATGGAGATGGTTTTCCTGCACGGTTCAAGTATTCTACAAAAAAATTTGTAATGTGCTGACTCACCTCTGAGTAAATAGTTTTCTTGTTAGAGTTCTTGACTGCCCCGCCGATTATATCAACTCCATTAGATTCAAAAACTTCCTTGAAACTGCTCAGCCAATTTGAGGGAACAGTACAATCATCGTCTGTGAAAGCAATATATTTTCCTTGCGAAAGTTTGATCCCAGCATTCCGTGCGGCGGCGGGACCTTTATTGTTCTGACGAATCCAATTTAATTTCGGTGTTGCCAACGATTTAAGATATTGTTCAGTATCATCTGTACTGCCATCATCCACAACTATAACCTCATAATCATCTATGTCTTGATTAAATACGCTTTGTAATGTTAACTTCAACTGAGATAAGCGGTTATATGTTGGGATGATTACGGAAAACAACATTTTTCAGAATGAATTTATTCGCTTTTTTGGTAACTGCTGAAAAACACTACAAAAGCAACACAAATCATCGCAATAATTCCAAATACAAGCCCGAGTGCTGAACCAGTACCAGTAACAATCAAAGTAATATTTCCACCGAGCACAAATCCAGATAAATATAAAAGAAGTACTCTAGGAAGTGTAAAATGCCAATTCGTTTTCATAATATTTCCTTTAGAAACTCTTTGAGATAATATAATAAAAAAAATAATATCTCGCATATAACCGTTGCTTAGCTGTGACGAACCGAAATTATATCTCCATCTTTAACAACATAGTCTTTACCTTCAAGCCGCCACACCCCTTTTTCTTTGCACTTTGCAAACGAGCCGAGTTCAACAAAATGGTCGTAATGTACTACTTCAGCACGAATAAATTTATCGTAAAAGTCGGAGTGAATTACAGATGCGGCTTCCTGTGCTGTCATTCCCTTTCGAATCGTCCAGGCACGACACTCGTCTTCGCCGACTGTAAAAAACGACTGCAGTCCCAACAAATCGTAAGCGTTGCGAATCAGCCGGCTTAGCGTTGATTCCTGAATTCCATACTCAAGCATAAAGGATCTGGCTTCTTCGGCGGGAAGCTCGGCAATCTCCATTTCAATTTTTCCGAAGAATATTTCAACATTAATTTGTTTGCTGTTGTATATGTTTCTTACTTTAGCTAATACTTCTTCATAAGTGTTCACGTCGGTTTCGGATAAATTCAAAACTACCAATACCGGCTTCACCGAAAGCAATTGATAACCACGTAAGATTTTAATTTCTTCTCTGTCGTATTCAAGATTTCGTAATGGAGTAGAATTTTCGAGAGCTGTCAAACATCTCTCTAATAGCGTTAATTCTTTTGGATTAATTGCTGCACCCGACTTCTGAAAATTCTTCTTCATCCTTTCGATGCGCGATTCGATAATAGCCATGTCGGAAAGTATAAATTCACTCTCCATCATATTTATATCTCTCAATACATCCAATTTTCCTTCGGGATGCGGTACAGCCGGATCATCGAACAAACGAACAACCTGAAGTAACGCGTCTGTCGTCTTAACTTTATCCAAAAAAGTTGTTGTGAATTTTACCGAGCCACTCTCGCCACTTTGTAACTCCGATATCTCAACGAATTCTATTACTGCGTAATTTTCTTTTTTCGGCTTGAATAACTCGATTAAATTTGTGAGTCGTTCGTCGGGAACCTTAACAACGGTTTGGGTCCCTGTATTTTTTCTAATATCCGATTCCTTTATATATGCCTTGCTAATCGTCTGGAAAAGGGTACTTTTGCCCGACGAAGGCAAGCCGATTATTCCTATTTTCATTTAATTCCTTTATTAATTTTTATTATAAAATAAGTATAAATGTAAGGATTTTTAATTAGGATTGAAAATTTTATGGATCACTATTTTTTGCATACTTATAGAAATATTTTTGAATTCTTCGATGAAGTTATGCAAAGTTCAACTTTTTAAGAATAATAGAAGACCTACGAAGCATCCCGTTGCAAGATGATACTGATTTTGTATTTTTAGTGAAATTAGTTCCTCATTTTTTTCACACTCTACAAATCTAATTGTTTCTGACTCATCTTCAATTTTCGTATATTTAACAAGTGATTTTACTCCAAAACATATCGATCCAATTTGGCGGCGAGTATTTGTTCAAAAATGTTACTTTGCAAATCGGAGCTCACGAGCGCATCGGACTTGTAGGTGCTAACGGTAGCGGCAAAACAACGCTTCTGAAAATTTTAGCCGGTTTGATACAAACTGATTCGGGCTCGGTTCAAAAAGCTAACTATGTTTCAGTTGGTTACCTCCCTCAAGAAGCTGTAACGTCTTCGGACAAAACACTTTACGAGGAAACAAAAACTGCATTCGAGGATATAAATACTATTGAAAAGCAATTAGACGAAATCAATTCGCAAATCCAAAATTTTCCGAATCCAACAAGTTCGAATCATAACTACAACGAATTGATAGAACTTCAGGGGGAACTTCAGCTAAAACTCGAAAGCTTAGACGCTTACCGAATGCAATCGCAAGTCGAAAAAGTTTTGATGGGGCTTGGTTTCTCGGAAGAAGATTTCGGCAGACAGACTAACGAGTTCAGTGGCGGATGGCAAATGCGTATTGCACTTGCAAAGTTATTATTAAGCAATCCATCGCTGTTGCTGCTCGACGAGCCAACCAACCATCTCGACCTGGATTCGCTTAGATGGTTGGAAGAATATCTTAAATCGTACAATGGATCTATTATTATTGTATCGCACGACAGAACTTTTTTGGATAATATGACAAACAAAACAGTTGCGTTGGCAAATGGCAAGTTAGCGATATATTCGGGTAACTATACATTTTATGAGAATGAGAGCGAAAACCGCCGTCAGCTTTTGATTAATGCGGCAAAGAATCAGCAGCAGCAATTAAAACAAACCCAACAATTTATTGACCGCTTTAGATATAAAGCTACGAAGGCAAGGCAGGTTCAGAGCCGGATAAAACTTTTAGAGAAAATCGATTTAATCGAAGTCGAAGGAGTAGAAAAGGAAATTAGTTTTAACTTTCCCAAGCCAAAGCAATCGGGAGCAGTTGTGTTGGAAATCATAGATTTGACAAAACAATACGGTAATCTAACGGTATTAGATCGCTTAAACTTAACTATCGAAAGGGGCGACAAAATTGCCCTTGTTGGTGTGAACGGTGCTGGCAAATCGACATTAACCCGAATAATTAGCAAAAAGGAGTTGCCTACATCGGGAGAGGTGAAATTTGGTTATAATGTAACAACAGCCTATTTTGCCCAAACACAAGTTGACGAGCTTGAGAATGATATGGAAGTATTGCAAGTTGTAGAATCGATTGCAGAAGGGGAAACTCGCGCACAAATCAGAACATTACTTGGCTGTTTTCTTTTTGAAGGTGACGACGTTTTTAAAAAAGTTCGAGTACTTTCGGGGGGCGAGAAAAGTAGGTTAGCCTTAGCAAAGATGCTACTTCAGCCAGCAAACTTTTTAATAATGGACGAGCCGACAAACCATCTCGATATGCGATCGAAAAAAGTTTTGCAGAAAGCATTAATCAATTTTGAGGGGACATATTTAATTGTTTCGCACGACAGACATTTCCTCGACCCAATTGTAAATAAAGTTATCGAAGTTCGTAACAAGTCGATTAAAATTTATCTCGGCAACATCTCCGATTATATTGCTACAAAAGAAAAGGAAACACAAATAAATCAGAGCGTAGAGATTAAAGCGAAGAGCAACAACGCAGAAATATCGGAGAAGGAACGGAAACGACTTGAAGCAGAAGACCGGCAGCGGCTTTACAAAATTACAAAGCCATTAAAAGAAATGTTGACTTCGGTTGAAACAGAAATTAAGAAGAAGGAAAAACTAAAAATCGAGTATGAAATGCTGATGGCTAATCCAGAATTTTATTCCGACACAATGAAAGTGAAATCAACCAACAGCGAGTACAAAAAGATAACGAATGAGTTGGACAAGTTATATAAAGATTGGGCAGAAATAACTGAAAGGTTGGAGAAACTAATAAACGAAAATAAGTAACTGATGTTTTTACTTTATTTTGCATTTTCATTGAAAATTGCTTATCTAATAACCGAAAATTTAATCTCATAAAAAAAATCAAAGCTATGGAAACATCTAAAGAGTTAATTCAAATTTTGGAAAGTATAACAGGCGGTTTTTTTGCATTGGATAAACTTTATCGTTTTACATATTGGAATAAAGCAGCCGAAGAGGGGACAGGATTAAAACGCGAAGAAGTTTTAGGAAAGAATGTTTTTGAAATTTTCCCCAATGCTAAAGATGCTGAGATTGGGGAAAAATATAAACTCGCCATGGAAACAAATACTTTCCAGTCGGTTCAATCTTCTTACAAGGACGACCGCTTTGAAGCTTGGTATGATATTCGGATATATCCGACTGAAAGTGGTATTTCGGTATTCTTTCAGGACATAACCGAACAAAAACAGCAGCAAAAACAGAAAGAGATGCTTTTAGAAATATCGCAAGTAATAAATACAGCCCAACATGCCGACGATATGTGCACAGAAGCGGCCGATCGGATAGCCAAGTTTTTAGATATACCTACTAAATTTGTGTGTATCTACCGATACGATTCGCGTACATCCCTTTTACATTTGATGGCTCCTACTTTTTCTAATATTCCAATCCCTCCCGACATCGAGCACCAAATTGTTGATGAGAAAGAAACTTCGATCGCAGTTCGTACAGCTTTAAGCTGCAAAACTATTGTTACAGATGAGTTAGCACGAAGTACCTTAGCTGCATATTTTCTGAAAGAGATTGATGATAACCGGCTTCAAACTTTGATTTCAATCCCCTTGTTAGTTCAAGGCGATTTGCAAGGGGTGCTCGAAGTTATGTCGCGCAAAGATGAAGAGTTTATAAGCACCGAATTAGATTTACTCCGCGTTATTGCCAACGAACTTGCGATAGGTTTGAACCGCAAACGTTTGCTTGATGAAATAACCGTGAAGAACCTTGAGCTGGAAAACGAAAAATTAAAAACAGAAGAAGCAAATAATGCCATTAAGAAATTCCTTGCAACATTCAGCCACGAGTTGCGAGCTCCTTTAAATAATATTGTCGGTTTTTCCGATTTGATTTCATCCGATTTTCATACCTTACCCCCCGATAGAATCCGAGATTTTATGAAAAACATAAAAATCAGCGGGCAACATTTGCAGCACTTGATTGGTGACATTTTAGACCTCTCGAAAATCGAAGCTGGAAAAATGGAATTGCACATCGAGGGTTTCCCTATCGATTATTTTATTGAGGCTATCAAGCGGGTCCTAAATCAAGAACTTGAAAAGAAAAATATTAACCTTATAATCAAAACCAGCCCGCAGGTAGAAATGCTTTTTGTTGACCAAACCCGGTTTAAACAAATTTTAGTAAACCTCGTATCGAATGCCATAAAATACAGCAAACCAAACAGTTCTATAGAAATTGGATTTAATAGAGTTGAACATGAAATCGAAATCTACGTCAAAGACGAAGGGGCTGGGATAAAGCCTGAAGAAATGTCGAAACTATTCAGACCTTTCCAACAGACAAAAAACACATCAGCTTTGAAAGAAGGAACAGGTTTAGGTTTAGCCATCACTAAACGTTTGGTTGAATTACACGGCGGGCAAATCAGAGTTGAGAGTCAATGGGGAGTTGGAACAACTTTTACTATTAATATCCCTATGGTCATAGGAATTGAAAATGCTTTCGCAGCTCAGAAACCAGACGACCAGTTGACTGAACTCGAAGGGCTCATTAGCGATACTCAACCTAAACAAGAAAAACCACTTGTTTTAATTATTGAAGATAATCAACAAGCAGTGCAGTTGCTCGAGAGATACCTTCACGACGCTGGTTACAGAACCGAGACTGCTACTGATGGATTGCAGGGAATCGAGAAAGCTAAAACACTCCGACCAAATATTATCACTCTCGATTTAATGCTTCCTTTAAGAGATGGCTGGCAAGTATTAAAAGATTTAAAAAACCATCCAATTTGTAAAGATATTCCGATAGTCATTATTTCAATAACCGACGAAAAGAAGTTAGGGTTTACACTCGGGGCAGCCGATTATTTTGTTAAACCAGTGAATAAAGAAGAGTTGTTAGCGACGTTAAAAAAAATCCCTCTGAAAAAATCTTCATCCAATGTACGACCTAAAATTTTAGTTGTTGACGACGACCCTACAGCTGTAGAGTTGATAGAAGTAATATTGGAAACTGAGGGTTACGAAGTTGTAAAAACCTACAACGGTAAGGAAGGTTTACAGATTGCCATAAAAGAAAAACCCGATTTGATGATACTCGATTTAATAATGCCTGAGATTTCAGGTTTTCAGCTCGCACATCAAATGCGTCAACACAATGAAACAAAAAATATTCCTATAATAATTTTAACTTCAATGGAAGTCGACCCGGATACACGCGAAAAAATGGAGAACATTGTTACCACGGTTATGAGCAAGCAGAAATTTACAAGGAAAGATTTGCTACGCGAAATTAGTTCGATCGAAAAAATGAGATAAATAATAATAGCAACTTGTCCGCCGAAGCCCCAAAGTGGCGCAGGCAAATCGACCACTATTTTGCCAATAACATTTTCTTCACCGATGTGTATGTGCCCGATTTAAGTTTGTAGAAATAAACTCCACTTGTTAATTGAGTGGCATCAAAATTAACTTCATAATATCCAGCTTCTTTAAATCCATCTACAAGTGTGGCAACTTCACGTCCTAACACATCGTATATTTTCAAAGTTGTGTAACTTCCCCCCTTAGCTGAGGGGGCTATTTGCCATTTAATATTAGTAGAGGGATTGAACGGATTTGGATAGTTTTGTTGCAATGCAAAATTATCAGGTATTAAAGTTTCTTCTTCTTTTGCCGACGTTAACAAATCTACAACTGTTCGGATAACTAAATTATATCCTGTTCCAAAATTATTCACTTCTTGAAAATTTAACCATTGTAAACCGCTTCCTCCATCAAATAGAGACGAACTACGTGTAGTTTGATTTGCACCGTTATCAATTACAAATTGAATTGTATCACCGGCTGTTCCAACTACTTCAAAGGCGATATGAAAATTTACATTTTTCGGGATAGTAATATTAAGCGGACTTAAATCGACTGTATTAAAAACACCTTTTGTTAAATTCGAAAAAGGAATATTTATTGCAGCCCCAATTTGAGTTCCGGGAATACCGCCCAAACTTCCGCTTGCGTTATTATGGACTGTTACTTTCAATGTTCCGTTGCCTTTAATTCCATTTGCTCCACCGTTTATTAAAAATTCTGTTCGTTTTAACTTTGCATCAGAGCTTGGAGTAAAGCGCACAGCATAGGCAACATCTTCAAATTCAGAAGGCAATTTAAGAAGATAAGTAGGTGTTCCGTGATATTCCAAAATATTTGTTATTGGCTGGTCGGCTACTTTATTTGCGAGAAAATTTATTCCACTCGTTACTAATCCCGCAGTTACTGATACTGATACTCGAGCATTCACCGAATCAATCAAAGGATCGTGCGATTCGTTCTGCCCGTTATAATACTCGGCTACAACCGGATTAATAAACGAGATACCGTTTTCATCATCAGCGTACGGTCCAACGCTCGATCCACCAGTAAATGTAGGAATAATCGGTTCAATTTTAACAAAATAATTTCCTGGCATCAAACCTTGCAGCGTGTAAGCACCTGTATTTTGAACAAAATAATCGGTAACTGTAGAAATTTGATTCATCAACGAATCGGTTGTGCTAATCGCAACAACATTGGCGCCCCGAACCACTGAATTGTCGAAACGAACTACATTACCACTAATTCTTCCTGTTGATGTTGTAAAGAATGGTTCAGGATATAAAAAGCTTACGGCAGCTATATCGTCGGGATTCAAATTTGCTAACGGTTCATCATCATCGGTCGATGTTGGATACATTGTTGGAATATAAATATCGTTTGTATTAATTCCATCGCCAACAAATTCGTAGTTTATTTGTGTATGATCGAGCCCGATAAAATGTCCAAGCTCGTGAACGATAGTAGCTTTAAATTGAATTTCGTTAAGATTGTAAGGCGATTGTGTAAATTTTCCGTTTAAAACAGCTTCGCCTTCGACGTAATAACCAGCGTTGGGTCCGGAATCATAATAAGCTGAACCAGCGTATCCCAAAATATCGTCGCTTGCACCAGCACCATATACCGCATCGATTATCTCTCCGTTATTATCGAAAACTATTGGGTTAATACCGTCTGAAAATTTTGACAGGTAGCTTGTAAAATTTGTTCCATTCACATCAACAGGCAGTTCGCCTTGATAGAGAAATGTAACATTCGACGATGCAACATCTTGCCAAACTTGATAACTCCCGATAGTCAAATTTTTTGCAGTCAGGTTCGAGAAGGCACCTAAATTTCCTTTATCTATCTGGTAAGTGATTGGCATAGTTTTATAGACTATCGATCTATTCTGATAAGTCGAAAGAGGTCCACCAGCAAAAGTAATTATATAAAATTGAATGTAAATTAACAGAAGAGGAAGTAATATTCGAAGTTTCTGCATCTGGTATCCTATTTAGTTTTTAATGTTGTTACAAGTTTGCGTACGGTTTCAGCAAATTCAGCATAGTCGTATTTTTCAATACGAATTGGTTTTAGCCACTTTTGGTTGGCAACTGCTTTCGGATTTTTTAGATGCTTAAATAAATTCGGGTTTGGCGATTTATTTTGCACAAACTTTTTTCCTGAACGAGTGTCAGTTATTACCGAAAATTTTCCTTGTTCCATACCAACTGGGCTCTGCATTCCTTTTGTGCTTTGAGGATAAAGCATCAGTATAACTTCTTCGTTTACTGTAAAGCGTGGACTGCCGGCAGTAGAATAAACAATGCCATCAGCTTTCCCCCCATATTGTTTGAATGTGTATTTACCTTTTGTATCACCGTAAAAATTTTCCAAAACGGTTATTGTTATGTAAGTAACTAACAGTCCCGATTGCTCATCTTTTCCGCTTTCAATTTTTTCGACTATACCGTGAATAATTAGATCCGATTTTTTTATAAGGTCTTCTATATTCATTGGTTTTGAGCGTTGTGAAAATGCAAATAGAGCACTCAAAAATGTGAACATTAGTAGGATAATCAATATTTTCAAATTTTGTTTTAACATAATGTATGTGTTTATATTTTTTTGTGATTGGCTAAATATTTTTCGGTTTCTGATTCTGTTAAAACTTCGTTCATCGAACCGGTGCGGTATCCTTCGAGATCGAGGGTTATATATTTAAAACCGATTTCTTTAATTTTTTGAACTAACGATTGGCGTAAATTATTATCTAAAAATTTTTCGATTTCGTTTTTACCCACTTCGATGCGTACAGTATTATCGTCGTGATGCCGAACTCGGAAATATTTGAAGCCGTAATCGCGTAACAAAGTTTCGGCATAGTCGATTTTTTTTAATTTTGCCTTGTCAATTCCAAAGCCATACGGAAACCGGGACGACAAACAAGCAAACGATTGCTTGTCCCAAGTTGGTAGCAAAAGTTCCTTCGAGATTTCTCGTATCTCCTGTTTGGTCAAGTTGGCTTCGAGGAGTGGTGAGCGAACATTATTTTCTCGCACTGCTTTCATTCCCGGTCTAAAATCATTTAAGTCGTCTTTATTTGTACCGTCGGCAATCCATTTAATTTTTCTTTCAGCCGCAATAGCCGAAAGTTTTGAGAATAATTCGGTTTTGCAGTAGTAACATCTATCGGGTGGATTCTGTTTGAATTTTATATTGTCGGTTTCTTCTGTGTAAACGACGATGCAATTAGCCCCGATACTTTTTGCAAAACTTTCGGCTTCTTCATATTCGCGAGCGGGATAGGTTTCAGATTTACCGATAACGGCTAAAGCTTTATCGCCTAACACATCGGTTGCAACTTTTAATAGAAGAGTACTGTCAACGCCTCCTGAAAAACCGATAACAACGTTTCCCATCTCAGACAAAATTTGCCTGAGACGGTTATATTTAATGCTCGATTGTAAATTCATCTATTGAAGAAGGAGTGGTAAGAATTATTTTTTTAACAACTGTAGAAATTCTTTGATTGATCGGACGCCTGGGAATTCAATTTCGAAAAGCTCCTTTTTTGTTTCATCTAACAAGAAAGATTTTTTCAACGATTCAATTGCTTCGTGATGTTTTTTCAGAAGAAAAAGAACTTTTGCTTTTCCGTAGTAAGCATCAGCCCAATCGGGTTTTAATTCAATGCACTTGTTGTAAGATTTTAAGGATTGTTTATAGTATCCGTATTCGAGTAAGGTTTCAGCTAAATCGAACAATGCATATAAATTTTTTGGATTAATTTTCAAAGCCATTTTATAACTAATGAGTGCATCACGCCAATACCCTAATTGGTAGGAAGTATCTGCCTTTGCATACCATAAGTCGGAATCGTTTTTGTTTAACATCAAGGCATGGTTGTAGTCGTCTAAGGCTTTTCGATATTTTTTTAAATGGTCGTATGAAATACCTCGAGCGTAGTATGATTCGTAGTGATTAGAATCGATCTTTATGGCTTGAGTGAAACATTTGATAGCTTGGTTGTATTCCCCCAATTCCTGATAAGCGTTTCCCATATTATGCCATGCATGCGAATCACCCGAATCTATCCTTACAGCATGTTGGTAACACTCGATTGCATCATAAAATTTTCCCAAGTTGGCAAAAGTGTTTCCTTTGTTGTACCAAGCTGAGGAAAATTTTTCGTTTATCGTAATCGCCATATCATAATGGTCGAGTGCTTTTATGTAATCAGTAAATCGATTATATATGATACCGCAGTTATACCAAGCGTTATGATTATAGGGTTGGAGTTCTAAATTTTTTTTGTAATACTGGAGTGCCTCATCAAACTGGCCCATCATATCGTAACAAAAGCCGACCTCGTAAGTTAATAATTTGTCGTCCGGTCTTATTTGAAGGAGATGTTTTAAAATCGGAAGAGCCTCATTGTATTTGTCCATTTTTTCGAGCAACATCGCCTTGGAAAAGAGAGCGTCTTCGTTATCTGGTTCAGTTTCAATTGCTTTGTTAAAACATTCATATGCTTCCTCAAACCTGTTCAATCGTTCGAGTACAATCCCCATATATAAAATAACTTCGTTATCTGAAGGATTTAATAATAATGATTTTTTGAAAGCATCGAGAGCTTCTTCATACTCCTCTAAAAAACTTAATATATTTCCTTTCATTTGCCAGAATTCAGAGCTGTATGAATTCTGCTCAATAAGCATATCTATATAAAAGAGGGCATTTTCATACTCGCATTCTTCTATGAAGAGGTTTACTACATCTTCCAGGGTTTCGGGGCTAAGTTTTCCATTTGTATTCTTTATTTTTTCTCGTAAGTCCTTTGTTTCGTTATCTTGGTTCCTTGGCTGATCAATATCATCAGATTCGTCGAAATTGTACGTGTCCATAGTTTCTCCGATCTATTAACATTTTTATTTTACATCTTTTCATATTCTAACACAATATACAAAAAATAATTCCTAACAATCAAGTATTTTTTATTTAAGTAGAATCATCTTTCGCGTATATCCCCATAAATAGTTTACATTATTATCGTTTACGATGGTAGATAATCTACAGAAATATACACCACTTGCAAGCTGATCGGCGTTGAAGGTTGCCTTGTATGTACCGGCAAATTGTTTCCCATCGAACAATGTTTTTACCTCCCTCCCCATTATATCGTAAACTTTCAAAGTTACATGAGCATTTTTAGGAAGATAATATTCTATCGCCGTTGTTGAATTAAACGGATTGGGATAATTTTGAGAAAGATAGAAAGAGTTTGGCTTTTGGTCGGAGACTTTTAGTACATATTCGTTTGTTAATAGAGGGAATTCGATATACGAAGCATAATTTTCGTTCACAAATATTTCATTAGTGCTGTGTTTAAAAACAGGCAGAACGAATGGTGCGTTACCGAGTAATTTTCTATTGGTTTTATCGATATTAGTGATTTCGATTCTGATTTTGTTGTTTGCCTGGAATTCGTGTGCATGGAAGAAGCCGTTAACGCTGACCTGGTTTATTTGTCCAACCTGATTTCCGCGCGAAACGTAATTTATACGGTTAATGAAATATTTATTATTTAGACTATCAACCTCGTATATCTGAACATTAACGGGATATATATTGGCGGAAGATTTTATATAGAAATTAATTCGTGGAGAACCAAACATAATTACGTTTGTGTTTAACGGCGAAGTTTCGAATACTAAAGTTCGTTTCGTAAAAGCGGAGTCGAACCACCGCCCAGTTAACCCTTCGATCCAAGCTCTTTCAAAATTATATGTTGTGTCACGGTATTCGTTAATAAGTTTTGTGATTTCGGTTGTTGTAGCAGGTGCTGAATATTTTAGACTGCCCCCTTGATGCAGATAAAATCGGTGATGCACAATATTCTGAAATGGTAGTTCGTTTATTTCGTGCTGTTTCCATTTGAAAAATCCCAAAGTATCCATTGGAAGACTGCTGTAAGCGTAGGTGTATTTTGGTTCATCAAAAAATCCGGTATTAATATTTCGTAAAAAATGTTTAAACCAGCGGGTTATCCAGGAAAATTGATACTGCCACTGGTCGTAATTATCGTCCGAAAAATGTCCACCTGTTCCCAAATACATTTTCTTCAAACCGGGATAAGTAATCATATTTTTTATTCCATCGGATGCCTCAAAATAAAAGTCCTGATATTTTATAAAAGTCATCAGTGGCTTATGCGACGACTGCAATACTACAGTATCGATATCGCGTGGTTGAGTAAAGATGTTGAAAAGCGAGTCGAATGAATCGCGAACGAGTAAATTCCACAATGTGTCGCGCATACTATCATACTTTATGCTCGAAGTTTTTAGTAAAATCGGCAGAGTTCTTCTTATGGCGCCGTTGGCAAACATATCGGATGCCCAGCGTGGAACTATCACATCCGCCGATACAGCTTTAACTGGCAGGTTATCAACGATAGCCCAAAGACCGTGAAGTCCTCCCTGCGATCCACCGATTATGCCTATTGAGTTTGTATCGACGTTCGGTAACGAGCGAATGTAATTCACTACCTCGGCTAAATCGAGTCGCTCGCGGGTCGACATAATAGTGGAATTACCTGAAGAATTTATGTGCCCACGAACAGTATAACAAAAAGTAAGAAAATTACTTTTCGCATATACCTCAGCCGAAGGAATTGTCCAATCTTTGCTCCCTCCAAATCCATGTACGAATAACATCACTGGAAAACCTGCTGCAGGAGGAGGAACGGTAGGAACAAAATATGTAGCGTCAAGACTGTCGTTTGTTCCTACTGGAACAAAAACATCGTACCTTGTTTGTGTGAAGCTTATATCCGAAACGATGAACCCTAATAATACAAAATAGATATAATAGAAAAATTTCATACTGATCGACCTTCTGTTTTTTATAGTTTTATCGGTTTCTTTTTTAAAAAAAAGAGCCATCACACCTTCAAAAGGTAGAAATGGCTCTTGCATAATAAAGATAATCCTTTATTACATATAACTGATGTTTGTCGGATTACTTCGACAGGGTTAAAACTTCATCGCTCGATTTTTTTACTGACGCTACAGATTTTGCAAATGCCTCTTTTTCCTTGTCGGTCAAATCCATAACAATAATTTTCTCAATACCCTTTGCGCCTAAAACGACCGGCACACCAATAAATAAACCATCGACGCCGTATTCGCCATTGAGTAGAGTACAAACTGGCATTATCTTTTTCTTGTCAAAAATAATTGCTTCAGCCATTTCTAATGCTGCCCACGAGGGAGAGACAAAAGCAGAACCGCTGCCCAACAACTTAACTACTTCGCCGCCTGCTTGTCGTGTGCGAGCTTCAATAGCATCTAATTTTTCAGGTGATATGAATTTTTCGACAGGCAATCCTGCGATACGGCATGCCGAACGAATCGGCAGCATATCGTCGCCGTGACCACCAAGAACCATGGCTTCTACGTTTTCGACACTTACGCCAGCTTCGTTTGCTACGAAAAATCTGTAGCGTGCAGAATCTAAAACTCCAGCCATACCCATTAATTTTTCGCGTGCTGGTTTTAAATTCATATATAAACGATAAACTATAGCATCCAAAGGATTAGCAATCGAAATGATAATTGCCTTCGGACAGAATTTGGAAATACCCTCACTTACAGCGTCAGTGATTTTTAGATTGGTTGCTAATAATTCTTCCCTTGTAGGAATGGTACCGTCGGGCCTAGCTGCACGGGGCACTCCGGCCGTATTAATAACCAAATCAGCACCTTCAATTACGTCGTATTCTTTTGAACCTTCGACCACAACATCGGATGAAATAATTGGTAACCCTTCTGAAATGTCGAGACATTTACCCTTTGCTAGATCGGGTCCTTTTACATCCACTAAGCCAACGTAACGTGCAAGCCGACGTCTCACTATTTCCTGTACCAACACACCACCGATGTTACCACCGCCAATTACTGCAATTTTCATTGTATCCTCCTGATTAGAAGTTATTTGAATTGTTAATTAAGAACTAAAAAGTTTTTATAATAAACCCGAACACAATCAAATTATGCGATGAACCTAATTCTTACGTGTAAGGCAAAGAACGATTGTATAATTATGATTGAATGATACTTACCATTTTTCGAGATTTACCTGAGTCCTCGAACTTAACGACACCATCAACGAGAGCAAAGATAGTATCGTCAGAACCAACTCTGACGTTTTGACCTGGTATTACTTTGGTGCCTCGTTGACGAATTATTATGCTTCCAGCAGTAACTTTTTCGCCACCAAATCTTTTTACGCCTAATCGCTGTGCATTGCTGTCGCGTCCGTTTCGTGAACTACCGCCACCTTTTTTATGTGCCATTTCTAATTCTCCTTATCCAATTTTAGTAATTTCAATTTGTGTGTATTGCTGCCGATGACCTTTGCGAACACGATAACCTTTTCGCTTCTTCTTCTTGAATACGATCACCGTATCATCTTTCAGATGATTTAAAATTTGTGCTTCGACTTCAACACCTTTAACTAATGGTTTACCAACTTTGATACCTTTATCATCGCTGTATAGCAGAACTTTATCAAATTTTAGCTTATCGCCAATCTGGTTTGCTATTTTAGGGACAAACAGTTTCGCAGAAGGACTTACCTTAAATTGCTGTCCTGCTATTTCAACAATTGCAAACATGCTTAAAAA
>CAMTVZ010000191.1:0-9205 GCA_947085285.1 uncultured Ignavibacteriota bacterium
AATTAGCATACCTATGGATGAATTAGATTTACTTTTCTGGAGTATGGAAACAGGAGAAATTTTAAAATGAAAGCAGTTGTAATTGGTGCGGGGATGATGGGAAGCGCACTTGCCTACGACCTTGCACAGGCAAGCGACATCGAAACAGTGTTGTTAGCAGATATAAATTATGAACGTGCATCGAATACTGCCAAGAATATTAATAGCAAAGTTAAACCGGTAAAGGTTGATGCAAATTCGTATGAAGATATGGTGCGTTTGATGACAGGTACTGATGCTGTGATTAGCGCTTCGTCGTACTCGTTGAATTATATTTTGACAACGGCGGCAATCGAGGCGGGAGTTCACTTCCTTGACCTCGGAGGGAATAACGATGTTGTAAAAAAACAGCTTCTTCTTAACAGGCAGGCACGCGAAGCACAGGTTTGCGTGTTGCCGAATTGCGGCTTGGCTCCTGGACTTGTAAATATATTGGCAGTCGAGGGGGCAAAAAAGTTTGATACTGTTAGCGAAATCCATCTGCGTGTAGGCGGTTTACCGCAGCATCCGCAGCCCCCTTTGAATTATCAACTCGTTTTTTCTGCTGAAGGGCTGCTGAATGAATACACAGAACCGGCTGAAGTTATTAGAAATGGTAACATCATATCTGTAAATTCGTTAGACGACCTTGAGGAGATAATTTTTCCGCAACCTTTCGGTGCACTCGAAGCTTTCAATACTTCCGGCGGTATATCGACGCTGTGCCATTATTTTCACGGAAAAGTTCGGGAGCTCGATTATAAAACAATCCGTTACAAAGGGCATTGCGAGAAGTTTAAATTATTGATTGATTTAGGATTTGCCAGCTCCGAAGCGTTAGTCTTCGGAAATACAGTTAAAACAGCCCGCGAGTTGTTTATCGAAATGCTAACAAAAAAATTGGATTATAAGGATGAAGATTGTATCTTGTTGCGTGCTTCGATTAATGGAACAATTGACGGATTTAAAAAAACACTTGTGTATGAGATGATTGATTACTTCGATAAACAGACACGTATATCGGCGATGATGCGGACGACCTCGTTTCCGACTTCGATAATTGCACTGATGCTAATGCGTGGTGAAATAAAAGCTCGTGGCGTGATGCCCCCTGAAGAATGTGTCCCAGCCGATAAACTTTTAGAAGAATTAAAAATGCGAAACATTATTATATCAGAAACGTTCGTTGAAGGTGAATTATGATGAAACCTTTATCTGTAATTATAATTACCAAAGATCCAAAATCGGATAAGGAAATCCACTACCGATTTGATTCGCTAACATCGTATCCACGACTCGAACTCATTAAGATATTATTAAAATCGTTATTTACGATAGGCACTAAAGAAAAGTGATTTCATAAATAATGCATAAATTAATGAAATATTTTTTAGCATTACTTGTTTTGCTAAGCCTAAAATCTTTTGGTCAATACTCTATACCGATAGAATTTACACAATCCCCAAACTTAAATACTGTAGTCGGTAGTTTCGTTCGTAACGATATCCTTTATGTTTCGTTAAACGATTTGGCGTATGTATTAAATTTAAAAACATATGTAAACGCCGAAGCAAAAAAAATTGAAATTAAAACCAAATCGTATAAATTAATTTTAAGCGCCGAAAATTATTACGTCGTAATAACCGATACAAGCCAAAAAGTCAGCGTTCTTCAACTCCAGCAAAAAATATACTTTGCAGCAAATTCGTTTTTTATTCCTATCAAAAGCTTCTTCCAAGTTTTCAACAAATTTTTGGACGAAGAGATAACATTTGACACGAAACGAAAAACCATAGTAGTCGGTAAACCTATCGAATCACCGAAACACGATATTGTGAATATAACCTACGAACCCAAAGCTAACGGAACATTGATTCGGTTATATTCGAAGAAAAAAATAACCGATTACGATAGCTGGATAAAGTACGAACCAGACGATAAAGAAAAAAAACGCGGCTGGTTGTATGTTACCGTTGCTAATGTAAAAGTAAATCTTGATGCTCTGAAAAAAGTTAAACCATTGGGCATCGTTAAAGAACTGTTAATGTTTCCTTCGCCGACATCAGTACAATTTACATTTAAGTTAGACGGTGCGGTATCTAATACCGAAATTCTAAAAGCTGATGATAGTAACGATTTACTGATTACAATATATCAACCTACCGAGCAACAGTTGGCTGAAAAAAAAGAGAGGCGTTACGAAAAAAGTTTACAGCAACAACGCAACCGTTGGAAATTAGATGTTGTTGTAATCGATCCGGGACACGGTGGTAAAGACCCTGGGGCAATCGGAATTACCGGTTCCAAAGAGAAAGATATTACATTAGCTGTTGCTCTAAAATTAGGAAAACTAATAGAAAAAAACTTGCCCGATGTAAAAGTTGTCTATACAAGAAAGACGGATAAATTTGTAGAACTTTATAAACGCGGACAAATAGCGAATCAGGCTAATGGTAAGCTCTTTATCAGTTTACATTGCAACGCTGCGGCTCGCAAGACCCGTTATGTAAATGGTTTCGAAGTATATTTACTGCGGCAGGGGAAAACAGAGCACGCACTTAAAATTGCTGAACGCGAAAATTCGGTTATTCAATACGAAGAAGGTTACGAAAGCAGATATCAAGAATTAACCGAAGAAAACTTCATTCTGTTGGCTATGGCACAAAGCGCCTACCTGAAATACAGCGAACGATTTGCAGAAATTTCGACACAACAAGTAGAGCGACATACTAATTTACAAATTCAGGGGGTGAAACAGGCAGGTTTTTTTGTTCTCGTTGGCGCATCTATGCCCAATGTGCTGGTCGAAATGGGTTACCTCACAAATCGGAACGATGAAAAATTTTTAAAGTCGTCCGTCGGACAGAACAAAATTGCCACTGCCCTTTTTAATGCGATAAAAATTTACAAGGCTGAATACGAACAATCGTTGGATGAAGGTAAAACTATGGGGGCGAAGTAGTGAGAGTTCAAATTTATTTTTTCCTACTTTTATTTAATTTAATCGGGTGCAGTGGCGAACAATCAAAGCAAGTTGAACCGTTTCTCAAAGCTTACGACGATTTAGGGCGTGAGGTAATTATTAAAGAAAAGCCAAACCGAATTATTTCGCTGGCGCCTAACATTACAGAAATTTTGTTTGCACTCGATAGCGGAAAAACTTTAGCAGCGGTTACCGATTATTGCAATTATCCAAAGGATGCGACTACGAAACCGAGTGTCGGCGGAATGATAGCTCCGAATTTTGAAAAAATCTCGGACTTAAAACCCGATTTAATTATAATGACAGTTGAAGGAAATAACCAAACTGATTTTAACAAACTATTGAATTTAAATTATACAGTTTATGTATTAAAGCCAAAAAATGTGGAGGGAATTTTTAAATCGATTTTAGATTTAGGTAAAATAATTGATGCTGAAGTTACTGCAAATAAATTAATTATGGAGATGAGAAGAAGGCAGGAAATAATAATTAATGAAAATCGCACGATAGCAAAGCCGAAAGTGTTTGTCGTAATTTCGCTTCAGCCATTGATAAGTGCCGGTAGCGAAACGTTCATAAACGAACTTATAACTAATGCAGGCGGAATAAATATCGCAGCCGAATCGCCGCTGCAATATCCGATTATCAACAGAGAGGAAGTCCTGAAACAAAATCCCGATGTAGTTATCGTTATGAGCGATGTTGCAAAAAGTATCGAAGATGTAGTAAACCAATTTCCTGAATGGAAGAAAACCGAGGCGTTTAAGAAAAACAAAATAAAAATAGTAGATGCAGATATACTGTCACGACCCGGACCCAGAATTATAGATGGTTTCGAAATGGTTGCATCATTAATTTTTTAGAAGTATATTAACACACAATAAAAACAATAAAGGAGAAAAAACAGTGATAAGTAAAACATTACAAAACGCAATAAATAACCAAATACAAGTCGAAATGTTCTCATCGTATCTTTACCTGTCGATGTCGGCATATTGTGAGGTGAACAATTATTTAGGTGCCGCTAAGTGGTTTAAAATGCAATCCGAAGAGGAGTGGGAACATGCGATGAAGTTTTACAAGTTCTTAATTGAACGCGGCGGGAAAGTCCAGCTAAAGGCAATAGACCAACCGCAGCACGATTTTAAGTCGCTATTAGGTGCTTTCGAAGAAACACTGGTACACGAAAAGAAAGTAACCGCATTAATCAACAAACTTTACGAGCAAGCATTAAAAGAAACCGATTATCCTGCACAAATATTTCTACAATGGTTCATAACCGAACAAGTAGAAGAAGAAGCCAACGCTACTGCTATCATCGAGCGAATTAAAATGGTGGAGGAAAAACCAAGCTCGTTATTATGGATTGATAAAGAATTAGGTAAGCGGGCAAAAGAATAAATACTGTGAAAATATTGCTGATCTTAAGGCAGGTGTTATTCGCCTGCCTCGATCAGTGATTGATTTTCTAATTCTTTAGTTAATCGGAAACCCGTAGTTTTAAGTTTTTCTAAGTAAGGTTTTATTGATTGAATAATTTTTCTGTTTTTTGCTTTGATAATTATTCCAAGTGTTCCAGTAATTTCAAGTCCCAATTTTTCCGCGATACGTCTTGCTTTATAGTCATCAAGTACGATGGTGCTGTTTGAATATTCAAGAGCTAATGCAATTGCGCTCGCTTCTCCTTTGTCGAGTTGCAATCCGAGTATTTGCTGGCGGGATTTATCTGTGGGATCGATAATCTCTACCCAATCTGGAAGTGGTTCATCAAATTCTTTTGCAACCTCACTTGTTGTCGTTATTTGTCCGTAGATTTTATGGAGAAGTTCAAGTTCTCCGATATTTGTCAAAACAATCAAGCAACTTGTATCGGAGATTATAGTTTTAGGCATTCTTTACATCTCTCGCTAAATCTGTCGCTGGATAGTTAAATATTGATACATCATATTTGCCTAACAACTCTGCGAATCCCCTCTTACTTAATCCTACAAGGTCGGCTGCCTGACCAAGAGAAAGTTTTCCGACTTCATACAGCCTCGTTGCAACGAGCATCGCAACTTCTCTGTCGTCCAGATCGATAGAATCTGGTATATGTAAAGTTAATGTTTTCATAATCTGATATTAATCTAAAGATAAGTTTTATCATAATCAAACCGTAAAAATTGAAGGTTATTGGTAAAAAGGTGAACTCAATTCTCTGGGTTGATAAAGGACTTGGAAAACGCGGAAAAGAATAAATTATCACTTTGCAAATAACCCATAGGCGAAGCAATGCAAACCTGCGGGAGGTTTAAAGGTTTTATACAATCCACTTATATTATTTCGCAGCCCTGTTTTATCAAACTTATATTTTCTGCTACATCGAATGTCTTTACCTTTTTCCCTTTCTTGAGCCATTTGATTATGAGCCGCTCGATATTGCCACCCGGTTGGGCATAAGATACAACAATCTCATCGGCAAGTGAAGTCATTAATTCATTTCGCTTGTTGGCAGTTTTCTGATTCGCACGTGTAACGCCTGAGCCAAATGGAGTAATAATGAGAAGTCGGTTTTGCGCAAGAGCTTGCTTCAGCTCTGGCTCAAGTCGCTTCTTTAATCCTCGTGCAAGCGCTATAATGATTGGTTGATCACCTTTAAGTAAATAGTGGAGTACATCTTTTTCGATCTGCGAGTGGAAACCGGAAATGACACAATGCTCAGCGTTTCTTTGCTGAATTGCCCAATCGTAGCACTTCAGGACAATCGAAGCCGGCACTTGACGACTGCACAAGAATGCAGTTTTGGGTAACATTATTAGTTCATAATTCCCTACGTATTTCATCATCGTATGGGTTTTGACCCCTTTTTTGGTTCATAGATATTTTGTCTATGTTTCTCGCCTGAATATAATGAATGCACCATAATTTCTTTCTGATTTGTCTCACCTGATATTTTTCACCGCTTTTAATTCACGCCGCAGTTCTGTGATTAGCTCTTCTTCAGTAGGGATACCGATTGTCAATTGGTCTCTAAATTCGCTAGCTAATGCTCTTCGTATTTTAACTGCCGTTCCCTGATCAATCGGTTCAGCTTCCTTTTTTGAAAAATATTCTCTGAGCAACTCTTCTGGTCGTCGTTGCATTCCAATTAGCAATCGGCATTGATTTCCTTCTCCGCCCGACCATACATCTATTTTATCAGCAACTTGTTTCCAACCGCGTAGATTAAAGTAGCCAACGCAAAAATCTCCTTTGTGAGCAACGTCGAGTGTGTATTTCAATCCGTCGAGAAGTTGGTTTTCAATGTTGTCGAATATTTTGGGCATTCTGTTTTCTTTCTATAACTTTTCAAATTCCTTTAGAACGTAAAAACGTAAAACATTCCTAACCTCTTTTAATATTACAATCAAACTGAAGTCAATATATTAAATAGCGCAATAATTAACAACAAAATTTTTGCTTAACTCTCTCTATTTGCCTATATTTACACCATCTTTATGTCTATTTTAATTAAAAACGGTCGTGTTGTTACTGCAACAGAAAATATTCTCGCTGATGTGTTTATCGAGGACGAGAAGATTACAAAAGTTGCTCCCAATCTAAATCTATCAGCTACTACGCTAATTGATGCATCGAATAAATATGTAATCCCCGGCGGTATTGATGTTCACACTCATATTGATATGCCGTATGGTGATATTAAATCGACCGACGATTTTGAGAGCGGAACAATCGCTGCTGCTTTCGGAGGAACAACAACGATTATCGATTTTGCTGTGCAGTCGAAAAGGCAATCGCTTTTAGATGCACTGAATATCTGGAAACAAAAAGCAAGCGGTAAAGCTGTTATCGATTATAGCTTCCACATCATCGTTACTGATGCAGAAGAAAAATATTTAGGTGAACTTGATAAAGTTGTTAACGAAGGTGTTACAAGTTTTAAATTGTTCACAGCGTATCCCGGCAGACTGATGTTGGATGATTCAGAAATTTACAACGTGATGTTGCGGGCAAAACAAAACGGTGCTTTGATAATGATGCACGCCGAGAATGGTTATGTAATAGAAAACTTAATTCAACAGGCACTTGCCGAAGGAAAGACTGAACCGATTTATCACGCTTTAACACGCCCCCCTGCGCTTGAGGGGGAAGCTACAAACCGAACAATTGCTCTCGGCAAAGTTGCAGATGTTCCAGTTTATATTGTTCACGTTACTTGCAACGAAGCCGTTGAAGCTATCAAGCAGGCACGCTCGCAAGGACAAAAAGTGTTTGGCGAAACTTGTCCACACTACCTGCTATTGAGTGAAGACGATTTGAGAAGACCAAACTTTGAAGGTGCAAAGTATGTACTTTCGCCGCCGCTGCGTCCAAAACAACATCAGCAGATACTTTGGAATTCGCTCGGTGATGATGTTCTGCAAACAATTGCAACCGACCACTGTCCCTTTAACTTCAAGCAACATAAGGAGTTAGGGCGGAATGATTTTACAAAAATTCCGAACGGCGGACCCGGCATCGAAAACCGGCTTCAACTTAGTTACGAGTTTGGCGTTAATCAAAAACGTTTTTCATTGAACCGTTGGATCGAATTAGTTTCCACAAACCCAGCAAAGATTTTTGGAATGCATCCCCAGAAAGGCGAGATTGCGGTTGGCAGCGATGCCGATCTCGTTATCTGGAATCCTAATACTGAGCACACCATCTCAGCACGAACTCATCACATGCGTGTCGATTACAATATGTTTGAAGGTTTCAAAGTTACAGGCAACGCCGAAACAGTTATCTCAAGAGGTGAAGTGATAATCGAAAAAGAAAAATTTCTCGGTAAGCCGGGACGAGGAAGGTTTATTAAACGTAATCTTTTTATTAAGAAATAATTCAAAATATTTTATGAAAAAGAAAATCGTAAATCAAATTATAATACCACAAAGTGTACAAAGATATTCACAGGGAGCAAAAAGTATTTACCCTTTGAGAGCTTTGTGCATTCTTGGTGTCCTCTGTGTTTAAATATTTTTCTAATTTGTTCAAACAATAAAAATCTAAAATCACTCAAAACTCATAAATCCCAATATGTCTCTACCATTATCCAAAATTCGTGTTCTTGATTTTACAAGAATCTTATCCGGTCCTTATTGCACAATGAAGTTAGGCGATATGGGAGCCGAAATTATAAAAATAGAAGCGCGAGGTTCGGGCGATGATACCCGCTACTGGGCTCCGCCTTATGTTGGCGACGAGAGTGTTTACTTTTTAAGTGTCAACAGAAATAAGAAAAGTATTACACTCGACCTGAAGTCGAAAGAAGGAAAAGAGATTGTTAAAAAGCTGTTGCGTAAAAGCGACATAGTTGTAGAAAACTTTCGTGCCGGTGTAATGGAGAAATTAGGATTCGATTATAAATCGTTTAAAAAGATAAATCCTAAAATAATTTACTGCTCAATTTCAGGTTATGGACAAACGAGCGAACAAAGCCACCAACCGAGTTTTGATTTAGTAGTGCAAGGAGAATCGGGGTTTATGGATATAACAGGATTCCCTGACGGGAGTCCGACTAAAGCCGGTGTATCGCTGGCTGATATTGCTGCAGGACACGCAGCATTTGAAGGAATCCTACTGGCGCTGTTTCACCGACAGAAGACCGGTAAAGGTCAGTACATTGATATTAGTTTGTTAGACAGTTTAATCTCGATGTTCACATTTCAATCGCAGATTGCATTATCAACAGATACAACACCAAAACGAAAAGGCAACTTACATCCGACAATAACACCGTACGAAACATTCGAGACAAAGGACGGCTACATAAACATCGCAGCGGGCAACGAAGGGCTCTGGAAAAATTTCTGTAAAGCAATTGAACGTACCGACTTGCTAACTGAAGAAAAGTTTGCAGTAAACCCTGAGCGGGTAAGAAACAGAGTTGATTTGCAGAAAGAATTAATACCAATTTTGAAGTTGAAGACCAGTGATGAATGGTTCAAAATTTTTACCGACTATGATGTGCCGGTTGGGAAAATTAATACAGTCAAAGAAGCTCTAAACTTACCGACTGTTCTCGGCAGGAAAATGGTAATCGAATTAAACCACCCAACTGTCGGTAAAATGAAAACAGTTGGTAACCCAATAAAACTTAGCAGCGTTAAGAAATACAATTATAAGCCTGCCCCCACTATAGGTGAACATACTGAAAAAATTTTAAAACAACTTGGTTACTCTAAA
>CAMTVZ010000192.1:0-5449 GCA_947085285.1 uncultured Ignavibacteriota bacterium
CGAAATATTTACGCTGCTTGCAAAAGGTAAACCGAATTTAATTTCGGTTGACGGGTTAAACGGATTCGGATAATTCTGTTTCAACCAATAGCTACTCGGAACAATATTATTATCGCCACCAGCGCCGAGAGTGATATTAGTTATATTGAACTCTGCATTGTTCACAGTGTAGTTATTTTCTTTACTAACTGAATACACTGGCTCAGACGAGCTGCTGTATCCTTCTTTGTCAACAACAATCTTATAAGCGCCCGGTGCCAAGTTTTGAATCTCAAATTTTCCATCGTTTTCAGTAATATCGTAGTTTATTATGGAATTTGTTTGTAGTGATACTGCATAAACGGTAACACCCTGCACAACTATTGAGCCTGTTTCTTTAACAGTACCAGCAATGCTTGCAAATCCACCAAGTGTAATCGGATTTACGCATATATCAATACCGGTTGTATTATTTTCAACATAGAAGCTGTCGGCATTTAGCCAGCGATTGATTCCGCAACTATCCTTATCGTACCACGCTGGCGCATAATTAACAAAAGGAATTGCTTTAGCATAGTAGTTTCCGGAATATAGATAGTTAAAGAAATAGTTTCCAACTGAATCTGTTACTGTATGTCGTACAGGTAATAGTCCGCGCGATATTTTAACGAATAATACAACCTTCGCCATCACTCCATTATTTTCAGCATCTTTTACTTGTCCAGCCAAACTATTTTGAACATTTGGATTCATAACCAAGTCAAAATTAATTCCGCTTATATTGCCTGTTATTAACAAGCGGTCGGCATCCAACGGATTAGTTTTGTTGTTATAAAATTCGGGCAAGTAACCAGGTTTATAAGCAAGCATTATATATGTTTGATTAACAGGAACCTTCAACTCATAATTTCCGGTGCTGTCGGTTCGTGTAACCCGAATTACGCCACGCAATGTTCCTAAACCGGGGAGGAAGAAAGTTTCGTCTCGGCTTCCCAACATATTTCCTTCATAGTTATGCATTATATTCAATTGTCGGTCGGTACGCATAATAACCACGAATGCACCAATAATTGGAGCGCCCGTTGCGCTATCTGTAACATTTCCGCTGACAGTAGCTAATAGTGGTGGGGGCGGAGGTAGAACTTGTGTTAAGCCAAAATTGGCAGTGCTGGTGTTACTTTGGGATACGACTACTGGGGTTGCATTTTGACGAGTTAATGAATTATCGAACCACTCAGGAATGTATGTCCATTTCGATGCAAAAATAAAGTAAGTACCCGTATCGAGCTGAGCAGAATAATTGCCCAAACTATCGGTACGAGCTTCACGGAAATACATGAATCCATTTGTCTTGAAGAATCTTATTCGTACGCCCGGAACAGGGTTATTAGTACTGTCATTTACCACTGTCCCAGCTATAAATCCATGTGGTCGAGTTGGTGGTGAACCACCCAATGTGAACACAACTTCGTTGCTGGGTAAACTTTCGCCCAAATTATTAAATGCGGTTACATAGTAACGATATACAACATTAGGGAAAACCGCTGGATCTGTGAAGTGGGTTATATTAACCGTTGCAATCTTATTGAAAGGTAAAGTATCGGCGGCTTTATAGACACGATAACCGATTGCATTGGCAGAAGGGTTCCATTCAAGCTTCGCACCCATCATCGTTTGTGTAGCAGTTAAATTTGTTGGTGCCGGTGGAACTCCTTGCGCCCAAACAAAAGTAACAGCTAATAGTGTTATTAATAAAGATGTAATTAGTTTAAACATAATGAACCTCCATTATTTTAATGATTAATATTATCGTTAATTGTTTTTTTTAAAGCTTCGATTTTCTTTTCGATAGAATTTCTGTATGAACCAATCTTCGCATCGTATAAAATCGCTGTGTATTCACTTAATGCTTCATCGTACAGTTCGGCTTTTTCCAACGAGTTTGCAGCTAATAATTTATACTCAATACTTCCTTCAATCGTCGGATGAATTCTCAGAACTTCCCGCACCCGCAAGGCACAGGTTCCATAAAAATTATTTTCAAAAAGTAACTTTGCACCGTTTAAAATTTTTAAAGCATTCTCAACCGATGGCTTCGCTGCTGCCGATGTTTCCGGTTTTTTCTCCCCGTGAATTACAGTAGTTTGAGCCGGCATCAATCCATCTTTCCGGTCTTGCTGTGGAACGGCAATTATTCTGTCCATTGCTAATTTTAATAGCAATTCTTCTTTCGAAAGATATCGCAAATCCGAAATTTCAACTATTGTTCTTTCTGGAAGAGTAATCTTTTTTTGTCCGTCTAATGAAATCGATGCGGTCGATTTTCTGCCGATAAAAATGGCATCGTCTAATTGTAATATTTCGCCGGCTTTGATTTGCTGCCATTGTTCACCAACACCACGACGAACTTTAACATCACCTTTTGCTGATAACAATTTAATATCGGCAAAAATATTTATTGCTAATCCGATTATTAATGTTACTACTAAAATTAATTTTTTCATGAATAAATCTCCTTATCAAAAACTTGTTGGCAGATCGACAACACGAACCCAGCCTTTGCCGATGCCGTTGTTAATAATTACATCGTGAAAATAGTTTGAAGCCCCTGTATTCCAGGCTTCGAGAAAACCTTTTGAAAGAATTGTTGTTTCGACAGGCAGCCAAACAGTTTCGACCCCTTTTTCGTTTTTTCTGATTACGAAACGTTTTGAATTTTCGCTAATTAAATTAGCATTCGAAGCTTCAATTTCGGTATCGAACATCAGATATATATGCGAATTTTTCGGGTCGTCAGGGGGAATTACATCAACAAGGGCAGAGGAAATACCGATACTGCCGAGCAGCGCAGCATAGCAAACAGTTAAATCGTCGCAGTCGCCGCCTCGTAAACTAATTGTTTCAGCTGGATATTGAACAAAATCGGCACTCTGTTTCGGGTCGTTAATATATTGCACGTGCCTTGCTAGTTCATCAAATAAAATTGTTGCCTGTTTGAATTTCGTTAACAGATTATTGTCGTTCTCCAATTTATTGTTATCTAAAACTTTTCTACTAAACTTTATTACATCAGGGTCGTTGGGTGTGATGAAATATCGCAGCAACATCACATCGCCGTTCCAATCATTCTTCCCTCGTATTAGGACACGTGTTTGATAACTATCGTCGTAATCGGCAGCAGGTTCTGCGTGAACATAAACAGTTCCATCGTAAATCGAAAACTTTTTTACTGTGTTTATTGCATTGTTAAAAACGGCAAGAAACGGTACCTCGACAGCCTCGTTAGGATTTATACGGAACGGTTTTGTTTCGGTTGGAGAATTCATAAAATCCTCCACAAAAAAACTCACTTTTGCTTCGATTGGTTTGGACGAAACATTCCGAACTCTCGCTTTGCCAATCGGTCGGAATGCGTATGTTTGATAAGATGCAGGAAAGACTTCGCTTAACATTTCAACAAACTCGATTCTGGCGAGAACGTCCTTTGTCCTGCCTAAATTTATGCTCACCGACAACGAAAGGCGATCGGTAGTAAAGGGGGTGAAATCTATATCAGCATAACTCGCCTTATTTAAAATAGCGATGTTCGAGACGCCTTGACGGTTTGTTTGATCGAAAAACCTTAAGTAGCTTAAACTTAATTGAACAGGATGATAATTTATACTAAATCCGATGGATGCAGCTTCGGTCAAAAATTTTGGAAAGTCTGTTGTATAAACTCCACCTCGAAGCTGCAGGAAATCGAATGGTAATAATTCGGCACCAAGCCGCATTTTATTATTTGTATCTATATCAAGACTTGAAATAAATCTTTCTGAAAAAGAATAAGCTGTACCGAAGCTAACCGATTTAGCTAAATTTAAACGATAGTTCCGAAGGGTCTCCGTAAATTCCACTTCATTAATTTTGAAAAGGTTTTTAAAAGCTAATCCAAAATACCATTTGTCGTTTATTTTGTATTGCGTCCCGAAATCGATTGTCCACGAACTTGCCAAGTATTCGGATACTTGCGATTGAATGACGTTGTTAGTATCTATAAAATACTTTGTGTCAGAAACCTTACTATCAAACAACCTTGCCGAAAAGCCGAATGACAAATCGTCAACGATGTTGTAAGCATAACCTAACGAATAATTTTGTTTGTAAGAAATTATTTTATCGAATTTTGTAGTAATGATATTTCCGGCAGTATCGTAAACGCTGAAAGCGGCCGGCACAATAAACTCTAAATTTGAACCGGGGGAATAACGAATAGCAACCGCGTGCTTTTCAAAAAATTTTTTCCCGATTCCGAAACTTTGAAAAGTAAATCCGGATTTTGCAATAGATGTACTTATAAAATTAGAAAAATTTAATTCCCACTCGCGTATGTTGGTTAATCCCCCCGGATTCCAATCGATGGAATGAATATCGGAGGAGAGTGCTGTGAATGCACCAACACCAATACCCCGCGAAGAACTGAGGCTTTGAGTAAACATCATATTTGGAATCAAAATCATAATGATGATGAAGAAAATTATTTTATTATAAAATTTTAATCGCATTCTGATTTACGGGCGTACACTCAATAAAATGCTATGGACTGAAGATGAATGAACTAAAACCTCTTCGGAATAGCCTGGTATGCGGACCTGTTGCGAGGATTCTGAAACGAACGAAAATACAAAACGCGAAAACTTTTTAATAGGTATCAGTTCAAGAATCTTTACAGGTATAGTTACTTCTCCTTTTTTATTCTTGATTTGCAGGTGCATCACCGGCACTAATTTTCTGGCTAACAAGTCGCCTGCCTCGCCGCTTATAAAAATATTAATTATCGGATTTGTGCAATCCCATTTAATATTCAGCGGTTCAGATATGTTGATTAGTTGAGGTGTTAAATTTAATACTCTGATTGTTGGCGGTGATGTGAATGGAATATCGAATGTTCCAATCGAACCACTACCTGTTGCTGTCCACTCGTTAACTGTGTTAAGTTCGTAGCTTTTTCGGATTTGATATCTGTAACCTATTAAAGTATCGCCTCGCATCGGAAGCATTATTCGGCGTGGAATTTTGTTCAAAGCATCTTCGTTAATTTTTACCACACCAACATCGAACGATGGGTATGCGATTACACGATTGTTATGTTTAATCGGCTTGTTTTTATCAAAAAATATTGCTTCGGCATTTATTAGACTATCTTTCCTCAACAATCTATCGAAGCGAATACTTTGATAAATTAATTTTGCATAGAATCGTGAGTTCTGGGCACCGAAATTTCCACTCGTATCACCTACCGACACAGCATAGAGTGTGTCAGAAACCGAGCCTGTCGATTTAATATCGATCAGGTTGGAATCGTCTTCATCATCAATCAATTCAACCGGACCTGGTTTTTGACAGCCCACCCAAAAAGCGAAAAATGATATTAAAAATATTTTATATGAAATTAATTTATGCATTATTTTTTCTTTCAAAAATCAAGATC
>CAMTVZ010000193.1:0-19633 GCA_947085285.1 uncultured Ignavibacteriota bacterium
AGAATCACCGGGTCGCAAAGTAGAAACACCGCCACGTCCCGGAGCCAAGCGAGCCCAATATGTTAATGGGTCGGTTATTGTTGCGGTATCGACAGACGACATTACTTCTAATGTGCCGATGTTAAAATCTTTTACACTGGTTTTACCTTCGACTAAAGTAATTGCAATTGGTCTCCAATTTTTCCGTGCATCAGGGTCGTTATTAACACGTAGAAAACGAACTTTACGAATTATTTTACTGGTGAAAGGTTTAACTACTTTAATAGTATCGACTACCCCCCCCGAATCTTTAATTGCTTTAATTTTAAATCGTCCTTCAATATCTTTAATAATTGTAACAACCGATATCGAGTCGTTTATCCGGTTCACGATTTGAGTTCTTGTAACTTTATCAACCTTACGTCCCCATTTGAGTGGAGTTATTGGGTAGGTTGTTTTCATCATGCCGAAATCGTCATAGCTCATCTCTCTCTCTATACCATCATCAATCGAGATATCTTCGGAGGATATAAAACCTGCTAATTCTTCTGCATTTAGTGCTTGTTGCTTAAGATAATCGTCATCGGTTGATTTGGGATCGACTATAGTGCTTTTATCGCACCCTATAATAAAAATTGCAGATACTATTATTGCAAATAAGAAAACTAAGTTTAATTTACGCATACATTTTTCCTTTATTTTTTTTTTTGATGTTATTTGAAATATGTTTTCATCTTGCAATTATACAAACCAAAGCCGTGCCAAGATCGTTGTAAGCATTGAATTTTTAATGGATTAGCGATTTTTAAAGATTTTTTTAATTTTTCATTCAATTTTTTGAAAAACGGCAAGAATTAAGTGCGGGAAATTGCAGTCGAAGTGCGGGAATTTTGAATTCCAGCAATTATTGAAGGATTTTAAAATCCCCTCTCGTATATCCTTCAATTATTTTTTCGAGGTAGATATGGTATTTTTGTTGAAGATTTTTAAACTTTGGTTTACTCCTGATTATGTTTTCTTCCACCTCCTTTTTGGGTTCAACTAACTCCAGTGCATTTGATAAATACTCATTCAATTTATTGGCTACTTTCTTCCGAATTTCGAAATCATCGGTTTCGGCGATAGCTGTAATTGTTTCGTTATAATTAAAATTGTTATCAACAAATTTTTGAAAACAAAAACCACGAAAATATTCTGCAACAGTTCCTCTGTTAAATCCACCTAACTCTTTTGCAGTTTCGGAGATTGAGTTACGCGAAAATTTTTTATCACGTAGCGAATCTATAATTTGGTCAACAATATCAATATTTTCTTTTCTCACATTATCTAATTCAGGAGGCAAATCGCTTAAACTAATTATATTCTTGTTTTCCGATTTGGCAAGAATTACGGCTCGTTTAATAACGCTGGATAATTCGCGAATATTGCCGGGCCAATCATACTTCATAAACACATCAATTATATTGGGATTTATTTTCATCCCTGGGTTTTCAAGGTTTACGTAGTGTTCGGCAAGCATCGGGATATCTGCTTTTCGTAGTCGCAATGGTGGCAAATTAACAACGAATACGCTAAGCCGATAATACAAATCTTGCCGGAATTTTTTAGCCGAATTATCTGAAAGTAAATCGCGATTTGTAGCAGCAATAACACGCACATTCACTTTCTGTGTTTCGGTTCCGCCGACTCTTTCGAATTCCCCTTCTTGCAATACGCGAAGTAGTTTAACTTGAAACGCCTCGCTCGTTTCGGCAACTTCATCTAAGAAAATTGTTCCGCCGTCGGCTAATTCAAACCTGCCCGGTTTTTCTTTAACAGCTCCTGTGAATGCCCCCTTCTCGTGGCCAAATAATTCGCTCTCTAACAAAGTTTCGCTGAGTGCACCGCAGTTGACCGCAATAAAAGGATTGTTCGACCTTCTGCTTGTTTTATGAATAGCTTTTGCAATTAATTCTTTTCCTGTTCCGCTCTCGCCTAATATCAATACAGCGGCGTCGTTGTCGGCTATCTTTTTTACAAATTCAATTATCGGCTGCATCGGTCCTTGCGGATGATAAATTATTCCTTCAAAGTTTTGCGGTTCAACTGTCTCGGCTCGTTCTTCAAGGTTTATCTGAAGGTCGGATGCTTTTTCTTTTAGAGCTTTGAGTTCGTTTTTATATTTATTAATCTTCTCTAATATGACGGTAGTTTTATCTGTGGCTTGCTTAAGTTCTGCCTCTTTTAGTTCGTTCTCAAGTCGCAGTAGCCGCTCTTCACGCTGCTTCAATTTTCTAGCAATTGCATCCTTCTCCGATTCAAGGTGATACATTGTTCGCTTTAAAATTCGATGCTTGTAAACCAACAAACCAAAAGATAAAAATAATGCAACGAATAAAAACCGGCTTATCGGTATATCAAGATTAAAAATAAAAAAAGATAGATACGACAAGAAAGTATATACTAAAATTATCACTCCTAAAAGCAACAAACTTTTTAGTTCGTTCAGACGAAAAATTAAAACACTGCAAACAATTCCGATTAATAAAAGAAATACATATTCAAAAAGTTTGGGAAGTTTTATAACAAAATTATTATGAAGTGTATTATGGATAATTGCTGCGTGAACTCCTAATGCGGGGAATTGTTTCGAGTAAGGAGTTGACAAGAAAGTGCTTCTGCCTTGTGCGATTACACCTACTAAAACGATTTTGTTTTTAATTTTATGAACATCGATATCAGTAATCCCGCCACGCTTACTCAAATTGTAGGCTTGTAAAAATTCTACAACGGGTATTGCTTGCAGCGAATTTACTCCACCCGGATAATTGATGTTCACAGTTGCATCATCGTTGAACGGAATTTCAATACTCCGAGCCGGCGTTCGAATAATTGCCTTCGAATTATCAATTGTAACATCATTTTTTTCTGCATCAAGAAAACGTCTTAAAATTTCAAACGAAAAAGCTGGCATTAAACCATTTCCTGAGGCAATGAAGAGGGGTACCCTGGAGTCGGAAGATAAATTTTCGTGCCCAACTGAATATGCTGAGGTTAATAGTTTTTCGAAAGGTAAATTAATTGCTTCGCCCGATAAGATTCTATTGATTGGGTCTAAGCGATAACCAACACCTTCGGGTAGGCGCGAAGTTAAATTAGGTTCCTCGTTACTTATCGATTTAAAGTAGCTGGAGAAGACAACATTTTTATTCTTGAGAACTACGTTAGCTAATAAATCGTCGTATTCAGGGCGCTCTTGGTTGGTTTCTGTTAAAGCAATGCCAAAGCCAATTACTTTTGCTCCTAATTCGTTCAGGACGTTTATAAGGAGAGCGTAATAATTTCGTTTAAGTGGCCAGCCACCTAATGCGTTTATATCGTCGTTGTCTAAATATAGAATTACTATTGAAGTATCTATCTTTGATTCCCCCCTAAGATTGAACTTAGAATTCAAAACATTTTCTTCTAAACTACTAAAGAGTTGAGGGAATAAAAGAATCAACCCTATTAAAAATAAAGAAGCAACAACACCAACTATTATTTGAATAAGTAGGTTCTTGCCCATACTTATTTTCGTGAAACACCCTGTGGGTGAAGCCAGAGTTCGGGGTTTTGTTTTTCGCGATCTTTCCAGACTTCAAAATGCAACAATGGTCCGTTTATCGTTTCGCCACTTTTACCGATGAGAGTTCCTTCCGAAACTTTCTGTCCTTCGCTTACTTCGATTTCTGCAAGGTGGGCATAAACAGTTCGGTAGCCGTTGTTATGATTAATGATTACTAAATTACCGAATGAAGGCAGCCACCAGATTGTTGCAACTTCGCCATCGGAAACAGAATAGACTTCGGTTCCTGCGGGGACCGAGATATCGATTCCTGTATTTTGAGAGATAGTTTTTAACACAGGATGTTGATTCTCACCGAACTTATTCAATAATTTTCCCTTTTTTACGGGCCAGGGGAGTGTTCCACGCCGGTTTGCAAAATTACTTACTCCTGTTGATGAGTAGGAGGTTGAGATTTCTGGAGAATCATCAGCTGAAGCTTTTCGTTCACTTCTTCGTCGGTCTGTTTCAATTAACTTACTTATCATTGCTTCTAAATCTTTGACCGACTTTTTCTTTCGCTCAATTTCTTTTGCATAATTTTTTTTATCCTGCCTTATCGATTCTAAAACCTTTTTACGCTCCTTAGTTTTTTCTAAAATCTTCTCTTCCTCTTCTTTCTTAGTTGCAAGCAGTGTCCGATTATCTAGTAATTGATTTACCAATTGTATTTTTTGTCTGTCTAAGTCTTTGTACTTTGCGAGTATCGTGTCGATATTACGCTGCCTGTATTCCGAAAATTTTTTAATGTAGGTTGAACGAACTACAAGTTGATTCGCCGACTTAGAAGATACCAATAACTCGAGGTCGTATGTTCTGCCATATTTGTAAGCATTTAAAACAAATTTTGAATATTGTTTTTTTGCATAATCGAGTTGTTCCTCAATTTGTGCGATGTTCTTACGTAGAGCAGTAATTCGTTTCTCCGAGGCTACCTCGTCCTCGCGAAGTTTAGCGGTAAGATTTCGAAGTAAGGTCAATTGTTTATCGAACGAATCAAGCATTTCCAGTGTCGATTTTTCCTGCTTCTCTCCTTGTTGTATCTTTTTTCCCAACCCTCTATCTCTTGTCGTATTTTGTTTATTTCGTTCTGCCGTTTTTTAATCTCATCTTGTTGAGTTTGAGCTGCAGTCAAAGTAGTAAAAATTATTAATAGTATGTATATGGTGTACTTCATAATTTTATTCACTCACTTTCACAGGTTGATTTATGTTAATATTATCGTATGCGATAGTTATACTTCGTCTTTGTTTTGGAAAAATTATTCTTACCCAGCCGGGAACTTCGATGCCTGAAATATTTTCATAACTTTTAGCTAAGGCTTCCAAATCGATTTTCCGATCATTTCCAATCTCAAGAAGCTTTGTTACGTTTAATTTCTTTTTATCTATCCAAACTTCGTTAATAGTTGAGCCGTAGTAATTGCGAATTAAATAATAATCTTCGTTCACACTCATTTCGGCAGTGGCATAATCGGTTGCTGAATAGAAATATGACCCTGTAAAAATATCCAATATTTCGTCAAAAGTAATCGGCATATTTATTAATGAACTTAGAAAATTAGAATCTATCGTTCCTTTTACAGCACGATTCTCGATACTGTTAAAAAATACAAAATTTTGGCGCGACATCATAACCGTTCCGACGGAAATACCGAATGGACCTGCTAATTCAATTTTTAGCGAGTCGGGTTTTTTTATTTTTAAATTAAAATTGGCGCTATTCGAAAATTCAGGGGTCTCAATCGTTATACTCCCACTTCCGCTAAAAGTTTTGATGCCTGTTACACGGTTTTCAAAATATTTTTGAAATTCAGCAGCGCTATAAAATTCGCGGTTAATATTTTGAGTTGCCGTACAGCCAGCTAAAAAAACCGAAGCCAACCAGAATAAAAACATTTTCACAAACTACCCCGCTCAATTTTTTCTTTTATCTGCATATTGTTCATATCTTTTTGCAATGCTGCTTGCCAATACTCGATTGCCTTCTCCTTGTTACCTAGTTTGAAATAAACATCCCCTAAATGTTCAAGAACCACGGCACTTACTTCGCCAGCTTCTATCGCTTCAGAAATATATTTAAGAGCCTGGTTGTAATCGCCCATCTGAAAATAGATCCAGCCAATCGTATCAAGATAGGCTGGATTCTTCGGCTGTTGTTTTATTGCCTCTTGAGCCATTTTCAGGGCACGATTAATTTGTATATTTCGAACACTCAAACTGTACGCATAATTGTTCAGCAAGAGGTGATTTTTTGGATAAAGGCGCAATGCCTTTTCATACAAGCTATCCGATTCTTCGTACCGCTTCAGGTCGTCGTAAACTAAAGCCAACGCACTTAGTGCGTCAACATTTTTTCCGTCTAGCCCAATTGCCTTTTCAAGAACCATTGCCGCACTCTCTAACTTTTGAATTCTTTGGTACGAAACACCTAACAGCAAATAAATTCTGAACTCATCAGGGGCATAATTTTTAGCTTCTTCTAAAATTTTTATTGCCTTCTGAAAATCCTGTTTTTCATAATAGAGTGATGCTAAATATACCCAGCCATCCGGGTTTCGCTTGTCGAGTTCTGTAACTTTTTTAAAATTTTCGATAGCTACTGAATCTAACTTCATTATCGATGTTGTAACACCAATTAACCAGTATGGTCTCCAATCGGAAGGATATTGGTTACGAATTTTTTCGAACAGATTTAGGGCATAGGGTGCAACGGCAGAATCTTTTTGTATAAAAGCAATAAATATCTGACCGAATTTTAATTGATCTGCGATAGAAAGAACTTCGCCTTTCATTACAAAATCAAACTGACTTGCAGCTTTCTGATAATCTTGTTGCAGCAAATAAAGATGTGTAAGTGCCGCCCTTGTTTCAACATCGGTTGGGAAAAGTTCGATGATATCGTTGAACAGAACAAGTGCCGAATCGCTTTTTCCCGAGGCGAGATACATTTCAGCCAAAGCTTTTGTAAGTTCAATATTTCCTGCATCGATTGCGCGTAACTTTTTTATTTCTAAAATCGCTTCATCAATTCTCCCCATCAGGCGGTATAATTCGGTCAGTTGCATCGAAACTTCCCAGCTAACTCCGAATCGCTCAACCATTTTGTTATAAATTTGAATTGCCTTCGACGGACTGATAAACTGATGGAGCCGAGCCAAACCATACCAAGCATTAAAATCGGTGGAGTCGATTTGAATAAGTTGGTCATAAGTTTTTATTGCACTCTCGAACGCACCAGATGAAATATAAATTTCAGCCAGATTTGTATAATATTCTTTCTTTTTGGGTTCTAATTTTATTGCTTCGCGTGCTGCCTGAGCGGCTAAATCGAATTTCATTAAGGCTGTATAACTCTTCGATAATGCGTAATAGATAGCTGCATCGCGATGGTATCTTAATGCATCCTGATACTCCAGAACCGCTTTCGCATAGTCTCCCTTTTGGTCATATATTGAACCATTCACAAAGTGATCTAACGCCTTCTGGCGGTCAACAACTGTGATAGTATCGCTTTGTGGTATATTGTTCGGTTTTGTACTGCCGCATCCCACTAATAAAAACAGAACAAAAATTGTTGTAATTAATAATTTAACCATCTAAAAATTCTTAAACTTTTTTTAAAATATATTAAAAACGACTATTAATAACAAAAATGCAAGTAATTTCAGAGTTTACTTGACTTTGAAGACTATATTACATAAATTAGCTTCACAAAAAAAATAACATCGTCAATATATTTTAAGGAGGATGTATGAAAAAGTTGTTTGCACTTTTAGTAATTATTATATCATTTTGCACAGGCATCATGTTGTTGAGTGGATGTGCCTCGTCGGATGAAGCAACTGAAGATGATTCGGCTACGGGCCCACCGACGGAACTCGAATTAGCACAGCAGAAGAATGATGCTCTGTCAAAAGAAAATGCACAACTTAAACAACAGATAACACGACTTGAGCAGGATGTTCGAAATCTAACAGCCAGAGCTGCTCAATTAGAGACACAACTATTCGAAGAGAGAGAAAAAGCAAAGGGACAAGTATCGACTCCAGAACCAGTTCCAACACGAACTCAAACATTGTCCGAGCCGACCAAGCCGATAATAAAAGAAGCAGAATCCGACTATCAGATTGCTCTCGATTTTTTCAGAAAGAGAAAGTATGGCGAAGCCATCAGTAAGCTACAAGGAATAATTGATAGTGGAGCCCGAAAAGATTTAGAAGACAATTGTTATTATTGGATGGGTGAAGCAAACTTTGGTATGAAGAATTATCAAGCCGCAATTGAATTATTCGAGAAGGTTTTTAATTATAAAGTTTCTGAGAAGAAAGACGACGCAGCTATTATGATAGCTAACTCACATTGGGAAATGGGGAATAAACAAGAAGCAATAAAAGAATACAAAAAGTTTATCGAAAAATTTCCGGCAAGCTCGTATGTTAAGTGGGCAAAGAAAAGAGCTGGTGAGTAAATTATTGTAATTAAATTTGTTGATGGGTCTTACACTCTTTGATGTCGCAACAGGTTTGGCATACACGCTTATACGCATCGTATGCGAGTAGCTCGACATGTGGACTTAAGTAATTTGTTTTAACAGGTTCATTTTTCATCAAGTCGGTGCTGATATATTTTTTATTATCATCTGCAAAAACAGTAACCACAACAGCCTCGTCGCCCAGTTCATTTTGGATTTGAATTGCTCCAATAAAATTTGCCCCCGACGAAATACCTACTGCTAAACCCAATTTCGCTGCAAGTTTCTGCGCCATCAGAATTGAGTCGCCATCGTGCACCGCAATAACCCTATCGAGTTTATCAAGTTGCACAATAGATGGAATAAATTCGTCTGAAATCCCTTGAATTCTATGTTTACCAACTTTGTGTCCGGTCGACATCGTTGGCGATTCTGCCGGTTCAAGTGGATAAAGTTTTATATTTGGATTTCGAGAGCGAAGAAAACTGCCGACCCCCATAATTGTACCCCCTGTTCCGACTCCAGCAACAAACGCATCGGGAGTTTTATTATGAAACTGAAGTTGCCACCAGATCTCCGGTCCTGTTGTTTGCTCGTGAGCCTCAACATTAGCCGAATTTGTAAATTGGCAAGGAAGAAATACATCCTTTTCCTCCTGAGCCAACTGTTCTGTCATCCGAATACTTCCTATAAAACCACCTTCTTCTGGTTTAACAAGGCGAATGGTGGCGCCAAAACTGCGTATCAGGTTGATTCGTTCTTGACTCATCCAATCGGGCATATAAATTACAACTTGGTGCCCCAATGCACGCCCTATTGCCGAAAATGAAATTCCGGTATTTCCACTTGTGGCTTCTGCAATTTTATCACCAGATCTTATTCGTCCTTCAGCATACGCCTTCTGCAAAATGTGTAATGCCATTCGGTCTTTTATGCTTCCTGTAAGATTCATATGCTCGGCTTTTGCATAAATAACTCGGCGTCTTCCTCTAAATTTGTAATGAATAGCTAATAAAGGTGTGTTACCTACAATATTTTTAATGCTTTGAAAAGGATCTCTTTCCGTCATAGCTTCTATCCTCTCGGATGAAATGTTTTATGAATTTCTTTCAAATATTCTTTATCTATGTGTGTATAGATTTCGGTGGTCGAGATATCGGAGTGCCCTAACATTTCCTGAACAGCACGCAAATCGGCACCCCCTTCAAGCAAATGAGTTGCAAATGAATGCCGGAAAGTATGCGGATGCACCGGCTTTTCAATCCGGGCTTTGCGCGCGTATTTATCGACTATGTTCCAAATCGCCATTCGCGTCATTTGCCCTCCGCGTGCATTTAAAAATAAAACATCCGTCGATTTGTGATGTAATCTTTTTTGCTTGTCCATCAAATTTATTCTTACATTCTCCTTGTATTTTTTAATCCACTCCAAAGCCGATCTGCCGATGGGAATTAATCTTTCTTTCGATCCCTTCCCGAAAACTCTTACTATTCCAAATTCGGAATTAATGTCGGACTGTTTTAGAATCAGCAGTTCCGAGACGCGCATACCCGTTGCATACAGTGTTTCAAGTATTGCTCGGTCGCGCATTCCTAACGGCTCAGTTGTATCGGGTTTTGATAAGATATTCTCAACTTCCGCTAACGTTAAAACCTCGGGCAAATTTTTAGGAAGTTTTGGTGTGGTTAAATCGTCTGCCGGATTATTTTTAGTAATTTCGTCGCCAATTAGAAACTTATGGAACCCCCTAATGGCAGATATGTTTTGAGAAATGCTTCGTGCCGACAAAAGCAGTTTAGATAAGGATTTCAGATAACTACTTATAGTATCTTCAGTAATGTTTTCGGGCGATAGAATATTTTTCGATTCCAAAAAGCTTATATATCTATTGAGGTTGATTTTATATGCAGCAATAGTGTTCTCGGAAGAATTTTTTTCCAAGCTTAAAAAATGTATATACGAACGCAGATGTTCCCGCAAGCTACACTCCTTCTGTCTTATTATCATTGGGTATATTTTCTACTACGTCGGTTTTTGTTGAAGTAGCTTCTGTTTCAACAATTTGTTCAGGATATTTAATCCTTTGATGGTAAGTACCAATCAATATTTTAAGGAAAGCTTCTTTAATTTTTTTCAGGTCGCGTAAAGTCAAATCGCATTCATCTAATTCTCCTTCAATAAACCGCATTTTAATTCTATCATCAATTGCCGTTTCTAATCGTTCGGGAGTAAATTCTGAGAGCGTACGCGTGTAGGCTTCGACAATGTCGGCTAACATAACGATAGCAGTTTCTTTCGATTGTGGTTTGGGGCCCGGATAGCGGTAATCTTCGTCTCTTGCTTCGTCTTTTGATTTTCCGGCTGCAGCAAGTTTCAGTGCCTTATCGTAAAAAAAAGAGATACGCGTTGTTCCGTGATGCTGAGGGATAAAATCAATAACCGCTTCTGGCAAGTTGTAAGCGCGGGCTAATTCGATTCCTTCTTTCACGTGCATAATTATTATTCTGGCACTCATTCGTGGGGTTAACTTTTGATGCCTGCTCTTTTTTTGAAATTCATTCTCTGCAAAATATTCAGGTTTAATTGTTTTGCCGATGTCGTGATAATATCCTCCTACACGAGCCAGAACAGCATTTGCATTGATAGCGTCGGCAGCTGTTTCGGCTAAATTTCCTATCATCATACTGTGATGGTATGTACCCGGGGTTTTTTCGCGCAACATCCGAAGCAATGGATGATTTGGATCGGTCAACTCAACTAATGTCAAATCGGTAGTTATTTTAAAAGATTTTTCAAAAAATATTAACAACCCGTAAGTAAGAACAGGTGAGAAAATTGCATTTGCGAGTGCAAAACCATAATCTTGAAGTAACGGAATGAAGGTTTCGCCACGTTGAAGACCAAATGCAGTAATAGTTAAAACATATCCTATAAAAATAAATATCATCGATCTAAATATTTGAGTCCGCTGCCGAATGTCGCGCACAGTGTAAGCTGCCAACGCACCAGCAACAAGCGATGCTAAAGCAACCTCGTAATCATTTCCCCTTACTCCGGCTACCAAAAATGCCATTACAACTGTTCCGTAGTAGGCAACACGTGAATCGAATATAATTGTTAAAAGCATTGCCGATGCTGGAATAAAAATTAGATATTGTAAAGAAATCGAACTTTCTAATTTTGTTGAAATATAAGCGAACGTTACCTGCATCAATATTACAATAGAGATTAGAAGAAGTTTAGAATTGTCGTTAAAAATTCGCTTTCTAAAAAGATAGAGATAGATAGAGTAAAGCATCAGGATTACTGCGACCTGTAAAATTACTCCTAAGTTTTCCGAAATCGGAGTTCTATCAGCCCGCTGCTCGGCTTTGGCGTGAAGGAAAGATTCTAATTTTAATTTCGTCTCGTAAGTAATTCGTTCATGCTTGCTCACGATTCGTTCGTTGTGAGCCACATATCCTAACGTGCGTGGGACCATCTCGGCTGCTGCCGCAATCAGCTTTTCGGTTTCGGTGGAACTATAAATTACATTGGCTTTTAAAACGAGTGGCACAAGTTGAACTAAAAAACTTGATAAATTATTATCACCGAATTTTTCAAAAATCTTGTTGTCGATTTTTTTCAAAGCACTGTCCAAATCGTAAAAATTTGTAACGGGTAGAATTACTTCCACCGTTCCTTTGCGTATCGCAATATTATTGTTGTTTATAGATTCATATTTTTGGTCGAGTATGCCACGCTCGAAAACTTCTTTGAGTTGCGAAGACAGAACATTTTCAACCTCCACCCAATTAATATTTCGTTCAAGAATTTTTAAATTGTAATCGGTAAACAGATTCGGATACTTGGAATAAATGTCTTTTAATCTCAAAGAATCAGTTTTCTGAATATTTCTAAATTCTCTCAGATCGTTAAGTAATGTTGTAAGAAATACGAGCTGATCGGGAGCTATATGTTCATCTAAAACAAAAACTTTATAGACTTTAGATTTCGCCTCTTCAACTTCGGCTTCATATTGTTTTTGCTCTTTTAAAATCGGGAACGAGAATGGTGAGATAAGGTCATCCTCCGTCCATACAGTTCCAACCTTATAGCTTACATCGATTGTTGCTGTAGAACGAAACATCTGGAAAATAATAAAAATCAGCAGCAAGCCGATCGAAATTTTTAAAACAAGTTTGAGTGTCGGACGCTGTTGCATGGTTGGCTTTGCGAGCGAAGTATTATTTTTGGGCAAAAATGCAGACATAAAAAAAGAATTAACCCTTCACGCTGCCAAGTGTTAAACCTGATACTAGCCAACGGCTGAGCACAAGGAACAAAACTACTACTGGTATCATCACAATAAACGAAGCAGCACCATACAGACCCCACTCGGTAGTCATATTTGCTTCGAACGATTTAAGCCCCAATGGAAGAGTCCATAATTGTGAATCCTGTAAAACTTGTGCAGCAACAATATATTCCGACCAGGCAGTCATAAACGAAAAGAGCCCTGTAATAACAAGCGCCGGCGAGGCAAGCGGAATAATGATTTTGTAGAATGCCTGAAACTGATTACAACCATCAATCTTTGCAGCTTCTTCTAAACTGAATGGGATCGTATCGTAGTAACCTTTCATAGTCCATACACAAAACGGAAGTGCTGTTGCAGTGTAAATGATTATGATCCCTAAATATGTATTTATTAAACCTAAATAAATTAACATTATATAGAGAGGGAGGAGTAACATAGTTGCGGGAAACATTTGGGTAACAAGCAAGCTCAGCAAGGCAATTTTTTTACCGATGAATTTAAAACGTGAAAAAGCATAACCCGCCATTGATGCGAACACAACGCCGGTTAAAGTTACAACTAATGCAACAAACGCACTGTTAGCAGTCCAGAGTAAAAAAGGACGGTTCGTAAAAAGATCGATGTAAGCATTTAGTGTTGCGTTATCGGGAATTATTTCCAGCGAAGTTGAAAGCAACCGGTCAGCAGGGCGTAGCGAGATAGTGATAACTTGCGAAACAGGATACACAGCAATAATTGCAAAGATTATTAGTGTAATATGCGTTGCAATTCTTGTTAAGATTTTTTTTGATTTAAATTTGTTTTTCAATACGCTCCTTCAGTTGCTTTAGTTCGTTTCATAAAAGCAAGACTTATAAACAGCAGGATAATAAAAATTACAAACGAGAGTGCCGCGGCATAGCCGTATCGGTATAAATTAAAAGCGGCTTTATAAACAAACGAGATAAGAATATGAGTTTGGTCGGATGGTTCGCCGCCGTTGCTTACCAGCCAGACGATATTCAAATTGTTGAAAGTCCAAACTATTCCGAGTGTGATTGCTGGAATCATAACCGGACGTATCAGCGGAAGTGTGATATTCTTGAGTTTGTGAAACCACGAGGCACCGTCGATGTCGGCTGCTTCGTATAGTTCATGCGGAATACTTTGCAACGCTCCTAAAGCTACAACCATCATGAAAGGAAAACCGAGCCATATATTTGTAAGAATACAGGCGAGGAACGCTTCGGTTGGACTTTTAAGCCACTCGACCGCCGGAAGCGAGAGATATTTTGTGATAATTAGATTTATCGATCCGTACTCGTAATTAAACATTCCGCGCCACGTTAATGCAACGATGTATTGCGGTATTGCCCACGGTAAAATTAAAAGTGTACGATAAACCGATTTACCCCGAATGTGTTGATTCAAAAGCAATGCAAGAAAAACTCCGATGACAACATGAAAAAAAACGTTTGTAAAAGTCCAGATGATTGTTTTTAGAAATACATTGAAGAATGTCGGCTCCGTGGGATCGGTAAATACTTTTATATACTGCACCAACCCGATCAGCTCCCAATCCTTGATGTGCCGAAGGTTCATATTTGAGAATGAAATTATCAGGTTGTAAATAAAAGGATAGAATACAACGGCAAGCAAAATTAGTATTGTTGGACCTACAAAAAATGCGATGAAAAGATTTCGAGAAAATTTGTTCATTAAGATACCATAGGAAGTTCTACATATCTCTCTTGAGACATTTCGGCACCGTAAGCAATTGCTGCCTGTATATCTTCTTTTTTAAGATGTGGATATTCTTCAATAATTTCATTAATCGTCATTCCGTTTGAGAGAAAGTCGAGTATCAAAGATACCCATATCCGCGTACCACGGATACACGGCTTTCCAAAACAAATATTCGGATCGATTGAGATGCATTGTAACAGTGGATTCATATCATTTTCCTTTATTCATTCATTTCTTTAATTTTTCTGATTGCGAACTCTTGCATATCCTTAGCCGCTTGTTCAGGAGTTTTAGCGCCGCCTAAAACTGCCTGATAACTCGGACGCATAGCATCCCAGATAGCACGAAGTTCAGGCACAACCGGCATCGCTCTGCCGCGGTCAATCTGTAACTGTGAGTTCACCATTATTTCATTATTTTTGAAAAAAGGATCTTCATACAATTCAATCAATGTTGGCATCGTGTTCAGCTTTTTAGTTATTTCCATTTGTTGTTCAGGAGCGAGTAAGAATTTTAATAACCTGATAATTTCGCGAAGTTTTTCTTTTTTAACATTTGCATTAATCGAATACCCTTTTGGCGAAACCATCGGTGCACACCATAAACCGGTCTTATTTATTTTTGGAAGAGGCGAAATTCCGATATTAATACCGGCTTTGGCATAGCCAGCCCACGACCAATCGCCGTTAATAATCATACCTGCTTTTCCATCCTTAAACAATAAATCCGCAATATTGTAGTCGGCTTCATTCGGAATTATTCTGTGTTTGTCGCGTAAATCTTTAATAAAATTAAGTGCATCGATGTTTGATTGTGTATTCAAAGTCGGGTTTCCATTCTCATCCATCACCCACCCGCCGAATCCGCTTAAGAATGGAATGAAGAAAAATGGTTCGGTATAATTCCACACCAACCCATAACGCTGCGGCTTTCCATCTTTGTCGAAAACCATAATTTTTTTCGCCAGCTCAATCAGCTCGACATCGGTTTTTGGTGGTGTGGTTACTAAAGCCTTGTTGTAAACAAGCGTAAGATGATTGCCAAGCTTATCGGCAATCTGATAAAGTCCGCCTTTGTAATATGTTAGTGCTTTCGGATTAAATTTATCGAGCCACTCACGTTCAAATAAAGTGTCGAGTGGTAGAATTATATCCATTACTTGAAACGGACCAACTTGATCGGAAGGACCGTAAACCAAGTCGGGACCCTGCCCTGCAATCGCTGCAATAATAAATCCTGAACGGAGTTCTTCGGTTTCCTTATACATCTGCTCGACACGCAGTTCAGGATTATCTTTTCTAAATCGATCCAACTGTGCTTCTAAAATTTCACGTTCATCTACACGCATCTGATGCCAAATTAGAATTTTAGGACGTGGGTCGTTATCCGAACACGAAATAGTTAGTACTGCTGCCACAGCAACTATCAGGTGTATGAATATTTTTTTTATATGAATCATAATTCTAAAACTAAACACTCGAATGGTTTTAACTTTAAAAGTAATTTTCCTTTTTCTATTTTCAAAATTTTACCGGAAATCAAATCGGTTGTTCCGTCTTTTTTAGTGCTTAAATCAATATCAATACTCACAGATTTTTCAGCACTACCATTTGCGGCAACTATAAGCCTCTTTCGATTTCTGCGTTCGAATACTATCAAATCAGGGTGTTGCATTATATAACATACAAAACTTTTCGGATTTGTGTTTGTAATCAGTTTCTGATGTTTTTTTCGGATTTCGGAAATCCGTTGTATAAATTTAGTAAAATCGTATTTAGAATTCCAATCGAATGCAAACTCGCTGAATAACGGCAGCTTGTGCGAAGGAAATTCGAGTAAGTCTTCAGTCGAAAAACCAAGCCCTGTATTAATCGGGAATGTTTCCCCAATTTCAAAACCGTTGTGGATGAAAGGGATTGCGGGAATAAAATTATTTATTACCCAGGAATATTTTGAAAACTTAATTCCACCAACTCGCGATGCTGCCCGCGGAGTATTATGACTTTCGGGAGTAGCGAAAAAATGTATCGGATAACCCTCTCTCGAAAAATTAAACAATATCTTTTTTAATCTCTCTGTATCGTGCTGATCGCTCCACAAATAACCGATAACCGCATTATAACCTTCGTCAACACTTTTATTTGAAACAGAAAAATTCTCATCCCAAAAAGCAAAGTCAGGGTTAACCTCACGGGCTTTACTTATCATCCGATGTTTCAAATCCAACGGAAGGGCATGCCCCATATCTATCATCACACCATCGATACCGAACGAACGTTGGTAATGCGGAATAATACCGACGATTTTTTCCCACAACGATCGATTGATGTTCTCAGTGCGGGCTAAATTATCATCATACATACGAACAGTGTTGTAACCGATATAGTTGAAATCTGGATGCTGATATAATTTTAAGTAAGTAACATCGCCCCAGGGGGGTTGTGTGTCGTTGGGGGGCCAATCTGCGAATGCGCCGGGAACTCGCACCCGCGTTCCATCATCTAAAATTCCTACATACCTGTTACCTACTTTATGAATCGTTTCTTTCTTCGGCGCCTCGGTAAACATCTCCCGATAAATTCGATGGGGAGGGATAAGTTTATCGAACCTTTGCCTACTTACTGAGTAAAATATTTTTTCTAATTCTTCTTTTGAAAAAATTGGTGAACCGTATTTTGTTTCATCAGTTGAACGGGGTTCGCGGTCTTCCACATTTTCTTTTATCCAATAAAACCATTCCGGATGATCTCTAACCCAGTCGCCATCCTTTGCCATCGTTCTGAAAACAAACTCGACCACTACGCGAATTCCAAGTTTGTGCGCCGCCTCCACAAATGCCGCAAATTCAATTTCAGCCCCGACTCCGATATTTGGTTCGGCAAGGTTAGGATCGATTTCATACGGATTTTTTATAGCATAAGGCGAGCCGAGCGTTCCTTTGTTCCCATCAACTCCAATCGAAGTTATGGGAAGGAGATGAATAGTATTCGCTCCTAACGATTTATAATAAGGTAAAAGTGCAAGTGCTTTAAGAAACGAGCCAGTTTCGCGGAAGCCCTCCGAATTGACCGGTAAATCGAGTTTACCATTATGGCTATGATTGAAAGCGGTACCGCTTCGTACAAATAAATTGTAAATTACAGCATCTTTTGTCCAATTGCCATGCTCGGTCGTGTGTATTTTGTGCGTTTTTTGTTTCATCACATATCGCACAGAATCCAGGAAAAATTTATATGGATGTACTTTAATCGCCCTGCGTGCCGCCTGTTTATGCTTTAGCCATTGAGGTGGAACAGAATAATTAAATTTTTCTTTTTTTGTTAGGAGATATTTTTCGTAAAGTATCTCCTCAAGTAACAATAGATTTGAGATATGTTTCATACTAAGCACCCCTGAATAAATTTGGTTACAAATTATTAAAACGAATTGTTAATTACAAATCTGTAGAACTTGTGATTTCTTGATATGTTGAATCGCCTTTTTTTGTTAGTGCAAAGTAGGTAAGTTTACGACTCTATTCAATCTATCTACGATTCTATCGAATCTCTACTCTACAAGTCCGTAGGACGAGACTGTAGGTCGTAGATCCGTAGAACGGTCTCGTATAGATTTTATTTACATCCGATTTCCTGAAATAAGATTATCCATTATAAAAGCATTTCATCCGACCGTATATTTTACTCCCCCCATACCAACCATAACTCCTTATATTTCAATTGGTTATAAACGACACATTTTTAGTGAAAAGAAAATTTGGATTTATAAAAAAAAAGGTTATATTGCCAGCGATAAGATTTTTGGTTATTAGGGCTTGCCAAAAATTTACAAGGATGAAAATAAAGTTTTATTTATATAAAAAAATAAAAAGGAGTACAGCTATGTTGACAACTCATCTACTCTACGAGTCCGTAGGACGATGCCTTAGGCAACTCGTTGAGAAAACATTATTTTTATCCGCATTATGCGGATTGCTTCTCATCTTCTCATTTACACAACTCAACTCACAGGTACAAAACCGCCTGAGCGATGCCCGCTCGAACCCAGCACGACCGGCTGACGCCAGTCAGTCGGGCAGGGACGGAGTCGGGCGAGCAGTCGGGCAGGATATTTTGAAGAACGTAGAACGTTCTGAAGGAGATAATCATTTTCTGAGGTGGCGTGAGCACGTTGACAAGATGCGCCCTATGGTTTATAACACAGAAAAACAGTCTGCAAAAAATTCTGGCGCTGTGTTTCCACCAGTTGATACATCAAGCGGATGCCCGACTGATTGGACACCACGACTGAGACTTTCTCCTCACCATGGTGTTGAACCAAGCATTGCTACACAGGGAGAAAACTTTGTACATATAACATGGAAACATGATTATAAATTTCGACTTCGTTATGCTCGCTCAACCAATGGGGGAGAAACATTTACAATACATGACCTTACAGATACTGTTATGTTTCCAGAAGGAATTGCACATGGAAAAGTAGTTGCTAATGAAAAGTGTGTCTATATCTTTTTCATTGCTATATTACATAAGTCTGGAGCGTCACCTGTGTATATGATTCGTTCAACAAATAATGGTGAGACATTTGATTCGCCGCGGAATATAACAAATAAACATATAATTGGGAGTGGAAGTTTATTTACACCTACCATTAATGGCGATACGATAGCCTTTATCCCCGGGGTGAACCGGCGGATGTTCTATTCTACTGATGGAGGCAACAAATGGCGTATGAGGCGACTCGGGTTTCAGAAGGATCACTATTTTCCCACACTTACACAAAGAACGTTGCTCGTTTATTATGCGATTTTCCCAAGAAAGATGCCATGGGGTGAAGTCTATTACCGACTTTCGACAAACTTGGGTAGGAAATGGACTCGACCACAACTTGTTTCAACGCTCGACGGCTATTCTTCGGCAGGGGAGCTCGGACTTTCGGCAGCACGAACGGGTGAAACTTATATTGCATGGCGTGATGGACGTCTTGGGAGTGTCAGCGGCGGATGGGGGCTGAGTGTGGTGTATCGTAAATCCACCGACTATGGATTTAACTGGGGACCAGAAGTTGTTGTTACTACAATTCCAGAAGCATTCACAAGCCAACATCCAATAGGTGTTGAATATACAACAGGTAATCCGGTCGCTGCGGCATGGAATACATTCCGAGCGGAGATTGAAAACCAATTTGTAATAAAAGCTAGAACATCAATTGATAGAGGTGCTACCTGGTGTCCTGAAGTTGACCTGACTCCAGAGTCTCGCTATGCGTGGATGCCTGTTATAGGTGTTACACCAACACGAGTAATTGTAGTGTGGGAGGAGGAAAGTGGTCCATTCGACTTTGATATCTTCGTTCGTTCGGCGCCCTTACAGGTGAAGCCCGTTCCGCCGCCTGCAGCAGGGAATGTTGTTAACGCACAACCGAGTGAGCCACCTGCAGTTGAACTCGAACAGAATTATCCGAATCCGTTCAATCCAAAGACTACAATACAGTATGAGCTTACTGAACCGGGATTTGTAACAATAAAAATATATGATGTGATTGGTCGTGAAGTTGCTGTCTTGCTAAACAACGAG
>CAMTVZ010000194.1:0-3832 GCA_947085285.1 uncultured Ignavibacteriota bacterium
CAGGTGATGTTGATGGCGACGGCAAGAGTGAGTTCTTCGTTGGCGCTACAATGTCGAACGGTAATTGGAAGGTAATGAATGAAGCTGACAGCAATAATACATACTCGCCAAAATTTGCATTTCATTTACCATCTGGCGGCTCACTCGATGCACCAACTTATATGACGGTTAATTTAGATAACGACAATAAGTTAGATCTTGTAATTCTAAGCGGAGCAGATTTATACTTTTTTAAATCGAACACAGACAATGCTTATTATTTATGGTACTATAAAAGATTTAATGCTAAAGAAAGTATTCAATTTTATGATTTTAATAGTGATGGAAAAAAAGATTTTATATTGAGTTATAGTTTGAGGGATCAAAATGGAAGAATAGCTCTTTTTGCAGATATTTATAAAGCGTCAGGACTGAGTAATATAAATGATGACCCGAAAAATAATTTACCCAAAGTTATTAAGCTTTATCAAAACTATCCTAACCCTTTTAATGCATCAACGATTATTAAGTATGAAATACCACAAAACGAATTAGTGAAAATTTCTATTTATAATGCAATTGGACAAAAAATAGAAACTTTATTAAATGAAGAAAAAAAAACCGGAACATACGAAATAAACTGGAATGCTAAAGATTGTTCTTCCGGTATTTATTATTATCAACTCAAAACTGCCAGCCATACAATTACAAAAAAACTTTTGCTGGTAAAATAACTTATAACAATTAAGAAAGGAGGTGGTTTAGTTCGGACGCAAGAAAAACTTTATAATAAGTAAGCGGCGGTGTTAAAGGCACCGCCGCCCGTTACATCGGCAAACAAAGGGCTGCGGTTTACTACTCTCCACTTATTAGTGGAATTACGCCTTTTTGTTTGCCGTGATTAATATCGCTATTTATTCACAATTTATCAAACATTTTTATTTAAGTAATGATAACAATATCATTTTTAATAATCTTTCTGTAACTGGAGGCCAATATCCAAATGTTACTTTGTATGATGGTAAAGTCCGGGTTATTATGAAAGAAGTAATAGACGGTCAGGAAAAAATCCGTGTTTATCAAAGTACAAATGGCGGTACATCCTGGCCCACCGTACTACAATTTAATTCAGAAGTGCCCACATATAATATCAATGCTTACTCCGACCGTTACGGCACACACATAGTTTGGGATAATGTCGAGTCGAATTCAACCTACGATAAAGAAATTTATTATGTTAGATATGATAATTATTACTCTGATTTTAGAGATTTCAAAAATGTAACCGATCTTGCCTCGCCATCACAAGGTGCAAGAGCAAAAATAACCACAACATCAAATAAAGCACATATTACATTTGTAGATAATTATACGTCCGGTACTCCAACAAATCTTACATCGCGCGACCTGAATCTTCAAACTAATACTTGGGATAATTATTACGTCAGATTGCAAGCGTCAGCATTGTCGGTTCCGTACTGGTCTGTAAATACAGTAAGTATTGGTGATTTCATATACTCAATTGCTGTACCTCACACTCCAGTTGGTTGGGCACAGTGTGGAAGCACTTTATATTTTTCTCACAGGTATAAAGATGCGACGAGCTGGCAGGACCATGAACCTATACCATATTGCACGGGACTGGGCGGAGCTTATTTGAAAAATAATGTTTTTGCATTTGGCAATAAAATACATATTGTGAATGGGTACGGTCTTATGGTAGGTGAGGTGCCATATCTAATTGGCATAACTTACCAAACTTATTCACAATCAACTGGTTGGTCAAGTGAATTAATACTTGAGAACTATACGGAAGGTCAAAACTGGCAATCATTAATGATAACCGGTGGTCAATATGGTCTTTATGCACTTTGGGAAGATTCGCATCCAACGTTCCAACAGCGTATGCGCCGAAATCCTTTTGTTCCTACAGTAAATTTAGGTTATTCTGTATCTAATAATTGGAATATGTTAAGCGTTCCTGTTTCTGTACCGAACTTTACAAAAACTGTCGTTTGGTCCGCAGCTTCGGAACCGGCATATGCATACGAAGGAACTGTGTATGTTATTAAAGATTATCTCAAAAATGGATTAGGTTATTGGACAAAATTCCCTTCATCTCAAAATGTTAATTATACAGGTGCGGAATTAAAATACTTATCTATACCCGTGAAAGCCGGTTGGAATATGATAGGTTCTATCTCTTCTGCCATTCCCACGGATAAGGTTATTCAAACGCCGCCAAACAATATCGTATCAAAATATTTCCTGTATAACAACGGTTATGAATACGCCACTACAATCTTGCCCGGAAGGGGTTATTGGATTAAGGTGAATGCAGATGGAGAATTAAAATTAGATGTAGCGTCATTAGTGTCGGTGCCGCCGCCAATATCCATAGTACAACCGCCCGATCCTCCCGTTTATTCGGGAGTGGGGTTTTTGTTTCAGTATCTCATTTCGTCTTCATTACAAACACACCGTCCCATCTGTCATCTGGAGGATTTTGTATAAAATATTTCGATCGCTCAATATATAATTTGGATGGATAATCATTCGGATTTAATGTTAGGGCTTTTTCAAATTTCTCGATAGCTTTGAGCCACTCTCTGTCGCGATAAAAAACCAATCCTTCCGTGAAGGCTTCTATTAATTTTAAAATGTTTGAATTTATTTTTTCGTTTGTGAGGCCGAGTAGCTCATAAATTTTCAGAGGTTTATCCTTGCCGACTACACGAATTAAATCGAGTTCTCTTGTAATTACCTGGCTTGCTAACGGTTTGAAAGTAGTCTCGCTGATAATGATTCGAGTATTGTATAGTTTGTTAGCGCCTTCGAGTCGTGAACCTAAATTTACGCTATCGCCGATTACAGTATAATCGAAGCGATCCGAGCCGCCGATGTTTCCGACCACCATCTTCCCCGTGTTAATTCCGATGCGAGTTGGAAGTTCAGGTCTGCCTTCTTTTAACCATCTTTGATTTAATTCGTCGAGGTGAGTTTGCATTTGTAAAGCGGCGCGACAGGCATTTAAAGCGTGATCGGATTGAGGTATAGGTGCCCCGAAAAAAGCCATTATTGCATCCCCCTGATATTTATCGAGTGTTCCGTTGTTCCGCAATATAATTTCGGTCATCTCCTCGAAATACTCGTTAAGAATTTTCACGAGTTCTTCAGGTGTCATTTTTTCAGCTAATGTTGTGAACTTCTCGATATCCGAGAAGAAAACGGTTAGCTCCTTATTTTCGCCACCTAAATGGAGCTTTTTTGGGTCATCTATCAGTTGGTTTACTACAGTTGGGTTCACATACTGACTGAACATCGATTTTATTATAACTTTTTGTTTTTTTTCAGAAACGTAACTAAACACCATGCTGCCAGCATAACCGAAAATTACAGCCATTAAAGGACCTGTAATCGAAGTAACATAATTTTGTTGATAAAATAAAAGAAGAGAAACTGCGGCAATTAAAAATAACTCGGCAATAACAACTGCGATAGCCAGCCCCTCGATCAGATAATGATGTTTAACCTTTTCTCTTTTTAAATTCAAAATAAAGAAAAACGTTAAAGTTAAGAAGAGAAAGACACTCAGAATTTCTAACCAAACAGGTTCGCGTTCCAAAAAATTATTATCGAGGATACTCTGAATTATATTTGCGTGAATCTCGACACCATACATTAAATTATCCCCCTCTTGTATGCCCCGAGCGATAGGAACGGGAAACAAATCTTTATCTTCGGGATTGGTGGAACCCACAAGCACTATTTTATCTTTGAATGTTCCATCATAAAGATATCCGGTTTCAGGATCGTCGAATGTATTGATATCAACTCCGAGTTCCCGTTCTTC
>CAMTVZ010000195.1:0-3203 GCA_947085285.1 uncultured Ignavibacteriota bacterium
TGTTTACTACTATAAATTAACAACTAATCAAATAACAAAAACCAATAAACTTATAATTCTCAAATGAAAGGAGAATAATTTTATGAAAACCTTTGTAACTTTTCTTCTTGCAATTGTTTCATTTGGTGTTCTGATTGCAGCACCATTTGATACTGATTTTGTAACATGGACACAGCCGAACGGTGTTACTTTTACAGCGCGTCTTTGGGGTGATGAGTTTCAATACTGGTTCGAGACCCAAAGTGGTCATAGAATCATTCAAGGTTCAGATAATTGGTATTATTATGCGACTTTAAATTCTGATGGAGAATATACCCCTACAACATTTCGTGTAGGAATAGATTCACCTCCATCAAGTTCGTATAAGTTGGAGCGTTCTGCTGCTCGGATTGCAGCGATTAATAAACAGATTGCAGAGTTTCAGGAACAACTCAAGCGCAATGCAGAATGGTTTGCACAGAAACAAGCCGCAGCTAAAGCTTTGGGGCAACCGGTTGTCCTTAAACTCGGTGTAATCCTTGTTGAGTTTCAGGATGTGAGACACTACCGCGATACCATTAATGAACCTCCAACTCGTCCTCTCGGCTATTACAAAGCCGATTTTGACAGCATGCTGTTTTCTCAAAATTTTTGGTATGCACCCAAAGATTCTCCGCAATATACTTCACCTCATCCCGAGGGTGATTGGGTATACGGCAGTTTTCGAGATTACTGGCATCAGATGTCGCGCGGGCAGTTGGTTGTAACGGGTAACGTTGTCAATCCAGTCGATGCTAACGGTGTGCCGCGATGGATACGTGCAGATAACAACAGGTCGTTTTATATGGACCCACCTCCTCCGTTAGATCCGTGGCGCGCTCTGGCAAATGAGTCCATCCAAAAAGCCATCCTACTGGGATACATTGACACCGCGGTGGGGCATCCGCGCTATTATGACAAGTTGTGCGTTATGTACGCACAAGATGCCATCTTAGCTGGCGCTCTGCGAGTTCACGCCGATAGAATCGGTGGTCGCTATTACTTAATGGCAGAAAGGAACGGCTTTGAACTCTACGGCGGTCAGATGGCATTCAGTCATATCGGGACTCATGCACACGAATTTGGTCACATCATTGGGATGTATGATGAGTACTGCTCAAAGGAAGCTTGTCCTCAATCTGCAGGGGCAACATGCTTGTTCACCTATGATCTCATGGCATGGGGAATATATAACGGGCCCAACCGCAAGGGGGAATGCCCGGCCACGCTTTCTCCGTATTATCGTATTCAAAAAGGATGGATTTCAACGCTTTCTCTGACACGCGATACGACAAATTTCATAGTTCAATACGACTATAACAACCCAAAGATCTACCGCATCAATCCACCAGGTGCTCCCTCCGATGAGCATTACTTGATTGAGCCCCGACTCAGGTATGGATTCGATCTGTACGTACCAACATCTCCAGACAGTTTTGTCTATCAGCCGGGAACGTTGTTAGTGTGGCACCACAATATTAGGTGGAATCCCCCGCTACCAGGTTACTACGACCGCATACGGGTTAAGCATGCCGATAACACACGGGAGTGGGGTTCGTTCCTAACTGATTTCTTTCCTTCCAACGCGTCTACCAATCGGCAGAGCCTCAACGACATAAGTGTTCCTGCAGCGACACTCGGACATTCTGTTGTGATCCCTCCCTACGTTTTTGGGAATGAGCGCTCAGCGCACTTTGCTCTCAACGGCATAAGAAAGTTGTCTAATGATAATATTCAAATTGACACAATTGCGCTTAAACTAGCTATGGTGGCTGGAACAATATCACAAAATACAACATGGCAGTATAATGTTCGTGTTGTTGATAATGTGACTGTTACCAGCGGTGCAACGCTAACGATTTTGCCAGGGACACGTGTCATGTTTGAACCGGGTAAACGTCTTATCTTCAATAACGGTAAACTAATTGCTAAAGGTAATCAAAACAACCGCATCACATTCACATCTGTTAATCAATCTCCTTCGCCAGGCAACTGGTTAGGTATTGTTTTCTTTGAAGGTGGCCCAGATACTATAACATATTGCGATATTAAATATGCAAATTATGGTATTTATTTTTTGAATACAGCCCCAGCATCTTTAGTCGATAATTGTATTATAGATAGCTGCAGCATTGGTGGCATTAGTATATCTGGTTTATCAAACAATTCAAAAGTTGTAACAATCCAGTCAAGTATTATTTCTAACAATAGAGAAAGAGGTATTTCAATTTCAAACGCTTTAGCAGATATAAAACACACGAGTATTATCAATAATGGAAATTATGTTATAGGTCCTGGTCTTATAGTATCATTTGCAAGAGTATATTTATCGAATTCAAGAATAGAAAATAACTTGGGAACCGGAATAATAATTACAGGACAAGGCAGTAATGTAATATTTAGTCCAGATGGAACAGCACCCGGCTATAATTTTGTAACAGGTCATGGTGTTGGAGAGATAAATATACGAAATAATGGTTACGCATACATAGGTCAACGCTATCAATACATATGTCGGTGGGTCTGTGATGGGATAGTAGATATTACTACATTAAATTACACGCCTGATGCAATAGAACCAGGACCTTGCCGACCTATTTATTGTTGGGCAAATATGGCTGGATTTAATAACATCTACAACAATTACAATTACTTTCGTCGTTTGATAAATAACGAAACAGGGAATATAATTTATGCACAGAACACATATTGGGGTAAATCATCCGGCCCGAATCCAGCACAAGATTTCTACGGGAATGTTGTATATATCCCATTTTTGACTTCTCCGGCGTCAACTTCTGCTCCAATGGTACCAGCACAACCGATTGAAGAGGAATTAGCAGTTACATATATTATGTCGATTGAAGATAATTCTACGAATGCTTTAGATGCATTATATGGCTTACTAAGTTTACGAGATTTTGGATTGAAACTCGATAAATATATAAAAATGCCTTGGGAAAATTATATAAATAGGATTGAAAGAAGAGCAAATTCTGTTAAGTTAAAGAATTTAGCATCTGCTTTAAAGATACAAGAGAAACTGAGAAATAAGGATTTTGCATCAACTGTTTCGCTTTCAAATGTTTACTTACAGAATAATCCCGATGATGGAATGTGGATGTATTATCAGGTACAGAAAATATTTGCAAACCTTGGAATCGGTGATTTGAACACAGCAAGAA
>CAMTVZ010000196.1:0-5146 GCA_947085285.1 uncultured Ignavibacteriota bacterium
AGATATACACTATGGAGATTACACTCTTTCCCTACACGACGCTCTTCCGATCTCATCTTCATCGCTTCTCTGTTCCAGCTTATCCCGCCTATATTTGTGCCAAATGGCGACCGATATTCAGTCTTAAGTCCGTTCGGTCGGGCGGGTATCCAATTGAGCTACGGGCCCAGTCTAATTACTAACTGTCAACTTCTCCGCCAAAGTCTGCTGCAAGCCGACAAATGGTCAATTGCTATCGCCAATCGTTGATAGATCAATGATTTCGTTTGAAAGATAAGAAAGATTGCAGAATTTTCCAAAGATTTGTTATTTCTTGTAATTTTCATAATTTTTCTTTAACTTGAGCACAGGGTTTAGTTATCAATACAATTCGTTAGTTCTTTTTTTGAAAAAACTAAAATTTAAAATAAAAAAAGGAAATTTTTTATGCACAAGAAATTATTTATTCCCGGACCAACCGAAGTTGCACCGGAGGTATTAGCCAAAATGGCTACACCAATGATTGGACATCGAAGCAAAGACGCATCAAACCTTCAGCGCGAGATTACTGAAAAACTTCGCAAACTGATGTACACCGAAAATCCAATTATACTTTCCACCACTTCAGGGTCGGGATTGATGGAAGGTTCAATCAGGTCAATAACCGCAAAACGAGCCATCGTATTTTCGGTAGGTGCTTTCGGCGACAGATGGTTCAAGATGGCTGAAGCTAACGGGATACCGGCCGACAAACATTCTGCAGAGTTAGGTAAGCCAACTACACCCGAAGTAGTCGACCAGTATTTATCTACCGGTAAGTACGACGTATTCACGATAACACACAACGAAACTAGCACAGGAATAATGCACGACTTGGCACCGTTCGCCGAGCTGAAAAAAAAGTATCCCGATGTTTATTGGCTCGTCGATGCCGTCAGTTCACTCGGCGGGGTAAAGATCGAAGTCGATAAATTAGGAATCGATGTTTGTATCACTTCAACACAAAAAGCACTCGCTCTTCCTCCAGGAATGGCTATTGCTTCAGTTTCGAGGCGCGCCCTCGAACATGCAAAGACCGTGAAAAATCGTGGACTGTACCTGGACCTCGTTGACATTTATAGCTATATCGAAAAGAGAGACCATCAGTATTCTTCAACTCCTTCACTCTCGCATATGTTTGCACTCAATTTCCAACTCGACAGAATTTTAGCCGAAGGATTGGAAAACCGATTCAATCGTCATTTCGAAATGGCTGAATACACACGCACATGGGCAAAGAAACATTTTGCTCTATTCCCCGAAGAAAAATTTTCATCTCAAACGCTTACCACAATTACAAACACTCGGAATATTTCAGTCGCCGACCTAAATAACAGCTTGGGAAAAATGGGCTTGCAAATTTCGAACGGTTATGGCGACTTAAAAGAAAAAACTTTCCGCATCGCACACATGGGCGAATTAACAATGGCTGACATCAAAGAAGTTACCTCTGCAATCGAAAATATTTTACAACTATAGAAAGGCACGAATTATGAAAATATTAATCTCCGATGGAATTGAAGATATTGGAAAAAAGATTTTACTTGACGCTGGCTTTGAAGTTGTAGATAAAAAACTTTCGCCCGAAGATCTTCTTCAACAAATTTCGGAATACGATGCAATCGTTGTTCGTTCTGCAACCAAAGTAACAAAAGAAGTAATTGATAAAGGTATAAAATTAAAAGCCATAGCCCGCGGAGGCGTTGGCTTGGATAATATTGATGTTGTTTACGCAAAGAGCAAAGGAATTCCTGTCCTCAATACACCCGGTGCCTCAGCAATATCGGTCGCAGAACTGGCAATTGCCCACATGTTCGCCTTATGCCGATTTTTGCACGTTTCCACATCAGAAATGCGAAATTTGAAGTGGCCCAAAAAGGAATACAGCACAGGGGTTGAACTTACAGGTAAAACTCTTGGAATATTCGGACTTGGGAGTATCGGAAAAGAAGTGGCAAAGCGCGCCATCGGTTTGGAAATGAAGGTAATTGCTTACGACCCGTTCGTTACAACTACTGATTTAAACGTGAAGCTAACTACACAGGATGAAGTTTTGAAACAATCCGATTTTATTTCGCTACACATACCTCTTGATAAAAAAGTTGGTGCAACAATAACCAAAAAAGAATTCGACATGATGAAGAACGGAGTAGTATTGATAAACTGTGCCCGCGGCGGAGTAGTTTCTGAAAGCGATTTACTCGATGCTTTAAAGAGTGGAAAAGTTGCAGCAGCTGGTATCGATGTTTTCGTAAACGAACCTGTAACTGAATCGCAGAAAGAACTTCTAAATCATCCTAATGTATCGGCAACACCTCATATCGGTGCATCGACAAATGAAGCACAGGAACGTGTAGGCGAAGAAATTGCTACAAAGCTTGTCAAAACACTAAAAGGATAATTCCTATTCCGCTAAGGTGGACTAAACAAAATCAAAGTAAAAAAATCTGAAAGAAGAAGATGGCAATATTACGACCATTTCGTGGCTGGCGTCCCCAGCCACAATACGCATCCGAAGTTGCAGCAAAACCTTACGATGTACTTAGTTCCGAAGAAGCACGAAAAGAAGCTGAAGGTCATCCTCTAAGTTTTTTGCATGTCGGTAAACCTGAAATCGATTTAGACCCGTCGATTCATCTCTACGATACACGCGTGTACAAAAAAGCAAACGAGAATCTTCAAAAACTTATTGCTGAAAAAATTTTTCAGGAAGACCCCGAACCATATTTATACATCTACGCCCAAACAATGGGAACTCATAAACAATACGGCATCGTGGGTTGTGTTTCCGTTCAAGAATATTTGAACGACACGATTAAGAAACACGAGTTGACACGCAAAGATAAAGAAGACGACCGAACAAATCACGTAAAATATACAAATGCTCATACAGGACCAATCTTCTTAACTTATCGTGCACACAACGAAGTTGATAAAATAGTTGAACAAATATCTGCATCAACACCAACTTACGATTTTGTTGCCGCAGATAACATTCGTCATCAATTTTGGCTTATCACCGATCGAGAAACAATCGTACGAATACAAAATCTTTTTAGTACTATTCCTACTCTTTATGTTGCTGATGGTCATCACCGTTCTGCATCAGCAGCAAGGATGGGGGTAGAACTTGCAGCTAAAAATCCTAACCACACTGGCAACGAAGAATACAATTTTTTTCTTGCAGTCGTCTTCCCTCACAATCAATTAAAAATTTTAGATTATAACCGTGTTGTAAAAAACTTAAACGGCAGAACTGTTGATGAATTTTTGAAAGAAGTAAAAAGTAATTTTGAAGTCGAGGAATCCCCCACCCAAGCTAAGCCGCGAACAAAAGGCGAGTTCGGAATGTATATTAATAAAAAGTGGTATTACATTCGTCCCACTCCAAAATTGATTGTTCAATCTGATATTATATCAAAGCTTGATGTTTCAATCTTGCAAAATCATCTTTTACAACCATTGCTCGGAATAGATGACCCCCGAACAAGTAAAAATATCGATTTTGTAGGGGGAATACGAGGTTTGGGAGAACTGGAACGCCGCGTCGATTCAGGCGAAATGGCGGTTGCGTTTGCACTTTTTCCGACTTCTATAGAAGAACTGATGGCAATTGCTGATGCTGGCAAAATTATGCCGCCGAAATCAACTTGGTTTGAACCGAAACTTAGAGACGGACTTGTGATACACTTTTTAAGTTAGTCGAAAACTGACTTGAATCTTTTGGAAAACTCATCATAGTTTCTTATCTTTCTCAAGTTGATATACAATTATAACGCGCCTGTAGCTTCCAAAATTTCATAAGTTAGCAAACCTTGTGCAGCTAACTTATATGAAATTTTGAGAATCCGACGAATCCGCCGAAGGCGGAGAAGGCGGATCAATAAAATAGATTTTAAGCAAAACTATGAATTATAACGCGCCTGTAGCTCAATTGGATACCCGCCCGACCGAACGTATGAGAGCTTTTAATCGGTCGTTCGGGCGGGGAGCATCTTCCCAGTATATGAAACATTATGTTTATATATTAAAGAGTTGTAAGGACAGTAAAAGATATATTGGAATGACTAGTAATCTTGAAAAAAGATTAGTAGAACATAATTCAAAAAAAACTAAATCCACTAAAGGACGTGGTCCATTTGAATTAGAATATTTTGAAGAATTCGATTCGTTTCTTGCTGCTAGGAATAGAGAAAAGTATTTTAAAACTGCAGCAGGAAGAAGATATATAAAAGATAAATTAAAATTATAACGCGCCTGTAGCTCAATTGGATAGAGCATCTGCCTTCGGAGCAGAGGGTTAGGGGTTCAAGTCCCTTCAGGCGTACAAATTTTTCAAACTTACTATGTACTTCTTTTTCTTTTCTCTCAAATACAAGACTTTAAAGAATATTTTTTTAAAATGCCTACTCTTATTTTTGTCGATAAAATACTTACCAATTCAAAACCCGAACTAATATCCAAAGCCGCTATCCTTATTGAAGGAAACCGCATTACAAAAATTATTTCGGGGAACGAAGTTGATGAACTCAAAAAATCCAACTACGATACAATTGATGCTTCGCACTGTATTGCAATACCCGGATTTGTGCAAACGCATATTCACCTCTGCCAAACATTATTCCGCGGAATGGCTGAAAACTTACTCCTGTTGGATTGGCTGCAAAAAAGAATCTTCCCGTTTGAAGCTGCTCACAACGCTGAATCGATGCACGCATCTGCGATGATTGGAATTGCTGAGTTGATTCGCAGCGGCACTACCACAATTTTAGATATGGGGAGTGTAAATCATCACGAGCAAGTGATTCGCGCAATCGGAGAGACTGGCTTCCGTGCTTTTACAGGTAAAGCTATGATGGATATTAACGGGGCGTTCTCGAAATTAAAAGAACCTACTAAAGATTCTATTTCATCTACAATTGCACTTGCCGAAAAGTGGCATAACTCGTTTAATGAGCGTGTAAAATATGCGCCCGCACCACGATTTGTACTCTCCTGCACTGATGAATTAATGAAGGAAGCATTCGAAATTACAAAACAATTCGATGGTTCGCTTTATCATACTCACGCATCCGAAAACTACGGCGAGGTGAATGCTGTTCGCGAAAGATGTAAAATGGATAATGTC
>CAMTVZ010000197.1:0-17936 GCA_947085285.1 uncultured Ignavibacteriota bacterium
CGTTTGATTCGTGCTTACGATTGTGGTGGGTGGATTAGTAGTTCCAAAATAAACATCGTAACCGGTTGCACCGGTAGATGCTTGCCAGGTAAGCAAACCGCTCATTGATTGGTCAATAGAATTATTAGGAGGAGTAAGTAAATTAAAAGCCGACAAAGATTGAAAAACATATTTTGCAACAACAGGTATATGGTCGGAAGCATAATAGAGTGCATGAGCTACGCTATCTGGGACTGCTGTATTAGGGAGTCGGTTAATTGAATCGTTATAGTGGTTGCCATCGTTACCGAAAGCTTTGTAGGATATGAGATTGTCTGTGAGACTCAATGAATTCAACAACATATCAAAGCGGTCGTCGAGGCCTCCGGTTGCACCGCCGCCAAATGATGGCACACTCTTACGCGTCGATTGTGTGTGGTGAATAGCATAATCGGGTTGGTTCCAGGTGCCTGTTAAATTTAATGGGTCGAAACACCTTCCGTCGTTATCAGCTTCACTTCCTGTTAATTTAATATATGCTGGTTCAGTGCTTCGGTAAATGTTAAAATCGCCACCTACAATAAAATTTGTATTCGCGGGTAAGGCATTCATATGATTGCGTAAAATAGTGGCTTCATTCAAACGTTTAGTTTCATTATCCGTACCTGTACTTGCCTTCAAGTGTAAAGAATATATTTTTATGACTTCACTGCTGTTGTTGTGTCGAAATGTATATTCTGCAATTCTCCTCAAAGCTGTGCTGATATATTGAGCCCCAATGTATGTTACCTTATCCGATCGATAATAAAAACTATTATCTGTGTCGGGTCCGTCGTTAAAAGGCACAGTAAAATATAAATGTGGTTGAAAAACATTCATCACGTTATTTAAAAAACTGGTTACACCTGCCTGATCATTCATTTCTTGAACAATTAAGACATCGGGTTTCATTGCGTGGACAACTCTTCGAAAGAATGGATTTCGATCTGAGGAATTTCCAGAATAATCAAGGATGTTATAAGTTGCTATAGTCAAAGTATCGAATTGACCGAAAGATGCTGACGTAAAAATGCAGCACGATAATGCTATTATGTATATTACAATAACGCTCGGGAGACGGCGCATAATAATTACTTTCTATTGTTATTCTATGTTTTTTCTACTTAATTCTAATGATTTTATGATTAAAAATCAATTGTTAAATAGGGGAATGCGAAAATCTGTGATGTGCTTCAATATACAAAAAAACATTGTAAAGCTATAAGTTTGAAATATTAGGTTTTTTTAAGGAATTTTGAGGTTTTTTTAAGATTTAAGGAGAGGACTAAATTCTTTCGGGCAGATTTTCCTAATATTGGACTTTTTTGATTTTTGTATAAGAGAACAGTTTTTTTGAGTGTGTGTAAATAAGCAGTGCAATTAGGACAATTATCTAAGTGTTTTTTGATTTGGATGCAAGTTGGAGAATTTAGATTTGAATCTAAATTTTCGCAAATATGGCGATATATTTTTTTACAATATATTTTCATTGATTTAAATATTTATTCAATTCATTGCGCAAGAAGACCCGTGCACGGCGCAAACGCGATTTGACTGCTGGGATCGAAAGCTTTAAAATTTTTGCAGTCTCCTCAGCCGAGCGTCCTTCGATATCTCGAAGAACAAATACTATTCTATAGTCTTGTGGCAATTTTAGTATCGCCGCATCCATTTTCTCTCTTAATTCTTTATCCATCAAAAGTTCAGCGGGCGAAGGGTCCCACGCTGCGAATTCTTTTGGCTCAACTCCTTCAGCTGGTGGTTCGTCGTACGAAATCCACAAATCGTCCAACTTTCGCTTACGACGACTCATCAAACAATTGTTAGTAACAATAGTGTACAACCAAGTCGAAAATTTTGAGTTGCCTCTGAAACTTGAAATATTTTTATAAACATTGATGAAAGTATCTTGCAGTGTTTGCTCAGCCTTTTCTTTATTTCGGCATACTTTGTAGGAGAAGTTATAAACCATATCTTCATATCTGCGAATAAGCTCAGTAAAAGCGCGTTGGTCGCCATTGCGGGCTTTCTGTATCAAGCTTAATTCGTTCTGGTCTTCGTTTATTTGTCTTGAGATCATCACTAATGAATATAAGATAGGGAATTATGATTAGCAAAACTTACTATTTGTTTAATCCGTGTTTAACTATTTGAGCGTGCTGTATAAAAATTACTTCTTCAGCGATGTTGGTTGCAAGGTCGGCAACTCGTTCGAGGTTATGGCTAATACGCAACAGGTGTAAACAACCCTCAATCATATCAGAAGAATCTTTCATAACAGCAAGAACGTCCTTTGCTGTTCTCCGATTCATATCGTCCATAATATCATCTCTTTCGAGAACCGACTGTGCAAGTTTAGCATCGTTATGTATAAAGCTATCGATAGAGTCGCGAAGCATACGCTGGGCGAGTTCGCACATTTTCGGGAGGTTAAGCAACGGCTCTTGGACACTCGTTTGAGCTATAGTTAGTCCCGACTCAGCTATGTTAACTGCGTGGTCGCCAATTCGTTCAAGGTCGTTATTAATTTTTTGTGCAGCAAGAATCAATCGCAAATCGACAGCAACAGGTTGTTGTAAAGCAAGTAGGTCGATGATAGCAAAATCGATTTCAATTTCGAGCGAATTAATTCGTTTATCCCCTTCAATAATTTTTTGTGCGAGCAGTTTATCCTGGTCGAGGAAAGCCTTTACCGATGAGCCAACAGCTTCCTCAACTACGCTTGCCATCTTTATTAAATTGGTTTTTAAACTCTCTAATTCTCTTTCAAAGTGTCGTTGCATATTAGTTCTATCGCTGTTTGTTAATAAATTACCTAATATAATTCTTTTATCCAAAACGCCCCGTAATATAGTCTTCAGTCTGTTTCTTCGAGGGAGTTGTGAATATTTTCTTAGTTAAGTCGTATTCAATAATTTCACCTAAGTAGAAAAATGCTGTAAAATCGCTAACACGGGCGGCTTGCTGCATATTGTGAGTTACAATTACTATAGTATATTTTTCTTTCAACTCAAAAATTAGTTCTTCAATTTTTGCGGTAGCAAGAGGGTCGAGTGCACTGGCCGGTTCATCCATCAGAAGAATTTCAGGGTCAACTGCTAGGGCACGGGCTATACAGAGGCGTTGCTGCTGCCCTCCTGAGAGAGCCAGCCCACTTTTATTTAACTCGTCCTTTACCTCATCCCATAATGCAGCACGTTTCAAACTTTTTTCAACAATTTCATCTAAAATATTTTTATTTCGGATGCCATTTATTTTTGGACCGTATGCAACATTTTCGTAAATAGATTTAGGGAACGGATTCGATTTTTGAAAAATCATCCCAACCTGTTTACGTAGCTCAACTACGTTTATATTTTTATCGTAAATGTTAATATCATCTACATAAACTTCACCAGTCGTTTTCACATCGTTAATCAAGTCGTTCATCCTGTTTAAGGAACGCAAGAAAGTCGATTTACCACATCCCGATGGTCCTATCAATGCTGTTACATTGTTTGGCAAAATGTCCATTGTTACATTTTTTAAGGCTTGCTTGGTTCCATAAAATAGATTCAAATTTTTAGTTTGTATTTTTATTTTCTTATTCATCGGTTTAGCGTATTGTACGTTTTCTGATTTTGTATCGTAGAAACATAGCAGAAAAATTTAATATAAAAGTTAAAACTAGAAGCACGAGTGTGGTAGCATATTGGATACCGAGTGTTGCTTCAACATCGTGCGACTGGGTAGCCATTACGTAAACGTGGTAACCTAAATTCATAAATTGGTCGGATAAACTTCCTGGTAAGTGCGACAGATAATAAGCAACCCCGGTAAAAAGAATAGGGGCTACCTCGCCTGCACCTCTGCCAACGGCAAGTATGGCTCCTGTTAATATTCCGTTCATTGAATTCGGCATCACGACTTTGTAAATTGTTTGCCATTTAGTTGCTCCTAAAGCCAAACTCGCTTCACGTAAATCTTTTGGAACTGAACGAATAGTTTCTTCGACCGATACGATTACAACGGGGAGGGTCAAAAGCGACAAGGTCAAACTTGCCCATAGAATATTCGGCTGCCCCCAGCGTAACTCGACCCCACCAGTTAGAATATTGTCCATCCCAGTTCCAACAAATTGAATAAAAAAACCCAGCCCAAATAAACCGAAAACAATCGATGGCACACCTGCCAGTGTGTTTACAGCAAACCTAACCATGCGAGTTAAAATCGATTTTTGACTTGCATACTCGCTTAAATAAATTGCTGTGATGGTTCCGATTGGCACACCAACAATCGACATAATAAGAACTAACAATACAGTTCCAACAATAGCCGGAAATATTCCGCCAGCAGTCATCCCTTCGGTTGGAGCAGTTGTTAAAAATTCCCAGTTTATTAAACCTATACCCCCTAAAATAATATCTACCATTATAAAAATAATGACCCCTACAATAAAAAACGCGGCTATCGAGGTTATTCCAACAACAAACCATCCAGTTATTTTTCGACGCAGTTTCATCGCCCACCAAAACGTTTCATTAATTTATTTCGAACATAAAATTCGGCAATTGCATTTAGGAGGAATGTGAAGATAAAGAGTATCGAACCAATGAGAAAAAGAACATTATAATGTGTGTCGCCAAAAACTACTTCAGCCATTTCGGCACCGATAGTTGCCGACATAGTTCTGACTGGTTCGAAGAGTTCAATCGACATTAAGGAAGCATTTCCGGTTGCCATTAATACTATCATAGTTTCGCCGAATGCTCTTCCTACACCTAACAAGATTGCTGCAAAAACTCCGGGTATTGCAGCAGGCAAAACAACGAAGAGAGCTGTTTGCCACTTCGTTGCCCCGAGCGATAAACTTGCTTCAGTCAAAACTTTTGGTACCGAAGAGAGGGCATCTTCGGTTACTGTGTAAACAATGGGAATCACGGCTAACGAAAGAGCTATCCCACCGACAAACGCATTCAGCCGGTATTCGTAACCAAAATAATTTTGGAGTAGAGTTGCCAACACTACCAGAGCAAAAAAACCAATTACCACCGAAGGGAAACCTGCTAACATTTCAATTGTCGGTTTAATTATTTCTTTAATTTTTTGACTCGCAAATGCGGCTGTAAATAATGCTGCCAAAATTGCGATTGGAGCGCCAAATAAAACTGCGATTAAAGTTACTTTTAAACTTCCGACTATTAAAGGTAGCAACCCATATTTTGGATTTCTGGAAACCGGTTGCCATTCGCTTCCAGTTAAATTTTTTACTGATGCGCCAATATCGTGTTGAGCATCTTCAACTGATGCAGTTTTATCGTGTTTATCAATCATCGATTTTGCATAATCGGAGAGATATTCTTCGCCATAAGTTTCCTGCGTCATTTCTTCTTCGATCGCTTCAACTTTTTCTTTCGGAAAAAATATCGGCATCGCTTCCCTGAACACAAAAACAAATATCAAAATTATAAATGCGAAAGAAATGAACGAAACCCCTTTGATTGTATTTTCTGCTATAAATTCGGGGAGGTTAAAACTACGTTTTAAGAGTGTGGTCTTTTTATTGTCAGTATTCATTTTATCTGATTGGGAAATACCCTACGCTAGTAATAATCGATTGTCCTTCGTCGCTGAGTATCCAATCGATATATTTTTTTATTTCACCCGTCGGTTTTGTCCGAGTGTAGATGTATAAGAAACGTGAAATCGGATAATCCCCTGATTTAATATTTTCAGGAGTTGGTTCAAAGGCGGGCGATTTAGGGTCGGCTTTAACTTTCAAGAATTTGACACCCTTTCCGTAAGCTACACCGCCGTAACCAATTCCTTTTTCATCCTTTGCAACTGCATTCACAACTGCGGCTGTTCCCGGCATATTCTGTGCGAAAGGTGCGAAGTCATCCCCTTCTAAAACGTAGTCTTTAAAATAGACATAAGTGCCGGAATTATTTTCACGACTATAGAGTATTATTCTAGCATCTTTTCCGCCGAGTTCTTTCCAGTTTGTAATCTTACCGGTATAAATTTTTTTCAATTGCTCCAAAGTTATTTCTTCGAGAGGGTTGCTTTCGTTCACAAAAATCGAAAGTCCATCCTTAGCAACTTTGATTTCAACCCCGAGCGTTGCGTAACGCTGTTTCAATTTTTCTCTTTCGCTCTTCTTCATCGGACGCGACGAGTTGCACAGATCAGTTGTGCCATTTATTAATGCCGAAATTCCCGTCCCTGAACCACCACCGGTTACTTGAATACTTACATTCGGATTTTTTTTCATGTATTCTTCAGCCAATCGCTGACCGAAGATTACCATCGTATCGGAACCTTTAACAGTAATAGTTTCGCCCGGCAACATAAATCCGAAAGTTAATATTACTAAGAATATTATTATATTTTTAAACATTATTTTCTCCTTTATTAAATTTAGAATAAATATTGCATTCGCAATGTTAAAACATTATCCTTCAAATCGTTTTTGAAATCCACTAACGTACCTGTTGCTGTAGCATTAACTTTTTCGTTTTTAACTATATCGTAATAAATCATAAATTTTACATTCATATCCCAGTGATATACCCAACCAAAACCCAATGTGCTGTATTTTATATCGGCAGTCGTTAAATTAGTGCCGATTTTTCCGATATCATCTCCCACAACATCACTATTAGGATCGAGAACATCATACTTAATTACGAATTGATTTGATAATCCTATATTTTGTACATAACCTACGTACCATCCATAAAAATTTCGATGATACAATTTTGGAGTTTTATCGGTAGAAGTTGGATAGTAGAAACTATTCGAGGTTTCACTTCCAGGTTGCTTACCAGTAATAAATTCGCTACGGATCGACATTCCTCCGATCTGCTGAATCTCATAATACAACTGGAAATCGGCTCCGAAATAATTGCGATTAAAACTTTTTCCGATATTTGTAATAGATGAGTCGATATGGAACTTGGGGATTGTGGCTTGAGCATCGAAAGTATGTATATATTTGGAAGTTGAAGTTACTTTACCCAAATACACTGAAAGTCCACCATCAATCGAGAGGTTGTGTTCAGCAACAGGAATTTTAAACCCAATTTTCCCGATGAAATCTTTGTTACTGTCGTTCTCGTTAGCGTTCGGAAGCACCCCATTGAATAAGCCGGCTCGGATATTAATAAAACTGAACACACCTTCTTCGGAAGTAGCTTCTAATTTCACGCCTAACTCTCGTTCACCTGGAAATAGTGTTTGGAAAAGTCGCGAACGCTCAGGCGTTTCGCGCATACCTGAAGAATGCGATATTTCGAAGCCGAAGGGCCTATCGAACACGCCGCCGGTTAAGGAAAATGTTCTAATCCAAGGGTCTCGAATCATCGCATAGGCATCTTTAATACCAACACCATTTTGAGTTATGTCGACTTGAAGTACGTACTGAGTTATTTCTTGATCATAAACGAATTTAATTCTACCGCGGCGGACTTGGAATCGAGAATTTACATTTGTCGGGAAACTGCCCCCTGCAAAAGAACTTATACCGGCCTCATCAGCATATTGATATTGAGTTTGGATGTACCCCGACCATTTTATTTTTCTGATTACATCAACAAAGTTTTTTATATCGGTTAAGGTTTCGTTCATATACTCAAGGGTGGCTTGAACTTCACCGATATCATCTTTTGTAGCGAGCGAATCTTGGGCATTAACATTTAAAGAAATTACTAAAATGGTAATGATAGTAGATATTATTTGCATAGGTTTTAATTTATTGTGTTAATAATATATAGATAGTATGTTTCCTCTAGGTTATCGCAATGTTATGAAATTGTTAAATTTACATTTATATTTCATCAAAAAAATTACTTTTCTTGTTGTAACATAATAGCTTATAGATTCTTTCGATTGGATGATTTTAAACGATTCTAAATTATATTACTTCTTCAGCACAAAGCTAAATCGGCTTCCTTTTCCAACTTCACTTTCGACTTCCACTTTACCTCCGTGGGCTTCGATGATGTGCTTGACAATTGCAAGCCCGAGGCCTGTGCCACCTACATCGCGCGAACGGGCTTTATCGACACGGTAAAATCGTTTGAAGATATGTTGAATGTGTTCTGCTGGTATCCCGCATCCGTTATCAATCACTGAAACCCGAACACCGTTCTCACATAATTCCGTACTGATGGTTACCCCTCCACCCTCCATCGTATATTTAATAGCATTGTCTAAGAGGTTAATAATAACTTGTTTAATTCGATCTTTATCTCCATAAACTTCAGTTCCCCCATCATCAGAAACAACTTTTACACGAATATTTTTCGGTTTAAAATATACTTCCATTTCGTTCACAGTTTGAGCGATAAGTTCATTCAATTTAAAATATCTGAAGCTCATTTTCATATCGCCTGATTCAATGCGTGAAATTTCTATTAAATCGAATAACAGTGCATCAAGCCTCTTTGCATTATTCAGAGCTTTATTTAAAAATTCTTTATTAACATCATTATCGTTGATAGCCCCATTCAACAATGTTTCTATCGAAGCTTGAATCGCAAAAATCGGAGTCCGAAGCTCGTGCGACACGTCGCCTAAAAATTCTGTTCTCACTTGTTCTAACATTTTCATCCGCCCAAGATCGTTTTTCAAGGTTTCGACCATATTGTTTATTGTTTCAGCTAATTTCCCGAATTCATCTTGAGAACGGACTGGTATTCTTTTTTCTAAATTCCCACCTCTAATTTCGACTGCTGCTGTTGATATTTCGTTGAGTGGTTGCGTAATTGCTCTTGATACAAAATATGCCATCACAATTATTACTAATAGAGCTATGGTGTTAATAAAAAAAACTTTGTTCCGAATATTCCCAATTAAATGTTGTATATCTGTTGATGATAATCCTATTCGAATAAAATAAATTTCCGACTCAATCCCATCCACTTTCAGTGGTTCAGAAATTTTTTTGGCTAAATAGATCATCTCCTCGTTTAAGGTTGCGCTTCGCCTCTGAATTTGCCCTTTGCCACTTTTATCCGCTGCTATTATTTCAGGCCGGTTTAGATGATTGTCTAATTGCTTTATCTGGCTCTGTTCTATCTCTGAATCAAACAGTACTACACCATCGGCTGAAATTAGTGTTAAACGAATGTTGGCTAACTTCGATAATTTTTTATAATACTCATACGAAAATGTTTTACCGGTATGAGCTATCGAAAGATTTTGCAAGTTAAATTCAAGTTGATCTATTTGATTTTCGAGTTCAAATATCGCCCTCTCTTCGAAATAACTCTCTAATTCGTTTGTAATGAAGTATCCCGCACCCAAGAGTATGAGAGTGGTAAGAGATATCATAAATAGAAAAATTTTTGTTTGAACTCTCATTCAATTTCTTTCAATCTATAGCCAACCCCTTTGATAGTTTCGATATAGTCGCCATACTTACCGAGCTTTTCACGTATTTTTCTTATATGAACATCCACAGTCCTCTCGAGCACGTAGACATCGCTACCCCAAATAGAATTTAAAAGAGTTTCACGATTTACAACACGCCCTGCATGTTGTATTAAATAGAGTAATACTTCAAATTCCTTTTTAGGGAAAAAAACTTCTTTATTATTTACCAACACAGTATGTTTGAGTGGGGTGATTTGGATAGCCCCCACTACTATTTCTTCTTTCTGTGAGATACTTTTATCTTCAAACCGTTTGAATATTAATTTTATCCGCGCTAATAATTTTGGTATGCTTATGGGCTTCACGATATAATCATCTGCTCCTAACTCCAAGCCCACAATCTCATCGGTTTCGGTTCCCTTGGCGGTTAATAGTATAATTGGAATGTTCTTAGTGGGTTTATTGTAGCGAATTATTTTTATAACCTCCAACCCATCTATTTCGGGGAGCATTATATCTAACAAAATTAAATCGGGTAGATTTTGAGCAAGCTCAACAGCACGTTTTCCGTCGGATGCAGTTATAACCTGATACCCTTCTTTTGTAAGATTATACTTAAGCAAATCGACGATATCTTTTTCGTCATCAACTACTAATATTTTTTTTTGCATTGCTTAATTGATTTTTTGAAGTTTGATATATAATAATCGAGAATAACATTAGCACGATATCTTCAACGAATCGCATCCAGCTCAACGGCGAACTATTGGCACCGAAGCAGCCGCAGTCGATAGAAAGTCCACGCAACAAACTAACTGCGATGATAACCGAAAATGTAGCAAAAAGGAGAGCAGAGAGTATTGCGTTAGAACGGAGCATAAAGCCGGCAATTAAAAATATACCGATGATCAATTCGCCCCACGGAATGAATAACGCTGTAAGATTTATGAATATCGCCGGAATTAACTGGTATGCCTCGATCGACTTAGCAAAAGAGGCTGGGTCGGCAATTTTGGGAATTGCCGCAATTATAAGAACGAAGCCCACCGTAAAGCGAAATAAATAAATGAGATATTTGTTGTTTAATATTTTCATTGCTTCACCTCAAGTGGTAGGTTTTGTGCGCTCCATACTTCTATACCATCGTGATAGATAAATATTCTTCTGAAGTTCATTCCTTTTAAAAACTCAGCTAAATTTTTACTCAACTCACAATGAACTCCTTCGCAATAAATAATTATCAGAGTATCGCGAGGAATAGACTGTAGTGTTTCGATATAATTGAATACATCAAGAAATGGAATATTAATCGCCGTTGGTATGTGCCCTTTTTTGTAAGCATCAGGGTTTCGTGCATCCATTATCAAAGCATTACCGGTTTTAATAATTTGCTTCATCTGATCGGTCGTTACAATCACATTCTTTGCTGTGTCGGTAAATATGTGTGAAAACAAAACTGAATCGCTGGCAATAATTAATTTTTCGGATGCCTTAAATAATGGGATTCCTTTCCCTGAAAAATAATTATAGACAAGTGCAATTACGATACTCATTAATATTATTGAGAATATTTCAGTGGTTGTAGATTTATTTTTCATAGAATCGATCATTCAAATTTATCCCCTTCTTTAATTTTAAAGCCGCGTAGAAATTCTTCAGTGTTTAAACGGCGCTTGCCTTCTAATTGAAGTTCAAGAATTTTTATTATTCCATCTTTCGCAGCAACTACTAATTTTTTATCGGCATCAACTACCGAACCTGCGGGTTTACCGGTATGAGTATTTTCGGGAACTGTTTTATAAATTTTAATCATTTTTCCGTTCATAAAAGAATACGCACACGGGAGGGGCGATAGTCCACGAACAAGATTATGAATTTGACGGGCCTCTTTATTCCAATCAATTTTACAATGTTCTTTAAATATTTTCGGTGCTGTTGTTGCTAATGTGTTATCCTGTGGCATCGGATTTACTTTTCGAGCTTCGATAAGACGAACGGTGTGCAGTACTATTTCAGCACCAATTTCAGCGAGGCGATCGTGCAACTCGCCGGCAGTTTCGTTCTCATTTATCGGTAAACGGGCTTGTAAGATAATGTTACCTGTATCGACTTTCTCCTGTAAGAAAAAAGTTGTTACGCCGGTCTCCTTTTCGCCATTAATTATTGCCCAATTGATAGGGGCTGCACCTCGGTATTTTGGCAGAAGCGAAGCGTGTAAATTAAAGGCACCGAGTTTAGGTAAAGTAAAAACTTCGCTCGGGAGAATACGGAAGGCAACTATTACAAAAAGGTCGGCATTTAATTCTTTTAATTGAGTAATAAAGTTCTCGTCTTTCAATTTTTCGGGTTGAATAATTTTCAGATCTTTTTGTAAAGCATACTTCTTAACAGGAGAAAAAGCCAAAGTTTGTCCTCTCCCCTGTGGTTTATCAGGAGCAGTTACTACCGCAGCGATCTCATAAGAATTTTCTAACAACAAATTTAAACTGGGGATCGCAAATTCGGGGGTCCCCATAAATATAATTCGCATTTCGTTTTTCGATTATGTTCTTTACAAAACTACTCTTTGCGTTGTTACAACCGGATATTTTGTTGTAACATCGCCGTTTTGAATTTTTTCGATTGCTTCTTTGAATTCTAACTTTTTCGATTTGGGTAAATAATCGATGAATAAAACACCGTTTAGATGATCCAATTCGTGTAGAATTACACGGGCTAATAGATCTTCTGCTACAATTTGTTGTTCTTTGAAATTTGTGTCTTTGTAATTTACGACTATTCTTTTAGGTCTTTCAACTTCGCCGCGCACTTCAGGTACACTTAAACAACCTTCTTCCATAACGCATTTACCCTCTTCAGAAACTACTTCGGGATTGATAAGAGCGAATGGTTTTACATCTTTATAATCTTCAAGGCACGAAATGTCAACGACGATGATTCTCTTGAGAACACCAACCTGATTAGCCGCTAAGCCGATACCATCAGCCTTGTGCATCGTCTCGAACATGTCCATAATAAATTGTAGTGTTGAATCATCGATTTTGGAAATCGGTTTGGCTTTTTTTCGAAGCGGTTCAGTGCCATCTAAATATATGGGTAATACTGCCAAAAATATTCTCCTTTAATAATATTTTAAAAAATAAAATTTTTATTTGATTTCACCATCGTCTAAAATTAATGTTCCACATTCACCTGAAAAAATTTTCCTAATTCTATCATTCATAAAATTCATTCCTTAAATGACAGTGAGTTCCATTAAATTCTGTTCTTAACCTACAGGGTGGCTTTTCGCTTTTTGTATAATAAATTAAGTCTACTTCTGATAATGGACCAGCAACTTTTGCTGATGGAAATTCAAGAAAGTCCTGATCTTCTTTGATATAGTCAAATTTTATGCAATACAGATGTTCAAGAAGTTTTTGTTCCTGTAATTGTTTAACAACTGATGCACTGAAGAGCCATGTAGCATCAAGGTTTCGATTAGATTCCTGTGTTTTAATATTTACATATACTGTTTCTTCAAGAAGAATCACAATAGCATCATAACCACGCCAGTTCTTGAATTTAACTTTATCCTCCCCAAAGTAGTCTATCATATAGTCAATAGTATGCTTCTCTATCACATCGGAAAGAGTTCTGGAGGAAAGTTCAAGTTTATGCTTACCAATTTTGGCAGGAATCTGCAGCGAAGCAAGATGTTTTTTGCATTTCTCAGTGAAAGTCTTAAGAAAGGTTTTAGAATTATGGTTCATTAGCCTTCTTCACCTTTTATATAAACAATGGCGCAGTCGTCACATAAAGGCGCCCATGCATGTTCAGTATAAAAAGCATTATATTGGTCGCCTGTTTTCTTTGCCTCATTAGTATCAACATAACCAAACCTTACTTCTATTGCTGTGATTTTGTTTTTGAATTTTCTTTTGCAAATTTCGCATTTCCACATATTTTTTTCTCTTTCTTTCCTATTCTTTTATGGTATCCCCAATCTAAAAATATTGAAGGTTTCTTAAAGAATCTTTTATACAATATTCTTTTGGTTCATCCAAGCTAACGAAAGCAATCAATATCTTTGATAGTTCCTTAAGACTAATCTTGATAGGAATCGGTGGCCATCGGTTACTTTCATTTTTTATAAATATAGCTATAGTTTGATATTCTTTCCTCTGTAATCCGGGACCAGTTCGCCTAACAATTTTTTTCCCATCAGAAAGCAGGCATTCTTGTGTTTTCCCTTTTTTAGAAAATTTAAGCTTCTTAAAGTTCACAGTCAGTGATTTAAATAGTTTATCTACTGCTAACTTATCTAAAGCAACCACCAGGTCGCGAATATCATCCATAGTTATCATCCAATCAGTCCATCCGTTTATAACTTTAAAAGACTGACGAGTCTTCCCTTTAATTATGATTTTTAGCCCACTATTTTCTAAACTAATATCTTTTTTCATGCCTTTTGAATATACTGTTCGACATAAGAAATTAAACTTATAAGTTTGTTGTTTATATTGAAGTTATTTGAACTTCTTCGATATTCGGCAAGAATATTTTTGTATCTTCTTTCGACTTCAATCTGAATTTCTTTAGAGATAATAGGTATTGGTATTGATAAAAGATCCGTCTTGTTTATGCTTATTGTTCCTACACCATGCTTTAGTAGATTGATAGAATCTCTACCATACTTCGTTTTCAGATACACAGCAAGGAAATAAGGATTAAAATCTTTCACCCTGAATATGTGAATATAATCAGTGGCAACACCTTCGTCGTCTTTAGTATTAACGATAGCCACTCTTCCCGCGCAGCCAACACCCACTCGCACAAACAAAATATCTCCAACCCTTGCATAGGCATTTGGGGAATTCATTTTAGTTAGAGGATCAATGAACTTTTCATCTTTCTTGTAGTTGATACCAATATCAGTGATATTTGTAGCATGAAGAAGCCTCAGTCCCTGATCTGAAAATATTCTCTCTGTTCCGTAAAGAGTTTTCCCAGTTTTACAATAGACTATTAAATTTCTAAGAGGAACGAACTTAAGTCCATTATTTGCCAATTCCTTCATACTATTTCTTTTTAAGTTATCATAATACCAATAATCCATTCGATTAATCAAAGCCTCAGCACTCATTTCAATCACATTGTTAATATTCCCTGTTTTTTCAAGGTCATGAAATGTGGCTAAATATTTCAAATCATTAGTTCTTTTTTTTTCCAAGATTAGAATACTTGTTTTAGCAGAAGTATCTTTAAAGATATTCCTTGGAAGATTTATGATATGTTTGACTATGGTTTCTGTGAGTATAAATTCCCTGATGTATCTATACTGAGGATTAGATAATATCCCATCTGGAAGAACAATTACAATGTAACCCTCTTCTCTGGCTAACTTCACAAATATTTCAATAAAGAGAATCTCTATAGATTGACTCCTCATTAATTTACCATTTCTACGTGCCAACCTATAATCTGATAAAATTTTGGGTGATTCTATTCTATTAAACCAACTACTAAAAGGTGGATTACCAACCACAAGGTCAAAACCGCCATTTGAAATTATCTTCTTTATTTCAGTTTTTCCCCAAGTTTCTTTCAATAGACTATCACCCATAAAATATTTGTAATTTGGTAAATTTATCTTCTTAAGATTCTGAATTATTGATGCATCTATATCTACTCCAAATAATATTGAACTTCTCCATTTTTTTGATGCCACTTTAAGGAATATCCCATCTCCAACTGCGGGATCAATTATGTTCTTAATCCCTTTAAATGTAACAAGAGAAAGTGCTTTTTCAACCGCAAATTCTGGGGTAAAGTATTGGTTATGATTTTTCCTATTCTTGTGTTTTATAGCTTTAACTTCATCAATGGCAAAAAGCTCTTGTTGTTTTAAAACCATAATATAGCCTCCATAAAACCTTTCACTTATATGGATATATCCAATGAGTCAAATATTGATTTACTGATCGCGTTCTGTTCTTTTGAACCAAGTAAGAATAGTCAGTAAAATTTTGCTCAACATACTTGAAGTAAGCCGAACGTTTTAAAATTTTTTCAATTAATTCTTTTGACTTATTATTTATTTTAAATTCTCGGAGACCATTATTAATCTGAAAATCAACCCCTAGACCCTTTAACTCCAATTCTGCTAACGATAATTCATAAATAAATTGAACATTATCAAATAGAGTCAAATCCGAATCATTTGGTAAATTTTCATTATATGCCCAAAATTGTTGAACATCATCAGCCCTTTTCAACATTATTTTGGCCTTATCTTCGTTACTCATTTTCTATGTTTCCTATAATAAATTGCAATTTCAATATAAAAAAATTCATTGCGCATTACAAAAAATATCAACACTATTCAACTACCCTTCTGGCTCCCACATATCTTTTTTTATAGTATGTGCTTTGCATAGAAGATATGGTAACACCGAATGACCGACTTGCGTGAGCAAACAAATCGTCGCCTAAATAAATTCCTACGTGCGAAGGAATACGACCGGTTGTATTGAAAAAAACTAAATCGCCAAAATTTAAATCGCTTTTGGGAACCGGCACTCCGACCCGGTACTGTTCGTCGGTTGAACGTGGAAGTTTTATCTCAAACGATTTTTCAAATATTTGACAGGAAAAACTTGAGCAATCGATACCATTAGTATCCGTACCACCGTAAGAATAAGGAGTACCGATTAAACTTAAAACTTCGAGGAGTAATCTGTCGCGCTTGACACGTTCGGAACTTTTAGGCGGAGTCGATTTTAAAATTTGATCTTTTACAGAAGGTATATCAACTTTGCGGTCATCTTCTGCTAATTCTTCTTTTGCCTCTTCGCTGGCAAAACGGAATTCTTTGTTAGTCTCTTTTTCGTTGGAGGTACGAACTTGATTCGATTTGAATCGAGGGTCAGAAGCTGTGCAAGCAAGGAATAAAAACGAATTACCAATTAATAAAATTGAAATAAATATTTGTTTATAGGTCATCAGATAATCTATCCTAAAAAATGAGCTGTCAAAAAAAAAATTTTGTGTCGCTAAGTGTTAATGTTTTTATCTTTGAATTATATTCAAAACATTTATACCACTAAGATTTTTTTTTGACAAACAAACACTAGATCAACCCAAATAAGAACGTAAGTGCTTGCTTCGTGAAGCGTGGCGCATTCGTCGGATAGCTTTTTCTTTTATTTGCCTAACACGCTCGCGTGTTAGTGCAAATTTTTCGCCTATCTCTTCTAAAGTCAACGAATGCTCTCTACCTAAACCGAAATAGAGACGAATTACTTCTGCCTCTCTATCGCTTAATGTATTGAGTGCACGTTCGACCTCTTTACTGAGCGATTCTTTCATTAAATCATGGTCGGGCATCGGAGTACGTTCATCCTGGATAACATCCAACAGTCTGCTCTCTTCCCCCTGAACAAATGGGGCATCCATCGAAACATGCCTACCAGAAATTTTCAGTGTGTCGGCAACTTCATAGAGCGACATATCTAACTCTTCAGCTAATTCGCTTGCACTCGGCTCGCGTTCAAATTCCTGTTCTAATGTGCTAAACGCTTTGCCAATTTTATTTAGTGCACCGACTCGGTTCAAAGGTAAGCGAACGATTCGCGACTGTTCGGCTAATGCTTGTAATATAGATTGACGAATCCACCATACAGCATAGGATATAAACTTAAACCCGCGTGTTTCATCGAAGCGTTTTGCGGCTTTAATCAATCCTAAATTCCCTTCATTTATCAAATCGCCTAAGGATAAGCCTTGATTTTGATATTGCTTCGCCACACTTACTACAAAACGTAAATTCGCTTTAGTTAATCTCTCGAGGGCTTTTTGATCCCCTTTTTTTATTCTACGTGCAAGTTCAATTTCTTCTTCCTGATTCAGTAAATCTACTTTCCCAATCTCTTGTAAATATTTATCAAGTGATTGGCTTTCTCTATTTGTGTATTGTTTAGGTATCTTACCCATTCATCTACCTTCTATTAATTTTCAAAATTTATTTTTACTTTTGATATTCTTTATTAACATCTATACGATCGACGATACCAACAATTGTTGCATCGACTGGTGCCAATTCTGTTGGGAGAGGAATTGTAGCTTCGCGTGCTGAGATATAAAAAACGGTTTCGCCAGGGCCTGCTCCGACTGTATCGACAGCAACGATTGGGTCACCAATTTTTTCGCGATGAGTATTTAGGGGCTGGATGAATTGCAGTTTGAACCCAACTGTGTTTGGGTCTTTCCGTGTTCCCCATATTGTGCCTATTACTTTTGCAAAAAACATTAGTTCTCTTCGATATCCAATTTATCTACTACTGCCATTATTACAGCATCAACAGGTTTATTTTTAGTTAAAGTTGTTTGCCGAGCCGAACTACCGCTGCAAACCAAAACTATATCTCCAATACCTGCCTGAACAGTATCTACAGCTACTAAAAAAGTATCTTTAACTTTGTAATCTAAACCAACATGTTTTACAATTAGCAACTTGAAGCCGACTAATTCTTCGTCCTTACGAGTTGCCCAAACAGTGCCTACTACTTTTCCGAGAGTCA
>CAMTVZ010000198.1:0-19890 GCA_947085285.1 uncultured Ignavibacteriota bacterium
AATTTAAAATGTTCAATTTTTTCTCCTATTTATTATTTTTTATTTTATTTTTTTTACACGCTCTAATGTTTCTGTTTTCCATTGTTTAAAACGATTTTCGTTTATAGCCTTTCTAGCTTCCTTAACTAGCCATTGATAAAAATATAAGTTGTGAATTGTAGCAAGTTGTAATGCTAATATTTCTTTCACTTGAAAAAGATGTCTTAAATATGCTCTCGAAAAATTTCTACAAGTATAGCAATCGCATTTTTCATCCACTGGATTTTCATCTAATTTAAAGATAGCATTCTTAATGGATATACTACCAGCTTGGGTGAACAACATTGCATTCCGGCCGTTACGAGTTGGCATTACACAATCGAACATATCGACACCCCGTTCGATGGATTCGAGTATGTTTTCAGGCGTACCGACACCCATAAGATACCGAGGTTTTGCCTTTGGAAGAATATCAGTACAGACCGAAGTCATTTCGTACATCATTTCAGCAGGTTCACCAACCGACAAGCCACCGATGGCATAACCATCAAAATCTAAAGCAATTAATTCTTCTGCCGACTTTACTCTCAGTTCTTTGAAAACACTTCCTTGAACTATTCCAAACAAAGCTTGCGAGTGATTGTAAAGGTGGTTACTATTGTAAAATTTTTCTTTACAACGTGTAGCCCATCTTGTTGTTAATTCCTGTGATAGTTTAGCGATCTCAAATGAAACTGGAAAAGATGTACACTCATCCAGAACCATCATTATATCTGATCCTAATAGCCGTTGTATCTCGATTACATTTTCGGGTGTAAAAAAATGGTTTGAACCATCTAAGTGCGATCGGAATTGAACACCCTCGTCTGAAATTTTATTTAAATCAGATAAACTAAAAACTTGGTAACCACCACTGTCGGTTAGTATTGGCTTCTTCCACGAAATAAATTTGTGTAAACCGCCAAGCTTGTTTATTATTTCTACTCCTGGTCTCAAGTAAAGGTGATACGTGTTACCAAGAATGATCTGAGCACCGATTTCTTCAAGTTCGCGTTGCTCGATAGCTTTTACAGAACCTTGTGTACCTACAGGCATAAAAACAGGAGTTTCGATAAAACCGTTATCAGTTTCTAACACTCCTGAACGTGCATTATTATCATTATTTATTAAAGTAAATCTCAAATTCTGTGCTTAATTTACTCAATTTTTAATGAATAATCAAACTACACGAATTCATCATTCGATTTCAAGCAAAACTGAATCAATTCTGGTTTTAGTTGCACGTTGAATTGTGACTTTAAAATTGCCGAGCTTAATTATTTCATTCACTTTGGGTACTCGTCCGATTTTTTCACAAATGTAGCCGCTGAGAGTTATGTTTTCACCCTCCGGTATGGTTAACTTATAAGTTTCTTTTATAAATTCTATTTCTAATCTACCACTAAATAGATATGTTTTTGGTCCTATTTGTTTGTGGAATTGTTTATTACTCAAAGCAGTTTCATCTATTTTTCCGAGCACTTCTTCTAAAATATCGTAAACTGAAACAATACCCGAAGTTCCACCAAACTCATCAATGGCAACTGCTACGGAGGTACCTGTTTTATAAAATTGTTGTAGCAAATCGGAACTTGATTTAGTTTCAGGGACGTAAAGTACCTGACGAATAATGGTTGAGATACTTTCAGGTTCCGAAAACAGATCCATCGCATGAACGACTCCAATGATATTATCGATCGAACCCTCGTACACGAATAATTTAGAGTGTGTAGAGTTGTTAAACTTTTCTTTTAATTTTTGTATCGAGATATCTACTGGTACAGAGTTTATTTCGGTTCTAGGTATCATTATATCTCGAATGAGTGTATCTTTTAATTCAAACACTTTCATTAAATAGGATGTTGTTTGTGAATCGTGCTTCCCTACTCCTTCGCTCTCTTTGATAAGACTATATACATCTTCCTTTGTGAAAAAATATTTTTCAGCAGTATCGGTAACTTTAAATAACCGGATGATTGTACGGGTAAAAAGAGTAAGAATCAAAATCAAAGGATAAAATAGGTAATTACTAATGAAGAGCAAGAGTGTGAAAAAGGGAATGGTTGCATCGGCGTTTTCTCGAGAAAATATTTTAGGTATGATTTCACCAAATATTAAAACTATGATCGCTGTGATTATTAATATAAATGTAGAACCGATATCGAAAAGAGAGACTAACATCATTGTCAGCAAAGTTGAAAAAGCCACATTTGATATATTTGTACCAACAAGGGAGATTGTTAAAAATTTTTGTGGATGGCTAATGAGGTCGAGAGTTCGTTTCGACAAAAAAGTATTTTGTTTTGCTCGGATTTCGGCTTTGAGGCGATTTGCTACGATAAAACTTATTTCCGAAGCCGAATATAAAGCTGAAAGCACCAACGTAATGATGAGTAAAAATATCTCGAATATCATAGGTCTGATATTTTGGTACCGCTCAGTTTGCTTGCATAACGATTGATAAAATTGAAAAACGATACTGCTAAAATTCCGCCTACAGCATCTGCAACCAAATCATATATATCGGACATCCTGCCGGGAATCATAGATTGAAATAACTCATCAAAAATTCCGAAGGAGATTACAAATACTAAAGTCAATATAGCTATTTGTTTTTTTGAATTAATTCTCTTCTGCCTGTGGTAAAGCGATCTTAGAATCAAAATTCCGAAAATAAAAAAAACGCAAACGTGTGCAATTTTATCCCACCCAAATATTTGGATATTGGGTAATTTATTTGCGGGAATTGAAGATGCTGTAATGATTAAACCTGCCCAAACAAATGGGGGGAAATGGTAACGAAAAAATCTATTTAAGTTTGACAAATTTTTTTTTCTCCGATTCTATAAAATTGAATGCGTTGGGAATATACTTTTGGATATCAGAAGCTAAAACACTTCTCTCTCCCAACTTCTGTTTAGCGATATCACCCGCAAATCCGTGAATGAATACGCCACTATAAGCAGCTTCAATTTCAGCCATTCCTTGAGCCCACAATCCACCAATTATACCTGCAAGCACATCGCCTGCCCCTGCTGTAGCCATTCCAGGATTACCAGTTGAATTAATGAATGTGTATCCATCTGACGAAAAAGTTAATGTGGGAGCACCTTTTAAAACTAATGTTAATTTATATTCTTTACTGAATGAGTGGCCTATTTTCAATTTATTCAACTCAATTTCGGATGGAGCGAGTTTTGTAAGTCGAGCAAATTCACCAATGTGTGGTGTAATAATAACATTTTTAGATTTCTTCTTCCTAAGAATCGATATATTTTCCGAAATAATCGTGAGTGCATCGGCATCGACTACAAGAGGTTTATCAACTTCGAGTAAAATTTTATTGACTAACTCGACCGACTCGCTTTTTAACGAAATACCACAACCGATAACCAATATATTAGCCCAATCAATTAGTTTGTTTAATTTTTGGTAGCTTTCGGGGGTAATCTTCCCCTCCTCCATTCTACCTAAAGAATTCACCATTACTTCAGTCAATTTTTTTGCTAAAATTGGATACACAGATTCGTGTGTTGCAAGAATAACAGCACCTGCTCCCGATTTCAATGCTGAATTTGAAGCTAAAGCCGCGGCTCCTGTGTAACCAACAGAACCTCCAATTACTAAAACTTTACCAACAGTATATTTATGACTTGTTTTCAGACGTTTTGGCAACGATTGGACAATATCGGAAGGTTCGACTTCGTAGGTTTGAAACTGCGAGCTTTCATAAAAATAACGAGGTAATGATATATCGGCAATCTTTAAATCGTTTATATAATTAACTGAATTTCCAACGACTAATCCGTTTTTCTTCATCCCCATTGTAACTGTTAAATCGGATTTTACAGCAACACTCGCAACAGCACCAGTATCAGAATTTACCCCTGTAGGAATATCAATCGAAATTTTTGGAACATTAATAGAGTTCATCCAATTGATAATTTCTTCATAATATTTTTCAAGTTTACCACTGAAGCCTGTTCCAAATATAGCATCTACAATAAAATCAACCTTTTGAAAAGCTTTTAGTTGTTTCAAGCCTTTATATTCTTGCAGAAGAAGATTTTTATTCGGTTTATTTCGTGATATGATTTTTGAAATGATTTTATAATTGGTAAGTGCATCCCCTTTTAAATTTTTATGACTGCCGAGAATTACGACATTTACACTTGCTCCCAGATTATAAAGATGACGTGCCACTACAAAACCATCGCCGCCGTTATTACCTTTCCCACATACGATTAAAAATTTTTTCTTATCAACGCAACCGTACTTTTTTTTGATGGCATCAACAATACTACGCCCTGCATTTTCCATTAAAATTAAACCCGGAATACCTACATCTTCGATAGCACTGCGGTCGAATTTTCTCATCTCCTCTGAATTGATAACAGGTATCATATTAAAATAAATTTTTGATAATATTCATGAGCAATGAGGGTAAAATTCCAATTATGAATAACGATGCTGCCATTAAAAATAAAATAGAATTAATTAATGGATTAGACTGATATCGAAGTTGTATTTCACTTGATCTGAAATACATCATTACGATTAGCCTTAGATAATAGTATGCCGAAACAACCGACATAATAACACCTAAGACTGCAAGCCAAGTGAGACCTGCATTTACAGCTGCCATAAAGATATAATACTTACCAAAGAAGCCAGCAAAAGGGGGAATACCAGTTAGCGAGAACATAAAAATCGCCATCAGCGCAGCTAAATACGGAGAATGAGAAGATAAGCCGGTATAGTCTTCGAAGGTCAAAAATTTATCCTCATCTTTTTCAAGAAATGATAAGATTCCGAATGCCCCCAAGTTCATAAACGAGTAGGCTGTGAGGTAAAATAAGATACCATCCCGCCCCATCTCATTTGCAGCGGCTAAACCAACTAAGAGATAACCTGCATGTGCGATGCTCGAATAAGCAAGCATTCGTTTAATGTTATTTTGTGAGATGGCGATTATATTGCCAATAATCATCGAAGCCGCAGCAAGAAACGATAAAGCTTCCTGTAATTTAACACCGCCGGGAAAATTATGATAAAATATCAGAACAAATGCGGCGAAAGCGGCAGCTTTTGCTCCGGTTGACATGAAACCCGACATTGGAGTGGGTGCCCCTTCGTAAACATCAGGAACCCACATATGAAAAGGAACAGCCGCTACTTTAAATGCCAAACCGATTAAAAGAAGCCCGGTTCCAATCCAAAGAAATGGAAGTTTTGAATAGATGTGAAAATTTTGCACGACCGTTTGAATGTTTGTAGAACCTGTAATTCCATAAAGTAGAGCCATACCGTAGAGGAGAAAACCTGTTGCAAATGCACCAAGTAAAAAATATTTCAATGCCGCCTCGTTCGATTTTACACGTTTACGCATAAAACCGACAAGCACATAAAGACTTATTGACATCAACTCAAGTCCTAAAAATACGATTATCAAATCAGCCGCCGATGCCATAAACATCATACCCACCGTCGAGAATAAAATTAGTGCATAATATTCCCCTTGATGAATAGCCATTTTAATTAAATAATCTTTAGATACAACGATAGTAAATAATGCTGTAAGCATAAATAGTATGCTGAAGAAATTTCCGTAGCCCCCCACATTGAACATATTAAAGAAACTTGTCCCCTTCCAATTTAACGTTTCGACAGCCATACCTATCGAAATAATCAAACCGATTATTGAAACAAGATAGCTAATGCTCGAACTCTTTCGAAATGTCGCTTCGATGACGATTACAACTAATGCAGTAACTGTAACACCCAAAACCGGTAATATTGTTAACAAATCTTTGACGTTGAATTCCATTTGAAGACCTTATTCGTTGTATAAATACTGAAAAATTTAAGACAAAATAAGAAAAAGGAAGCTAATAATCAAAAACCCATATTCTTTAACTTCTTGACAGATATATTGTTTTGTTTTTTGGAAGATTCGGTTTGCTCTAAGTAATTTAGAACATATTTACCTAACACATCGAACTCTAAATTCACTTTGTCGTTTACTTTTCGATTTTTAAAAATCGTATTTTCCATTGTATGAGGAATAATCGAAACTGTTACAAAATTATTTTCAAGTTCGGCCACTGTTAAACTTACCCCGTCGATAGCGATAGAGCCCACGGGAATAACATTTTTTATAAAATTTTTGGGAATTTCGACTGTAAACATCCAGCTTGCAGTTCGTTTAATAATCGATTTTATTTTTCCTACACAATCTACATGTCCTTGTACAATGTGCCCTCCAAGTCGTTCGTTCAGTTTCATTGCCAATTCAAGATTTACTTCTTCTCCAATTTTTAAATTCGAAAAAGTAGTTTTTTTTAAAGTCTCCTCAACAGCAACAACTTCAAACCAGTTTTTTGATTTTTCAACTACAGTTTGGCAAACACCATTTATCGAAACGCTATCGTTAATAGTTAGTTCGGCGGCGCTTCTTGATGTTCTAACTTTTAGTTTCAATCCGTTACCTACACGATTAATTGATTCGATCTTTCCGATTTCGGTAATGATTCCAGTGAACATTTTTCCTCTCTAAGTTTTTATGTAACCTTCCATCATCATGTCCGTACCGAATTGTTGAAAAGTAACATCATATAATTCGAACGGATGTGTAATTTTAAATCTGATACTATCAGATACAGCCGGAATTCCTTTCCCTAAAATTTTGGGAGCAATGGTGTAAATTATTTTATCTGCCAATCTATTCTTAAGAAACTGAGCAAAGAGCACGCTGCCCCCTTCAACCAAAATAGATGCTACGTTATTTTTAGCTAAAATTTTCAGAACAGTTCTAATAGAAATAATTGTAGATTTCGATTTTATCACAAATATTTTTACCCCCATCTTATTTAAGAATGAGGCTTTTTTCTGATTTTCTAGATAACCTTTTTCGGATGTAAAAATTAGGGTAGGAATTTCGTTAGCAGTTAAAATTATTTTAGATTTTTTAGATACTGATAGTTTTCCGTCTATCACTACTCGTATGGGATTTCTCCCCTTCACCAATCGGACATTCAATTCGGGGTCGTCTTTGCGCACAGTGTTAGCACCGACTAAAATAGCATCATACATTGCACGCAGTTCGTGAACTTTTTTTCGTGTCTGATAATTTGATATCCATCTCGAATTCCCTTGATAGTCAGCAATTTTGCCATCAAGTGTTTGTGCCATCTTTAATGTTACAAATGGTAATTTTTGAGTGATATGTTTGTTAAAAAACTCGTTCAACTTTTTTGCATCCGATTCGAGTATCCCTTCAACAACTTCGATTCCAGCTGCTTTAAGTTTTCTGATACCATTTCCATTCACCAGTGGGTTCGGGTCGCGCATTCCAACAACTACTTTTTTGATCCCTTTTGATATTATTAGATCGGTGCAAGGAGGAGTTTTACCGAAATGAATGCATGGTTCAAGATTCACATACAAAGTTGCACCTTCAACGCTATTTTTAGCCTCCTCTAATGCATTTACTTCGGCGTGAGCTTTTCCATATTGCTTGTGGTATCCACTTCCAATAATTTTTCCATTTTTGACAATTATACAGCCGACTAAAGGATTGGGGCTAACATAGCCGGCACCTTTTTGTGCGAGCTTGAAACATTCCTGTAAATATTTTTCATCTTCAGCATTTTTCATTATTTAAGTACAATTTCTTTTTTAAGTTTCGCTGATTTGTAAACAGCTTCAACAACTTTCATACGTTGCACAGCTTCATCGGCAGTTGAGATGACTGGATGCAAACATTTTATTGCACCTATGAAATGCTTTAATTCGAGCTCGTAGCTTTTCTTTAATATATTTTGTAATGTTTCGGATTTAACAGGAGTTACACCTATCACATCACCGCCGATTGTTTTATTGATGCGTAATGGGTTGAGTTGAGCGCTACCTTTAGTTCCATATATTTCACACGAGAACGCATCGCCAGTTATATGAAACGACCAACTTGTTTCGAGGTGCAAAGTTGCACCGTTTTTAGTTTCGATAAATGCGATGCACGAGTCTTCAACACTTTTTGTAGTATGATTGTATGTAATAGCACTCACCCGTTTTACAGGATTAAAATTAACAGCCCATAGTAAGGTATCGAGCGCACCTAAACCTAAGTCTAAAAATACACCCCCTCCCGACTTTTCTTTTTGCGTAAACCAAGGATTGTTGCGTCCGAGTTTTTTAACCCAAGCCGCTTTCAAATAAAATATCTCGCCCAACTCACCGTTTTCGATAATGCTTTTTAACATCATCAGATCGGGACGGAAACGGTTGTTCATACCTACCATCAATTTTTGTTTTGTTCGGTGAACAGTTTCGGCAATATCAACTGCTTCATCATATTTACGTGCGATGGGGCGTTCAACAAATACATCTAAACCTGAGTTCAAAGCTGCAACAGCAATGCTCTTGTGTGTGTCGGTTGGTGTGCAGATTGTAACTGCATTTAATTTTTCGGAGGCGAGCATTTCTTCGACATTTGTGTAAAGTTGCCGAATGCCAAATTTTTCGCCTACCGATTTTAATTTCGATTTATCCTTGTCGCATAATGCTGTTACTTCAGCATCGATGTTTTTTGTTAGTAAAGGGAGATGAAAAACCTGTGCAACCCATCCCCCACCAATAATACCAATTTTAAGTTTTTCCATGTTGAACCATCTATTTTTGTTGTAAGAAATTTTTTACTCTTTCAGCAATACCTGAAGGATCGATTTTTATTAATTTATACAATTCATCGGGTGTGCCGTGTGTAATAAAAGTATCCTCGATTCCCAAGTTCAGTATAGATACGTTTTTAACATTTTTCTTATGTATATATTCGAGAACAGCTGAACCAAAACCACCGGCAAGAACTCCATCTTCGACAGTAACTATGTAGTTAAACTTTTCAACAATTTGGTTAATAAGCTCTGTGTCTAACGGTTTAACGAATCGCATATTAACAACATTAGCTTGGATATTAGCCTGAGAGAGAATATCAGCAGCAAGAAGAGAATGATGGACCATATTTCCGATTGCAAGAATTGCGATATCGCTTCCATCCCGAACAACTTCAGCTTTACCAATTTTCAACTCTTCGTAATTTTCGCTCATCGTAACTCCTAAACCGTTGCCACGCGGATAACGAATGGCGATAGGTTTATTGTAAATTGTAGCAGTATAAAACATATTTTTCAATTCATTTTCATCCTTTGGCGACATAATCACCATTTCTGGAATCATCCGTAGGTAAGTCAAATCAAATACTCCGTGATGAGTAGGGCCATCGGCGCCCACAATACCGCCACGATCGATTGCGAATACCACATGTAGATTTTGAAGTGCTACATCGTGTATAATTTGGTCGATTGCCCGCTGTAAGAATGTAGAATAAATTGCCACGAAAGGGATCAAACCTTGTGTTGCCAAGCCAGCTGCAAAAGTTACTGCATGTTGCTCGGCGATTCCTACATCAAAAAACCGTTCTGGAATTTCACGCTGCAATTGGTCTAAGCCAGTGCCATCGGCCATAGCGGCTGTAATGCCCACAATTTTATGATTTAATTTAGCAAGTTCAACAATTGTTCGACCAGCAATTTGTGTATAAGTTGGTGGGGAGGAGGAAACTTTTATAGCTTTGCCTGTGCTTTTATCGAATGCCGAAACCCCGTGCATCTTTGTTGAATTTTCCTCTGCCGGTTGATAACCCTTTCCTTTTTGTGTAACAACATGCACCAATATCGGACCTGGTAAATCTTTAATATGATTGAATAAGCGGACTAATTTAGGGATATTGTGGCCGTTGATAGGACCGAAATATCTGAATCCGAATGCCTCGAACAACATTCCTGGAGTAATAATTACTTTGATACCTTCCTCTAATTTTACCGCAAGTCTGCGAATTCGATCGCCGTGTGTTCCTAACTTTCCGGTTAAATCCCAGACATTTGCTTTCAGGCGGTTGTATTCAGGATTTGTTATCAGTTCAGTAAAATAATTTGTTATAGCTGAAACATTTGGAGATATCGACATATTGTTATCGTTTAAAATAACAGTCATATTTTTTTTCGACAAGCCGGCATTGTTCATTGCTTCGAAAGCCATGCCGCCAGTCATCGAACCATCGCCAACAATAGCAATTACACGAAATTTTTTGTTATCAATATCGCGTGCAACAGCCATTCCAAGTGCGGCTGAGAGTGCTGTACTGGCATGTCCAGCACCAAATGTGTCGTATTCACTTTCGGAGCGTTTTAAAAATCCGCTGATACCGCCAAACTGCCGAAGTGTATGAAAAACATCGCGCCTGCCTGTAATTATTTTATGCACATATGCTTGATGCCCTACATCCCAAACAAGTTTATCGACTGGTGTATCGTAAACATAATGGAGTGCCAATGTAAGCTCAACCGAACCTAAGCTCGAACTTAAATGCCCCCCGGTTTTCGATATTTTATCAATCAAAAATTCTCTGATTTCCTCTGAAAGAATTTTTAAATCGCTTACACTTATTTTTTTTAAATCAGCCGATGAGTTAATTTTATTTAAAATTGAATATGATTCTGTCGTCATTCTTTATTCTTCTGTTCCTTCTTCCAGCAACGATAACTTTCCGTTTAAATCTTTACTTAATTTTTTAATTTTGATTTCAACGTTTTCTAATTTTGCCAAACACTTTTTTGAAAGTTCAATCCCTTCTTCATACAATTTGATTGAATCTTCGAGTGAAACATTTCCGGTTTCGAGAGTGTCGACAATTTTTTCGAGTCGTTTTAAGTTTTGTTCGAAACTTGATTCTTCTGCTATTGTGTCGTTTGATTTTTTAGTTTTCATTATTTATTGAATATGTTTTAGTTACTGAGGCATCAACATTGCCATCTTTAAATTTTATATTTATATCATCAGCCAAAGTAAGGTTACAACTTGATTCTACGATGTGATAATTTTTGTAGACTATTGCATAACCACGCTTTAAAACATTTTTCGGATTCAGTGAATTCATCCGATCTGATAGTCCTGCGATGTATTGTTTGGTTGATTTAAATTTATGAATAAAACTAATATTTAATAACCTTTCTAATTCATCTATTCTTTGAGAGAACTGTCGTACTTTATCAATCGGATTATTGAATGCGTAACTTGAAACCAGACCAGCAATATACGATCGATTGTCGTCGACTTTATTTATCAAACTTTGTTGCATAGTATAAAGAAAATTTCGAATATTATCAATCAGTTCATAACGATCGCGTACAACAAGCTCAGCCGCTGCCGATGGAGTAGGTGCCCGTAAATCGGAAACGAAGTCGGCAATTGTAAAATCTATCTCATGTCCAATAGCACTTATTATTGGAATTTTTGAATTAAAGATAGCACGAGCTACAAGTTCTTCATTAAAAGCCCATAAGTCTTCTATTGATCCCCCTCCTCTTCCAACTATCAACACATCAACTTTTCCGAATTTATTAAAGTCGAAAATTGCCTCAGCTATTTCTTCAGCCGCGCCTGCTCCCTGAACTTTCACAGGATAAAGAATAATTTCAACAGATGGGAAGCGGCGCGAAATAATGTTTATAATGTCCTGAATAGCTGCACCAGTCGGTGAAGTAACTATGCCGATTCGTTCAGGATATTCGGGTAGATTTTTTTTATGCTGCGGATCGAACAATCCTTCAGCAGCAAGTTTTTGTTTTAGCTTTTCAAAAGCGATTTGCAGTTCTCCGATTCCGAGCGGTTTCAGACTTACAACATCAAGTTGATATTTTCCTTGGACTTCATAAACTGTAATCGAACCGCGGGCAATTACTTTCATCCCCTCCTGTGGTGTGAAAGTCAGATATGCCGCCCTGCTACGCCATATTGTTGCCGATATCGAAGCTTTCTCATCCTTAATCGTAAAGTAGATATGACCCGAAGAGTGGCGTTTAAGATTCGAAATTTCGCCAGTTACAGTAACAGCTTTAAAATCTGACTCTAAAACGCTTTTTATGCGACGCGTAAGTTCATATACACTTAATATTTCTTCATTTATCATAGCGAAATATAGAAAGATTGGCTTTCAGAAACAAACGAGGAATATTCGATTTTATATTTATGATTTTGATTTTATGATAGATAAGCTTGCCACAAATTTTTGATTTGTTGTTTGTGCAAAATTCTATTCCCCAAATCTCCGTTTCTCCATCTCTCAAGAAAAATTCCTACAGCTACTCGTCAAGCTTGAATCCAAAAAAATCAATTACTATATTAAACGAAAAAAAATGGAGAAAACATGGAACTTGATGTATTAGCAATTGGTGCACATCCGGATGATGTCGAACTTGGCTGCGCTGGTACTGTTGCAAAATTAGTAAAGCTTGGTTACAGAGTTGGGATATTAGATTTAACAGAAGGCGAATTGGGGACACGAGGCTCGCGCGATATACGAGCAAAGGAAGCAAAGCTTGCATCAAAAATTCTCGGACTTTCAGCAAGAGAGAATTTGCATTTACCCGATGGAAATATCGAATTAAATAAAGAAAACCAAATCAAACTCATACAGATTATACGGAAATACAAACCAAAAATATTGTTGTCACCACATTGGCACGACCGACATCCCGACCATTCGCACGCACATCATTTAACTCAACATGCATGGTTTTATTCGGGACTTGTGAATATTAAGACTACACTCGACGGAACAAATCAAAAACCTTGGCGACCGTTTTATTACTTCAACTATATGATGAAGTATGAATTCATCCCCTCCTTCATCGTCGATATCAGTGATGTTTATGATATAAGGCAGAAAGCAGTGCGTGCATACAAATCGCAATTTTATAATCCGCAATCGAAAGACCCCGAAACCCTTTTAAGTAAAAAATCATTTTTGGAATTCATCGATACGCGTGCGAAGTTTTACGGACAAATGATTGGAGTCAAATACGGCGATCCCCTCTTTTCAGTTAAACCGTTTGGTGTGAACGATTTATTCGATTTGAAAATAATGAGAGGGTGAGAAGTGGCTAGCAGTGAGCAAAGAGCTATGAGCAATAAGGATAAAGCGGTGAGAGAAGAGAAATGAAAAGTGGATTGAGTTTGGATTGCTGGAGTGATGGTTAACGAATCGACTCGTCGAAAATAATGGAGAATTGAAATTTCATAATTCCATTTAGAGTATTGTTTTTTAGGATGTATTGATTTATCTTATAACAGGTAAAACAAATAAAATAAATTATTAATATGAGTAAAGAAATTTTCGAAGTACTTGTTACGTTCTTCAAAAACAAACCTGTCAAGCGGGCATATTTATTTGGTTCTGCATCTAGAAATGAAGATGATGAACAAAGTGATATTGATATTTTGGTTGAACTTGACTACTCGCAACCGATTGGACTTGGTTTCATAAGAATGCAATTAGAATTAGAAGATTTGTTAAAAAGGAAGGTAGATCTTCTTACAAGCAACGGTGTCTCAAAGTATATTCGAACCTTCATTGACTCAGAAAAAATTTTATTATATGAGAAATAGTTTAGGCGATAAAGTACGTTTACAACATATTTATGATGCAATCATTGAGATTGAATCTTATATCCAAAATGCTTCCTACGAAACTTTCGTATCGAATAATATGATGCAGTTGGCTACTGTAAAACAACTCGAAATTATTGGTGAAGCTGCAAATCATATTACAGACAAATTTAAGAAGCTTTATCCCGAAATACCTTGGCGTGAAATAATAGGTCTTAGAAATTTATTAATACACGAATATTTTGGGGTCGATACCAAAATAATCTGGGATATTATCAAAATTGATATAGTTCAACTAAAGTTACAAGTAAAAGAAATTTTAGAGCAGTTATAAACAAGAGCAAAACCGCAAGTCAAAACAACATCAGAAGTATGCAGAAATGTTATCCGTCAAATGAAGAATTGTATTTATAGATTGTACCACCATCGGGGTAAATAACAGAAGGTTTGTTCCAAATGATACAGCATAATTATCCTTTAATGAAAATCGGAATTATTGGCGGCGGGCAGCTCGGGAAAATGATGGCTCAAAAAGCCAAGAAGATGGGATTTCATATCTCCATATTAGACCCATCTCCAAAATGTCCTGCAGCCACTCTTGCTGATGTGTTAATCGTCGGAGGTTTTTACGACAACCAGAAAATAACTCAACTCGTTTCACACAGCGATGTAACCACGTTCGACATCGAGCATATAGATACCGAAACATTAAAAAAACTTTCCGATGCCGGACATAAAATTTTCCCCTCTCCGCATTTGTTAGAAATAATTCAAGATAAATTACTGCAAAAGGAAGTTTTATCAGAAAATGGAATCCCCGTTCCAAAATTTCAGAATGTTGAATCTTTAGAATCACTTTCACGGATGAAATTCCCGTTTGTTCAGAAAGCCCGCAAAGGTGGCTACGACGGCAGAGGTGTAGTAGTGATGAAAAATAAATCCGATTTACAAAATGCTATTCATACTGAATCGATGGTTGAGGAGTTGATAAATTTCGAAAAAGAATTAGCAATTATGGTAGCACGCAGTAGATCGGGCGAAGTAAAAACTTATCCGGTCGTGGAAATGATTTTCGATAAGCGTGCTAATATATGCGATTTTATATTTGCTCCCGCACGAATTGAAAACCGTATTGCCGAGAAAGCAACACAAATTGCAGTTAAGTCGGTCGAGGCGCTCGATGGTGTCGGGATATTTGGAATCGAGATGTTCTTGGCAAACGAAAATATTTATGTGAACGAAATCGCACCGCGTCCGCACAACTCAGGTCATTACACGATTGAAGCATCGGTAACTTGTCAATTCGAACAACACATCAGGGCAATTGCTGGCTTGCCACTCGGTTCAACCGAGCTACTATCGCCGGCAGTTATGCTTAACTTATTAGGCGAAGAAAATTACAAAGGCAAACCTGTAATCGAAGGGCTACAGGAAGCGTTAAGTATTCCCGGTTTGTCGTTTCATTTTTATGGCAAAGAAACTACTTCACCATTTCGAAAGATGGGGCACGTTACAATTTTAAATAATAATTTAGAAGTTGCAATTCAACAAGCCGAAAAAATAAAATCAATTTTAAAAATAAAAGCAGAGTAAAAAATGAAAAAGACATTGGTAGGAATAATAATGGGAAGCGATTCCGATTTGCCTGTTATGCAGGAAGCGGCAAATGTGCTGGAGAGTTTCAAAATTGAATACGAGATTACAATTGTTTCGGCACATCGCACACCCGACCGTTTATATAAGTATGCAAAATCAGCGGAGAAACGAGGTATTCAGGTTATAATTGCCGGAGCTGGCGGTTCGGCACATCTACCCGGAATGACCGCTTCAATCTCGACACTTCCGGTAGTTGGTGTCCCAATTTGCACGAATTGGCTGAAAGGTCTCGACTCCCTCCTTTCGATAGTTCAGATGCCGGAGGGAATTCCTGTTGCTACTGTAGCAATAAATAATTCTAAAAATGCTGCTCTTTTAGCCGTCGAAATTTTGGGAATTAAATATCCAAACCTCAGAAAAAAAATTGCTGTATATAAAAACAATTTGAAAAAAATTGTACTAAAAAAAGCTGCAAAGTTAGAGAAGCAGAAAGCTATTAGGCATAATTAAAATATTTATTGTATCTTTAGACCAACTTTTAATAATTAAGGTAAAATATGAAAATCAAACTAACAAATATTTTCACTAAATCGTTAGATAAAATTGAATATGTAGGAAATCGGCTTCCACATCCGGCAACTATATTTGCCTTGCTATCATTTTCTGTAATTATTTTTTCCTGGCTTGGTAATATGTTATCTTTGAGTGCAATTCACCCTGCCGATAATTCCGTAATCACAGTCAAAAACTTACTAAGTTCAGACGGAATCAGATGGATGTACACTAATATTACTACAAATTTTGTTGCCTTCCCTCCGTTGGTTAATGTTTTAACAATAATTATTGGAATAGGAGTAGCGGAAGGGACCGGTTTTTTTAATACATTATTTAAAAGTTTAGTCCTTCGGGCACCAAAAAAATTAATAACACCTGCAATTATTTTCGCCGGCGTAACTTCACATTTAGCATCCGATGCCGGTTATGTAATTCTAATACCATTAGGTGCGATGATATTTCACGCAATCGGCCGCCATCCCCTTGCAGGTTTGGCAGCAGCGTTTGCAGGGGTTAGTGGTGGTTTTGGAGCTAATCTATTTATCGGTTCGGTAGATCCGATACTTGCTGGATTATCACAAACTTCTGCACAAATTATCGACCCGGCAATTTTAATTAATCCGGTAGTCAATTTTTATTTCATGTTTACTTCAACTTTTTTAATAGTAATTCTTGGAACAATTATAACAGAAAAAATTATCGAACCACGACTCGGTCCCTATGCTGGAAGTACCGAAAAAATGGCAATGGATGAAATTTCTCCCATTGAACGAAAAGCCCTGATGGCAGCTGGAATTTCGGCATTAGTTTTTATTATTCTACTTTTAATTTCAATCGTTCCTGAAGGGGGAATTCTTAGAAACCCCGAAACAAACGAAGTTCTACATTCTCCATTTTTTAGTGGTATCATTGTTGGCGTCGCATTACTATTTTTTATACCCGGCTTGACTTACGGCATTATTGTCAGAACCATAAAAAGCGATAAAGATTTAATGCAACACATTATTAAATCGATGGGAACATTAGCAAGTTATATTGTAATGGTTTTCTTCGCCGCACAATTTGTTTACTTTTTCCGACATAGTAATCTCGGTTTAATTTTGGCTGTCGAAGGTGCCCATTTCCTAAAAAACATAGGACTAACAGGAGTAAGTTTGTTGATTGCCTTTGTTTTGCTATCTGCATTCATAAATCTTTTTATGGGAAGCGCTTCTGCTAAATGGGCAATAATGGCTCCCGTTTTTGTTCCGATGTTCATGCTCTTAGGTTATCACCCTGCACTTACTCAAGCTGCTTATAGAATCGGAGATTCTGTAACAAATATCATTACTCCTTTGCTCCCTTATTTTGCTTTAATCGTTGCCTTTGCACAAAAATATCAGGACAAAACAGGAATCGGGACAATCATTTCGATGATGTTACCATACTCGATTTTGTTTTTGATTGCCTGGACAATATTGTTAGTGATTTGGGTGTTTGTTGGATTTCCAGTAGGACCAGATGGACCTTTATATTACCCGACACGATGAGATGAGTCGAAGTGCGACTCACGCCCAAACTTGAATCTTGCCTGAACGTGAGTCGCACATTTCTTGTCTAAAACAAATGACCCTTTTTGAATTGCCAAACATTTACACTTGTAATAAGCATTGCCATACCTAATAAGATTGCAATGTTTGGAATAATTTCCACTGTTCCAACACCGCGCCATAGAACTTGCTGAATTCCATCCATCCAATATCAATACGCCTTGCCGGTATTTATCAATATTATCGTATGTATCAACCCTGTTTTTTTTGTATGTCGTATTAGCTTGTCCGTCCTTTGGCGGATCAAATCCGCTTCCCTTTTCATTTTGAAAAACCCTCAACTTTATACTTAATTGTCGTTGTGTTTATCTCCCCCGGCGATTTAAAGTATTCCCACGTCTCATTGGAATTATATGCTACATTTGTTATATTATTATCAGAGAAACTAAAACGACCGGTATCGGTAGCGTCTATAAAATCGGGAACAGCAGTTCCGGCTGCACGCCGTAGCCCGTGCACCATTAAAGGTGATAAGTCGCTACACTTAGTTTCTCTTTTGTTTTTATATATTACAAACTTCGATGTCTTTTCCATTTTAATGCGTTTATGTTTTTTTCATTCCAACTTCCTTTCGCATGTAATTAGCTGCTGTTGGCTAACGGCGTTGTTTTTAAGCCGCCACACAAAACAACAATGCAGCTTTGAAAACAAAGGCCAATAATTATTTTAATTTAGTTTTGTTCATTACACTCAAAGATCAACTATTTTTTTACAACGCTACTTTATAACCACACAAATGCCGCAACTATTAAAGCGGACGGCTTGAAGAGCGGGTTATATTTTTATTCTTGCTATTGCAGATTCCAACCTCATTAAAAAGTAATCATCTTTTGGTATTACGCTACTAAGAATATCATATAATCTTTCCCAAGTGATAACTACACAGTCTGAAATATCATATTCGTATGGTAGAATTAATAAATGCAATTTATTAGTAAATGATTTTTGCGTTGTGTTTAGAATAATATCAAAAATATATTTCTGTTTTAAGTTTAGAATATAACTATTAATTATCCCGTCAACTTGCGGTATAACATTTCCACCTGAGGCGGACATTCCGGCGGAGAGAATGCTATCTACTTACACCTTCCTTCATGATATACTTCATATATTTAAAAATCGAAAGGTGGCAGAAAATGCAAGAGTAAAATACTATTCTTCCCCAATAAAATCAACTTGCTGTCGAAGTGCGACTCACGCTCGACCTTATCAAGCATGAAGTCGGTGTAATTACCGGTGTGTGTGGAACAGACACCATTCGCAAGCTCGATAATCCGGGTCTAAATTGAATCGAGAAAATATCTATCGTGAGTAACAAAGAGACATGCGCCGGAGTATTTTTCCAAAAATTCCTCCATCCACTCTATCGATTGCGTATCGAGATGATTTGTGGGTTCGTCGAGTATGAGAAGATCAGGACGTGCGATAATTGCTTTACACAACGCTACATGACGTTTCTCTCCGCCTGAGAGCGTCATAATACTACGGGTTTTCTCAGGCACATTCAGCGAGTGCATCGCTGTTTCAATCCTGTTTTCTAAATTCCACCCATCCCGATGGTGAATGTGCGCCTCAAGGAGATGCCGTCTTTTTGATGTTGGAGGTAGCGATTCATATTCCCTGAGAATATCAATAACATCGTGTGCTCCCTCCACAATATCCTCATACACCGATGATGCAGGGTCGAGCTGAAAGTCTTGGGATAGGTAGCCAATTACGATGTCCCTCCGTCGTGTTACCGTTCCCAAATCCGGTTCCATCATGCCAGCAATAATTTTCAGAAGCGTTGATTTACCTGAGCCATTGTTTCCGATCAATCCGATTCTATCTGCTTGATGAATGCTCATTGTGGCGTTATTTAACACAACTTGATCACCGAAGCGAATTGATAGTTCAGGTGCGGCAATAAGGACGGGGCTTATCGGTTTAGACATTGTTCTCTTTTCATGTACAAAATATAGCTTTTCTTTACTCTATTATCAAAAAGGAACGACAAGATATTATTGGAATGAGGGATTAATGGAATATTGGAATGTTGATCGACAATTCGATTCATCAAGAGTGATGAACTCTTTGCGAACTTGGCGCCTTCCCGACCTGCGTGCCGATGCACTTAGGCAGGTAGGTCTGCGCTTATTGCGGCTATTTTCTAAAAAATAACACACGCCTGCTAACCACAGATAGAATATATTGAATGAGAATGACAGGGTGTTATACAATTGCAACACCAACGAATATACGAACCTATCTTGCAATGGTATCCATTCATCGATACGTTCGTTATTTATAAACATCCTTGCGATGGCGTACCTTTGTTACCTTAATTTCTTTTCCATCGTCAAAGACTTTATAAACAATCCTGTAATCACCAACACGTATTCGATATAATTTTTTTCTCCCGACAATTTTATAACACCCGCTGGGCGAGGCACATTTTGTAAGGCATCAATTTTCAGAGCAATCCGAGTTTTAATTTCGTGTGGTAAGTTTCGAAATTCTCTTGCTGCAGAGTTAACAAAGGTAACAGTGTATCGTTCCACAATTTTACTTTGTGTTCTCTATTTCCTTCTTCAATTCTTCCCAAGCAACCGTTGGCTCATCATCTCTTTCAGCAGAAACCAAGATATCG
>CAMTVZ010000199.1:0-9319 GCA_947085285.1 uncultured Ignavibacteriota bacterium
GAAGAAGACAGATGGATTTTTGGATTAATGGAGTAATGGATTTCATTTTTACTTTTGATGGTTCGTCAAGGCTAACCATAAATTTTTGAGTTTTAATTTTTGTAATCATAGCTTAAGCTCCGTGAATAATGAATAATGAATTTCGAATGACGAAATAAATTTGTAAATAGTGAAACGGAGAAAAAGCGAATTACAACATTGCAGTCGGCGAAGTTTTACACCGCCCGAAATACAAGACTTTATTTTTACACACTTTATACACATCGCATCCTCATCATTTGTGTTATATGTAACTCTGATTTTCTTTTGATAATATAATCAGTCTAAAAATGAAAGCCAAGTGCTTTCATACACAATCCCTCCACACTTTCTAACCTATTGTAATTAAATGAGTTGCGGTGTTATTGACCCATTGGTTCATTTTTCATTGATTCATTGATTCAATGATCCAATGACCCAATAATCCAATGATTCAATGATTCAATGATACAATACTCCATTAATCCATCACTCCAAAGTTTCCCATCTCAACAGCATCATAAATTTCTGGCGTCGATACACTTTCCGTCTTTTTGATAATTACAGTATTCGCACATATCTTCGTTGCGTGTGAACTTATTCGATTTTATTTTTTCAATCACCTGTTTTATTTCTGTTTCGAAATTTTTAATTTCATCCTTTTTGAAAAGATAAGTCTGCGGATTGTCAGGATATTTTGTAAATACTAAAGTCGCTTCTATTTCATCCACATTAAAAAAGCGAGCGACCAATAAAGAATAAAATGCCAACTGCCAATAATAACGGTCGGCTTTATTTTTAATATTGTTGAAAGTTACATTATCAGTTTTGTAATCGAGAATGCACCATTTCCCTTCTTGTTTTTTATACAATCTATCCAACGTCCCTGTCAGAAAATCTTCGCCAAATACTGTGTTGAGGGTAAATTCTGTTTTATATTCATTTATTTGGTTAACGGCTTTGCCAAAATCCGATTCAAAATAATTTTTTACTTGTGTTAATATATCGTTCGCAACTTGATTTATTTTTTCCTCTTCGATTACATATTCACTTTTAAAATTTTGCAGAATGAAACAACGAATATCTTCCTCGTTGAAACTTTTAAACTTTTCGAGGACAGAATGAGTAATCGAGCCGACAATCCCTCCGTATATTCTGTCGTTCGGGTCGTCTTCTTCATGAAATTTGATGGATTTCATCTCAAACTCAGGCATTCCCAGTTGGTATTTCAAAAAATATTTCGTCGGACAATCCTTGAACGTTTGGATTTGTGTAGCCGAGAAAAAGTTACTCCGAATCTGTCCCTGTCGCGATTCAATCAGAATATCACCAATAGGTTTTTCCGATTCAACAACTTCAGTCCCCTCCGCCACTATTTCTATCTGTTCTGGGGCTGTATAAATTTGAAGTTTCAGACTATAATCGATTTCTTCGTATAAAAAGTTATTATTTTCTAAACTAATAGTTTTTATTTTTAAGTTATCAACCTGATGTTCGCCCACAGATATTTCTTTAGAATCTATATTTAAACTTTTTAATACCCACTTCAAAGCAGATTGAGAATTTTCGGGTAAACATCCCGATAACACTAACATATCTTTTGCACGTGTGCAGGCAACATAAAAAATTCTTTTTTCTTCAGCTTCAGTTTTTAAGTGCGATTGCTGTTTCAGGTATCTATAAATCAACGGCTCAATATTATTTTCAACTCCGTTTTCGTCAATAACCTTAAAACCTATACCAATTTTATTGTCGATGTAAGGAGCGCTATCATATCGAAATTTTTTATCAAGAAACGGAACAAAAACTACTGGAAACTCAAGTCCCTTAGCCGAATGGATAGTCATTATTTGTACAGCATTTCCATCGTCTCGGATACTTGCTTGCCCCTCCCGCTGTTCTTCTTCTATCAAAATTTTAAGCCGTTCTACAAAGTCGAATAAGTTAGCATATCCCTTTCCTTCGAAGTTACGTGCCAAACGAAGAAGTTTATCGACATTTAAACGACTTTGTTCACCACGTTGTAAACCGGCTATTGTTCCAAGCCAACCAGTTTGTCTGAAAATTTTTTGAACAAGGAGCGGTATCGGTAAACGCGATGCGTAACTTATATTGTCATTTAAAATATTTACTGCACGCTTTACATTGTCGGAAGCATTATTAGTATGTACGAAGAATTTAAGTTTTGACCAAAAATCAGAACCATCTGAGTGAGTTGCGATTTCGAATAACTCAGCATCAGAGAGAGTGAAAAAAGGGGACCTGAGCAATCCAACAAGGGCTACGTCGTTATGGGGATTCAGCAAGAATTGAAAGTAGTTATAAAAATCGTAAATCTCCTGCGTTTGGTAAAAACCTATACCTCCAGTAATTACATAAGGAATTTTATATTTGTTGAGAATAAATTCTAAATTCTTCAAATGAGTTCGGCTTCGCAACAGGATAGCGGCATCTTTGAATCGGAAATCGTTTGGTGTTTCAGACGAATCGTAGATCTGGTATTTAGTTTGAAACAAATTGATAATTCGCCGTGCAATTGCTTCACATTCGATTTCTATAATTTTTTCTTTTTCATTTAAAAATTTTATAAGGAGCAGTTCAACTTTCCCGGGTGCTGAATTCTTTCTACATTTTACCAATTCGTTGTAATCAACTTCATATTGATGGTTTCCCTTGACTAATATTTTTCCAAAAACAACATTTACAAAACAGACTATGTCGGTAAGAAGCCGAAAACTTTCAGCCAAAACTATTTTTCCTCTTCTTTCATCAGCAGTTGATACAACCGCTTCCCCTCTCCAGTTTATCTCATTTTCAGTTGTTTGAAACTGTAAGATATCTTGTTTTGTTTTTTCAAAAACTTCAACCTCAGCATTTCGAAATCCATAAATCGATTGCTTTGGGTCGCCGACGATAAACAAGTTTCCGCTTTGTAAATCGAAGAGAAGCTTGCGGAATATTTCATACTGTAGCAAATTCGTATCTTGATATTCATCAACCATAATGTATTTGAACCTTGAAGCGAGCTTCTGCTGCACTTCACTCGATTTAAGCACTTCATAAGTTTTTAGCTGTAAGTCGTCGTAATCAAGATAGCTCTTTTCAGTTTTCTTCTGCTCGTAATTTATCAGCGTATCTTTGTAAAGCGAAAGAACGACACGTGTAATATTCAAAAGAATTTTTTGCTGTTCATTTTTTTTATCGGAACAATATCCCTCAATAAGTTCTTTCGAGCTTCCCCAAACATCTTTAAGAATTGATACCAAATTATTCACGGACGAATTATCTACTCCCCTGCCGAAAATATCCGCCCGAAGCTCTCCTTTCTGCGTGAGCATTCCTTCGATTATTTCTCTAAATATTTCTATTTTTTGCTCTTTGGTTTCAGCTGCCTGCCAAATGTTCAACTTTTGCAAAATTTCAGTCGCTTTTTTGCTATTTGCTTCTTTTAAAATTTTTTCTGCCGCATCTATCCAATCAGAATTAATAATTGTCGAAAGGATTTGTGCCTCTGTGATATCATCCCAAAATTTTAAAATCTCATCGTCCGATTTTCCCAACGATAAAATACCATCCTCCGCTAAAAGTCGTTCGACTTGTTCACGTTTTCTGAGAAGAGTCGTAACGAAGTGATGCAGAGTTTTCTTACCAAGAGTCCTCAATACCATTGCCAACTCTTCATATCTTTTATCTGAAGAATTATTCAGCCATGCAGCTATTGTTTCCTGGATTGATTCCTGCACCAAAATTTCCTGATCTACGCCATCGAGAACAGAAAAACCGTAATCAACATTCGCCTCTACGGGAAACTGCCTCAACATTTTTGAGCAGAAAGAGTGGATAGTAGAAACATTTGCCGAGGGTAAGTGATTGCTGATGTCCTCGATTTTTTTAAGTCTATCTAACGATTTTTCAGATTGTAATAATCCGTTAAGTGTATCGGCGATTTTTTTCTTCAGTTCGCTGGCTGCTTTTTCTGTAAAAGTTATTGCAACAATTTCATCTATCTTCGTCTCGGTGTTTAATAGAATATCAATAAAACGGCTTACGAGCACAGTAGTTTTACCCGAACCGGCATTTGCTGTAACCGAAAGATGCCTTTTAATGTCGTGAGCTTTTTTTTGGCTTTCTGTGAATATTGTTTTGGGCATAATAATAGACTTAATATAATAGGTTAGAAAGAAATAAAAAAGCCGATCTTTAGGACCGGCTTCAGTATAAACAAGTTATTTGAGTTTTTAAAAACGATATGTAACGGTTGCTATAACATTGTGAGTTTTTATTTTTTCATCGACGCGTGAAGTTTTATCGTAATTCACACGGAACGAATCCCAAAAGCCATAAGCATAACCCAAATCGAAAGCAATAATATCCTGAACGATAAAACCTGCACCAGCTGTTACATACTTACGTGCAAACGATGACGGATCGTCTTTGTATGGCGAGGGAAGATAAGCAAAACCTCCACGCAATCGCATCCCCATAGCAGATAATTCGTATTCTGCACCGCCCCGCAAATTCACAGTTGGCTGGAACATTTCTTTAATATCTGTGTTGTAACTGATTAAATCTTCAGGTGCGTTCCGGAATTCCATCTGTGTCCAATCGGTGTATTCAAGGTCGGCGGTCAGCATCAAATCTTGAATGATGTAAGATACACCACTGCTGAATACAAAAGGTGAAACTACATCGTATTTAGTTTTAAATTTCGAAGGCTTGTCGAATGGATATTTGAAGTTATCGCCATTATCAAAGAAACTTTCGCCTTGCGAGGTAAATGTTTCTTCAATTGTCAGCCACGAAGGGGTTTTAAAACTTAAACCAATTCTAAACCAATCTGACATACGGTATAGCATACCAAATTTGGCTGAAAAACCATTTACAGTTGCACTAATAGTTTGGTCGATATACAGAGATTGAAAATCGAAAGGGAGTGTTTTATATACGTTATCCAGATCGTGTTCGGAATAATTACGCTGCCAGTTATATGAACCTGTATTAATATTTAAACTCAGACCTAAATATAAATTTTTTGCCGCCTCAACGGCTCCTCCCATACTCCAATTGTTCATACCGCCACTTTCTAAAGTTTTACCCCTTTGTGTAACGCTATCACGTATAGGGCTATCAAAAACAAAGTAGTTTGGACTTAAAGAATCGATATTGGCTAAATATAATTCCCAAGCTAAGTTACCAGCTGGTCGTTTAGTTGTAGGACTACCGTGACGTGCGTAATTTTGGATAATTGAACTTACAGGATTAAAACCGCTGAACGAAAGAGCTCCAGCAAAATCATTTATACGATGATAGCCCGCAGCAAATACCAGACTTCCGCGAGTAGTTGGGAAAGGATATGCTACACCGAAATTATTAAGCTTCGTGCTGCTGGTAGAAAAAGATTTCTCGCTTCCATACAAACTGCTATTATCTTTTAATGAAAGATGAGATAAGCCGAAAGAAAATTCGGACATATCTAATTGCCCTAATCCGGCAGGATTCCAGAACAAAGCTGAATAATCGTTTGATATGCCAGTGTAAGCCATACCCAAGCCGAGCGACCTGGCGCCGACACCGGTTCCTAATGTTGAATATCGTAACGCATCTTCAGGAAATTGTGCGAAACTTGATACCGAAAAAGTTAATAGTACTATTGTTACAATTGAAAATATATTTTTCTTCATTACTATTTCCTTAAAAATTTTGTTGAACGAATTATCGACCACCGCGTGTATTGCCGCCGCGTGAACCTTGGTTACTGTCGTTACTTCCACCACGTGAATCGCTTCCTCGCGATGGAGGCGACGATGGTGGTGGTGATGATGGTGGAGCCGAAGGTGGTGGCGGTGGTGGAGTATATGTGCGTGTTTCTCCGCGACTGCCACGGTCATTACTTCTACCTTCATCACGTGATGATGGCGGCGAGTTTTCTCGACCTCTACTAGGTTGCTCATAACGTTCACGCCGCGAATCGGGACGACTGATGCCCCTTTCACCTCTTCCAGTTCCTGACCTATCGGACGAACGTGGACTCACCGATCTTGTATCGTCTCCACTTCTTGATTTTCCGCGAACTTGATCGCCGCTTCCTGTTTGTGATCTCCCACCTGATCCAGTTAATCCAACTCCTGTTGGCAAATCAAAACCGCTTCTGCCGCCGTCAAATCTATCCGGACGATTTTCACTAGTTTGTGGTCCTCTATCGATGCTACCACGATTTTCACCAAAATCTCTTTTGGTTCTCACAACATCTCCCTTATCGCTCACATAATACCAAGGCGTTCTCCAATAATACGAGGGATAGTAATATGACGGTGAATAGAAAGGATGTGGATAATATACATAAGGAGTCCAGCACCATAAATCCCACGGGTCGTAATACCAATACCTATCGTAGAACCACGGGTCAGCATACACTACACCGAATGATATCGAGGGCCAATAGTAGCTTGGATAGTAGTATGAATAAGCCCAAGGATAACGAGGATACCACCTCCAACCGTCGTAATAGTAATTATTGATTATAGTATTGCCTGTTCGAGATATTGTATCGCTGTAATATTCCGACTCGTATCTGTCGTTCTCAGAATACGAATAATCTTCGTTGACTATCTTACGCTCTTGCTTCAAGGTGTCAAATTGTGTATAACATCCGGGAAGCAAGGCGATGATACTAAAAGCCGCAATTATCATTTTTATTTTCATAATTAACTCCATTGATTATTTACTTTCTACAATGACAACAACGCAAATGCCAGAATAATTCATTAATTTGGGTTGAATCTATGCTCAATCTAATTAAAAAAGGGAAGATTGTCAACCTTTATTTAAGATATGTTTCAATATTTATACATTTCGATTAGTTTTGTGTTTAATTGAATACACTAAAGGCGCCCGATGTATTCAATTGAGATCGTTCGATTTGCGATATTAATATTTTGTTGATTTTTGATGAAATCCTTAAAATTAACACCTAATGTAAATCCACCGCCGATAGAAGCCCTTGCTGATAAATTCAGGTATCCCTTTCCTTCTCCTAATGCTTTCGGGTCGCTATCGTTTATCGCTAAATTATATTCGGCTATGATGGATAGAAAATTTCCTAAAGTTTTTTCGGCTCCGAAAAATAAATTCAAATCTTTATCGCCATCGGCACGTTCGAGTGAATAATTAATACCGCTATGAACACTAAAAAATCCAGCTACCGAAAAATTTTTACTTACGACTAAAAAAATACCGGGCGATTTTATTGTGTAACGATCCAACGAGTCAATATAAATTTCTTTTCCCTGCGAATCAAACCCAAAAACGATTGCTGGGAGAATTTGAGTTTCGTCGATAGGACGAACTTTGATGCTCATTCCCGGAAATTTGTTCCACTCCGGTTTCGAAGAACCGATTAGGTGAGTCCCACCGTAAGATAATCCGACGTTGAAAGTATTTAGTAACCCGAACGAAACTCCAAATAATGCCCCCCCTTTCTGATAAAAATCGACATCTACCGCATATTGTAGATGACCGATGATGCCAGCCGTTGGCATATCGACAATAAAGCGGGGTTCGAAATCGCCGCTTGAGCCGGCTGAGCCCTGTGCATACAAATTATTAACAGAGATTAGGAATAAAAAAGAGATTAATATGATTTTTTGCATCGCTAACCTATAAATTATTTTCTCGAAACCCATTTGTTATCTTTGATATAAAACCTCCATTTGTGTTCTGAGCCGTTGGTGATACCGACTCTGGAAGAGGAGATGATTTCTAATTTCGGATTTAGGATTTCGGATTTCAAATTTTTCTTATGTCCAATCCAAATTTCATCTCCACATAAATCAGTTCCGTTTTCATTTCTTCCGAGTGCAAATGCCTGACAAACTTTTGCCGGACCGTTTGTGAGATTGTATATATTTTTTGAAGTATCAATTTTTCTGCGGGTTTTCATAAATTCGATATTTTCGACCGGTTCAACTGCGCGAATCAGTACAGCGCATCCTTTGCCCTCTTCTTCTGTTACAACATTACAGCAGTAGTGCATCCCGTAAGTGAAGTAAACATACAAATGCCCACCTTGCCAGAACATTACTTCGTTACGTTTAGTTTTGCCACGGAATGAATGACTCGCATCATCGTTTTCTAAATAAGCTTCCGTTTCAACTATTTTACCGATAAGTAACTTCCCCTTATATTTTCGAATTAAGTATTTACCGAGTAACTCTTTTGCAACTTTTATTGTGTTCCGTATATAAAATTCACGGTTAATTTTTTGATAACATATTAACATTTTTAAGCCTTACAGTCATTGCGAGCGACCGTAGGGAGCGAAGCAATCTCAATATTGGCGAAAGATAAGAATGCTTCCTCTGATGTCGAATTAAAAAGCATAGCTTTATACAATTTGTTATGACATCGTTCTGTGATTTTCGAACAACTACTGAAAGAGTTCTTCATACAAATCTTTCCATTCTGGGTTAATGCTGTTTATCAGGTTAATTTTTTTCTGACGCGAACCAGCTTTAATTTGTTTTTCGCGTGAAATAGCATTGTATGAATCTTGAAAAACTTCATAATAAACCAACTTGTCAATGTTGTATCGTTTTGTAAACTTACTGCCTATTTTTTCTTTATGTTCGAAAATTCTTCGCCGTAGATTGTTTGTTACACCGGTATATAGCACAGTGTTTACTTTGTTCGTCAATAGATAAACAAAGAATTGTTTTTCTCTTGCCATTTTAATAGCATATTTTGTTAATTCCAAAAATCATTGAATACCGGAAAACGAGATTGCTTCTCACGCCTTCGGCGTGATCGCAATGACTTTCTTGCTCATCCGTGTTCTATTTTTTTTCAAACTCACGAATTATTCTATCAACTTCTTCCTCCGAAATTCCACTTCCTAAAATATTCCCGCTTTTCGACTTGGTAGCTTTTTCTGTTTCTTTTACAGGTTGGGCTGAACCTTTTTTCCAAACCGGAATATTCCCCGCTCCTTCACGTAAATGCTGCTCAATTTTTTCTATCCACGATTCCGCCGTCTTAATTTCTGCCGTTGTTTTAGTAGCTTGCGGTTTAACAAATATTTGCGCACTCGCTTGTGAGGGATTAACAGGCCTTGTTTCGAACACGAGTCGCTTCACATTAATCAGATGTTTGGCAGAAACATTTTCGGAAATAATCGAGCCGCCGATTGTTCCGGGACCGAGTGTGAGTGAAGGTAATAGTTCGTTCGTTCCGCCAACTGCGCCATATGCAGATTGTGTATTTACCAAAATTCTTGAAGCTGGTTTTTCGAGTGCAAATTTCATTA
>CAMTVZ010000200.1:0-4562 GCA_947085285.1 uncultured Ignavibacteriota bacterium
GAGATTTTCGTGCAATAGGAATTTTAAATAAAAAGGATTCAAATTTAATGTGTGCTCAATGCCATGTTGAATACAACTGCAACCCCGGGCATGATCCAAAAACTGGCCAACAGATTACGAAAGCTGACCCACGTACAAATATTTTCCAATGGGTTAACGTTTTTGATTATAACAAAAAGATGGAAGAATTCGGCTTTAAAGATTTTAAACATGGTGTAACAGGTGCATCGCTCTCAAAAATACAACATCCTGAAACTGAGGTATTCTGGGGAAGCAAACATGAACAGGCAGGTGTAGAATGTAAACATTGCCACATGCCACAAGTTAAAAAAGGAACTAAAACTTATACCTGGCACGGTCAAAAAAGTGCACGCTATATGACGAATGAGACCTGTTTAAGTTGTCACAAACAATGGACTGAAAAAGAAGCTGAATATCAGATTGATGCAATTCAAAATTACACACGCGGTAAGATGCAGAAAGCTGAGTATTGGTTGGCGCAATATATTGATACATATCAACGTGCAAAAGACTTAGGAGTTGCCGACACTATTTTAATTCAAGCTCGTCAATTCCACGATAAGGCACATACTTTATGGGAGTGGTGGACTGCAGAAAACTCAGACGGTTTTCATAATCCAGAGCAAGCACGCAGGTCGCTAACACTCTCGGTCGATAATTCGCAAGAAGGTATCAAATTTTTAGAGAAGGCAATTGAATCTAAAAAATCGGTAAAGTGATTAGTCGATAATGAGTGTAATTTTTAGTAAACAATGCGAATATGCTATTCAAGCTTTGATATATTTAGCAAAAAAAACTGAAGCCGAATGGATTTCAATAAAAGAAATCGCTGACCATCTTAATATTCCTCAGCATTTTCTTGGAAAAATATTCCAAATGTTATCTAATAAAGGAATCCTAAATTCGAAGAAAGGTTTGCAAGGTGGTTTTGCTCTTGCCAAGCCTTCTTCGGATATATTTATAAAAGAAATCGTAGATACAATAGATGGTGATGCTTACAGTACAGATTGTGTGGCGGGTTTCCCAAATTGTTCAAATAATAATCCGTGTCCAATGCACAACGACTGGAAAGATATAAGAGAAGGGATCGTAAAAATGTTAAATACAAAAAATTTACAGCAATTAGCTGAAGAAATCACTAAACCCGGCTATGATTAGTTTTTTTTGTTTAATAATAAGATAAATTTATCTGATTAGTGGCATAAGATTTGGACTTAATTAATTAACAATCAAGAACTTTGGATAATTAAATGTCGTACAAAGAAAATATTACTGAAAATAATAAATCCAAAAAAGAAATTATAAATTTTAAGAAAGAATCATTCTGCCAGTCCGAAAGGGGAATAAAAAAAATACCGACTGAATTAAGGAAACCCAAGTTGAAATTCAGTACCGAGCCAAATTTGTTGAAGCGATTAATTTGGCGGTTGAAGGAAGATTCCCAATTTTTCAGAAATGTTGTGCAGATTACTTTCGCTCTTTTGGTAATTTGGATTGGCATCGAGTTTTATTTGTTTGTAAAATGGGGTGAATCCGGTGGCTCATTTCCATACTTTGAACGCCCACCTGGCGTCGAGGGTTTCCTACCAATCAGCGCACTGATTAGTTTAAAGTACTGGTTAGAAACAGGTATCATTAACGAAATACATCCGTCGGGTTTATTTATTTTTTTAGCAATCGTCGCAATTGGGCTACTGCTCAAAAAAAGTTTTTGCAGCTGGCTCTGCCCGATCGGTTATATCAGCGAAAGTTTGTGGGTGCTCGGAAAAAAAGTATTCGGTAAAAACCTTACGATAAATAAATTCCTCGATTATCCGTTACGTTCATTGAAGTATTTATTACTCGCTTTTTTTGTGTGGGCTATTTTTTGGACGATGGATACAGAAGCTTTGAAAAAATTTATTTATAGTCCGTATAACAAAGTCGCCGATATCAAGATGTACTACTTTTTTGCAAACATTTCGCAATTTGCACTTTGGACAATCATCATATTAGCTCTGCTCTCGGTTGTAATCAAAAATTTCTGGTGTCGATACCTATGTCCTTACGGTGGTTTGTTAGGAGTTTTAAGTTGGCTGAGTCCGATAAAAATTAAGCGAGTTGAATCTAACTGTGTTAACTGCGACTTATGTACAAAAGCTTGCCCTAATAACATTAAAGTTCATAAAGTAAAAACTGTGTGGAGCGATGAATGCACAAGCTGTCTTGAGTGTGTACAGGCTTGCCCTGTTAAAAATACTCTTGAGTTAAAAACTCATTTTACTAACACACGAGTATCAAACTGGGTGTTTGCATCTCTTATAATCGGTGTGTTTGTTGGAATAACTGGACTTGCAATGCTGAGTGGTAATTGGCAGAATAAAATTTCGAAGGAAGAATATTTGAAACGCTTTGAAAAATTGGATACACCACTATACCAACACAATGGTGGACAGGTACCTGAGTATGGACCGAATGATTAAATCTAAATATCTAAATAACTAAACAAAGATAAAAAAATGATAAAAAGAAAAATTATAAAAATAGATGAAACACTTTGCGACGGATGTGCACTCTGTATTCCATCTTGTCCCGAAGGGGCACTCCAAATTATAGATGGGAAAGCAAAACTTGTTAAAGAAAGTTACTGCGACGGATTAGGCGCATGTCTGGCTGATTGTCCACAGAATGCTTTAACAGTTGTCGAAGAATTGGTAGAAGAATACGACGCGATGAGTGTAATCGAACATATCAAAAAAAATGCGCCCGAAAAATTGCAAACACACATCCAACATTTGCGTGAACACGCTCACGAATTAAATCTAAGCCAAAATCCTGCGGCGGGTTGCCCTTCAAGTCGGATGATTCAATGGGATACAAAACCTCCAATTCAAGAGAAGGCAATCTATCCATCAAAGCTACGCCAATGGCCCATCCAGCTTCACCTCGTGTCGCCAACTGCGCCTTATTTTCAGAATGCTGATTTTGTGTTCGTAGCCGATTGCGTTCCGTTCGCGTATGCGAATTTTCACTCCGAATTTTTATCTGGTAATGCTATCGCAATCGCTTGTCCAAAGTTGGACGATACATCTCCATATATTCATAAATTGGCGCAGATATTTAAAACTGCAAATTTGAGGAGTGTAAAAGTTGTGATTATGGAAGTTCCTTGTTGTTCGGGATTAGTGAAATTAGCAGCAGAAGCAGCTAATTATTCTAACCTCGATTTGCCGATAGAAATTATTACGATAGGTATAAAAGGAAATATTCTGATGCGGAAACATTTAGCTACTAAACAATAAAAGAATGAGTTCTGAAAAGATAAAATTATTTTATGATGACTTAGCTGATGAATATGATTCGATGACCCAGTTTGAAAAACGGTTTGAGAGGGAAGAACCGCCTTTCAGAAAGTTTGTAGAACAATACAATTTAAAAAAAGTATTAGATGCCGGCTGCGGAACTGGGTTTCATTCGATTCTTTTAACGAAGCTTGGTTGTGCGGTTACATCTGTCGATGTTTCTGGTAAAATGTTAGGACAATTACAAAATAACGCATCGAAATATGGAGTAAGTATTAAAAGAGTGCAATCGAGTTTTCAGGAATTAGCAAGTAAAGTGGAATCCGATTTCGATGCGATATTCTGTATGGGAAATTCACTGCCGCATCTTTTAAACATTGACGATATAGATTCAGCTCTAATAAATTTCTACTCTGTTTTAAAAAAGGGGGGTAGATTGTTCTTACAGATATTGAATTACACCAAAATCCTAAATGAAAAGAAAAAAATACAAAGCGTTCGGGAGGTACGAGAAAAAAAGTACATTCGTTACTATGATTATTCTGATACACATATTGAATTTAATATTAGTTCGAACAATGGAATTCAAAATTCAATAAAACTATTTCCTATTACTAAAAACTTTTTAGAAGAGAGAATGCTATCAGCTAAATATTCAGAAACAAAATTTTATGGTTCTATTTTTTTAGAAGATTACGAGGATTTAAGATCGACCGATTTGTTTATAATCGCTACTAAATAAAAAATTGAGCATACGATATTTTGCAAGTTAAATGAATAATTCGTATATTCAATGGCAAAATTTGTAGATATTAATGGGGTCGTAGTTCAATTGGTCAGAGCGCCGCCCTGTCACGGCGGAAGTTGCGAGTTCGAGTCTCGTCGGCCCCGCACAAGCCCAGCCTCCCGAAAGTGGATTCTGGGCTTTTGCATTTTTATGGAATTTGATTTTTAATATTTTCTCAATATATTATCACCATAAATAACCAAAGAAGAGGTATCGTATGAAAAGTATGAGTTTTATTCTATGTTTCATATTTACGTTTCTGTTTTTATCTTGCAAAGAAGGTCCGCAAGAATATTCACAAAATTACAGTGATGATCCAACAAATCCTTCAATTCAACCGCGTGTTGTCGGGGTTTGGCTTGATTCACCTCGACCGTATTGGTGGTGGAAAACAGGAGGTTTGGGGAAGCAGAATGATTCGTTGCCGATTGGCTATAGACCTGGGCGGTTACTTGTTCGATTTAATAAAATAA
>CAMTVZ010000201.1:0-3995 GCA_947085285.1 uncultured Ignavibacteriota bacterium
AAAATCCCCCCCCCCCCCCCACTATTTTCGAAATCACGCGGAAGAAAGAAATATAGAAGAGAAAATAATGATTGTAAATACTGCAAATATCGTTTAAAAAATATTAACAAATGACATTAAAAAATGACATATTTTTTTCCTTGACTTCTTGAGAAAGAGATATTAAATTGCAGGTGCAATTAACTAAAACAACAACAAACAAAAAAGGAGAGAAAGATGAAAAAGTTACTCTTTACTTCGTTAGGGATAGTAGTTATATTCCTTTTCGTTTTATCATTATTTAGCATTGAGGCACATTCAGTACCTTACAAACCAATCTATTTTAATAAGCTCCTAGTAGTCTGTCTACCCGAAATGTGTGTTAACATTCCAAATAATTGTAATACAGAGGGAATTATAATAACCCCGGATGGTGGCAGCCAATAATTTAGGATTCATCAGGATAAGATTTATTATTCCTTTATAGGCAATGGTCTGACGCTCAAATTAATATTTAAACGGTCAGACCGAGCCTTTTTATTTGTTTTAATAATACAATCCTCTGGTTTATCTGTTGTTACAAACAAATCAACATAAATTTTGAAACAATCATACTTATACAATGATACTCAAATTTACAACGACAATATTTTTAATTATAATACTTTCTGGCTGTAAAAGAAGTCAGGAAGGCGAGTATTTTCAAAATAAAATTTTAGAAAATAAAAGAGCCGAAATAGAAAAAATAGGAGAAATAAAAATTGAAGAAAATGAAAGTAATTTAGTAGGTATGATTAAGCTTTTTGTAGCCAATTTAAAAGAAAAAACTATTTTAATTGCGGATAATATATTTCTCGAAATTAAAATATACAATAATGAAGGAAAATTTATTAAAAGGATTGGTAAAAAAGGGGATGGACCCGGAGAATTTAAGAGAGTTGAAGGGATTTCAGAAGATTTCAACCATTACTATGTTTCTGATAATATTGCCCGTAGAATTTCCATTTTTACCAAAGATGGCTTATTTATAAGATCAATTAAAGTTCCATCGGGTATATGGTTTGATACAGGCGAAATAATTGTTAGAAACAATAAAATTTATATGAATTCCTTTGAAAGCAAATACAAGGTTTTTTGGGAAAATCATTTGACAAAACAAATAGCGGTATTGGATACAAGTGGAAAAATATTATATCATTTTGGCAGTTACCCTGATATTTATAAGAAATATAAATTGATGGAAACAGTGCCTAAATTTGATATGGATGAAGAAGGAAACACATATATATCAAGTTGGCAAAGTTGGCAATGGTCTAAATACGATAAGGGAGGCAATTTAATTAAGTATTTTGGTATAAAAGGTAATAATTTTAAAGAGGTAAAAGAAAGTTACCGTGGTGATGAAACATTTGACGAATTACATAAAATTTCACTGAATTTATCTCATGTACCAATAATAAAATATGGAAATGGATATTTGTATCATCAATACTCAAACTCGAATAAAAATTTTGTTAAATCAAGAAGTAGAAACGACAAAGCCCACTATTTGATGGTTTACACAAAAGATGGCGAGTATATAAAAAGCGATATAAAATTACCCGGCGGCGGTATGTTAGATGTCGATGATGAGGGCATTATTTATATCGAGCTAAGCGATGAACCGGGTAACAGGATTATCGGAAAATATAAACTCAAAATTATCGATGAAAATTAGTTGTTTATTTTCTCACATAATAATTTTAAAACGATTCCCCATAATATTTTTATGCTCAATTTCGCAATAATAATATTTTTTATTATAATACTTTCTGGCTGTAAATACAGCAAAGATGAGAATAACGTTCAAAATAATATATTAGAAAATAAAATTGCTAAATTAGAAAAAATTGACGAAATAAAAATTGAAGAAAATGACAGCACATTAATTGGTTTTATACATGTTTTTGAATTTAACTCAATCGAAAAAACTATTTTAATATCAGATCCTATGTTTTGTGAATTAAAAGTTTATACTGACAAGGGAAAATTTATTAAAAAGATAGGTAAAAAAGGTGAAGGACCTGGAGAATTTAAGAGAATTATGGGAATTGCCAAAGATATAAACTATTATTATACTACCGATGATGTACTTCGTAGATTTTCTATATTTACAAAAGATGGTTTATATTTAAAATCTTTTCCTGTGCCGACGAGTATCGACTTAGATCCTGGTGAAATAATTATTTATGAAAGTAAAATTTATGTAAATTCCTGGCAGATGCAATATCATCCTATAAATGAAGTACATAAATCGAAACAAATTGCTGTATTAGACACAAATGGTAATATTTTATATCATTTTGGAAATTATGATGATATTTACAAAAAATATAAGTTGTTGTGGACATCGCCGAGGTTTGATATGGATGAAGAAGGAAATACGTATCTATCAAGTTACCTAAGTTGGAAAATATTTAAATATGACAAAGATGGGAATCTGATAAAGAATTTTGGTGTAAAAGGCAACAGTTTTAATGAAGTAAAAGAAAATATCAGAGGAGATGAAACATTAGAAAAATTAAATGAACTAGCTATTATTTACTCTCACGTATCTAAAATAAAATATGGTAAGAATCACGTATATCTACAATACTCTAATTTAAATACATATTTTCATACACGCAGAAGTAACTTAAATAAGGAAAACTTTGTATTGGTTTACACAAAAGATGGAGAATACATAAAAAGCGATATAAAACTTCCCGGCGGCGGTATGTTGGATGTGGATGAAAACGGCATTATTTATATCGAGCTTAGCGATGAACCAGGCAACATAATTATTGGCAAATACAAAATTAATATTATCGATGAAAATTAGTTGTTTATCTTCTTGCATAATAATTTTAAAATGATTCCCCATAATATTTTTATGCTCAAATTTGCAACAATAATATTTTTAATTGTGATACTTTCTGGCTGTAAAAGAAGTCAGAAAGGCGAGTATTTTCAAAATAAAATTTTAGAAAATAAAAGAGCCGAAATAGAAAAAGTAGGAGAAATAAAAATTGAAGAGACTGAAAATAATTTAATAGGTATGTTAAAATTATTTGAAGTTTATTTAAAAGAAAAAATTATTTTAATTGGGGACCATATATTTTGTGATATGAAAATTTATAGTATTAATGGAAAATTAATTAAAAAGATAGGTAGAAAAGGTGAAGGACCTGGAGAATTTAAGGATGTTAACGGGGTGGCATTAGACCATGAATATTACTATGTATCCGATGGTGCCCTTCGCAGAATTTCAACTTTTAACAAAGATGGTTTATTCCAAAAATCCATTAAAGTTCAAACAGATATATGGTTTGATACTGGCGAAGTAATTGTTAGAAACAATAAAATCTATATGAATTCATTTGAAACCAAATACAAGGTTTTTTGGGAAAATCATTTGACAAAACAAATAGCAGTATTGGATACAAGTGGTAAAATATTATATCATTTTGGCAGTTACCCTGAGATATATAAAAAATATAAATTGATGTGGACGCAGCCAAGATTTGATTTGGATGAAGATGATAATACTTATATATCAAGTTCTCAAACCTGGCAATTGGCTAAATATGACCTAGATGGAAATTTAATAAAGTTTTTTGGTGTAAAAGGTAGCAATTTTATTGAAATAAAAGAAAGTTTTCGAGGAAATGAAACAATAAAAGAATTGCATGACCTTGGAATAAAATATTCGTTCACTACAGAACTCGAGTACGGCGGAAATTTTATATATCAACAGTATTCCAAAATAAATGAGAAATTCATAAAAAGCAGAAGTCTCTCTGACAGAGATAGTTTTTTAATGGTTTACACAAAAGATGGCGAATACATAAAAAGCGATATAAAACTTCCCGGCGGAGGGATGTTAGATGTTGATGATGAGGGCATTATTTATATCGAGCTAAGCGACGAACCGGGCAACAGGATAATCGGAAAATATAAACTCAAAATAGTCGATGAAAATTAGTTGTTTATTTTCT
>CAMTVZ010000202.1:0-5311 GCA_947085285.1 uncultured Ignavibacteriota bacterium
AACTAAAACATCATCTTTATATATGTTCATTTGAAAATACCTTCGCGACCTTTGTGCCTTCTCTGTACTCTTTGTGGTAAAATTTTTTAAAAATAACATTTCAATCAACCGTTTTTCTGGTCGTGTAATACAAAGCTGCCAAGAATAAAATACCTGTAATGCCGGCGCCTACGACTGCTTCAGTAAAGCCGACATCGACGGCGCCCAAGATTGCAAACAAAAAAGCAGAACCAAAACTATACACAGACAACACTACAATCGCAGCTAACAAATCTTTAACTCGCAATGCAACAATAGCCGAAGCAATTAGAAGCAGATAAATTATTAATTCAAGCTGCCAAATCATTTCGCTTCTTCTTCAGTTGTGCTGTCAGGTTTTTGATCACCTAACAACGGTTTCAGCCCTAATTTGTAAGCTACACGAGCTATGGCGTGCGTGGCAGTCGGATTTGCGATACCGATAAACACAGCAATCAAAACAAGCTTTAGTGTGTTGAGTGTGCCGCCTTCGTGAATAGCTAATCCTATCAAAACTAATGCGAGGCCAAGTGTGTCGCACTTCCCCGCTGCGTGGATGCGTGTATAAAAATCGGGAAGGCGGATGATACCAACACTTCCGATAAGCACGAATAAAGCGCCCACTAAAAGAAATATGCTGCCGATTATGTCGTGAACTTCCATTATTTTTGAGCTTCTTTCCTTTCTAAATATTTTGCTATTGCTACTACACCAATAAAGTTGAGCAACGCATAGGCAAGCACGATATCTACAAACATATCGAAGCGGTCGAATATAAAACCGACAAGCGAAATCAAGACAATAGTCTTTGTCCCGATTACACCCGCGCCTAAAATACGATCATAGACCGTAGGTCCGACTGCAACCCGGTAAAACGGAATTACAAGTGCCGCCGCCAGTATGAATGTTGTAATGAGGAGTATGTTGTGCATTAATTAAAAAATGAATATTGAATATCGAATGTTGATTTATGAATTATGATTTACAAATTACTGGTGGAAATTTATAAAAATATCTGGTTATAAACAAAAAAGCCCCAGCAAATAATTGGCTGGGACTACGTATGTAATTTGGTGTCTATAATTTGGAAATGTCCTTATCGAATGAGTAACATCTTCTTAACTTGTGTGAAGTTTTGTACTTCATCACCAGTTCCTTCAGCAGTGATGCGGCAGAAATAGACACCCGAAGTTAATTTACCGGCGTCAAATTCTACTACATTCCTTCCGGCTATGAATAATTCTCGGTCGGCTAACGTCACAACTTCCTGAGCAAGTACGTTATACACTTTCAAGGTTACAAACGCTTCAACTGGTAATGTGAACTCTATCGTCGTCTTCGGATTAAACGGGTTTGGATAATTTTGTATCAATGCAAACTCTGTTGGGATATTCTTTTCCGCTAATACAGACGTTACACCATCCCAATCCCAGCCAACAATCTTTGCATAAATATCCGATCCCTTTGAGCGGCGGTTATCCATCCAGGAAAAAACAATTTGAGATTCATTTGCCGCAACAACTGGATATCCTTCAAAATCATTTGGTCCATCTGCAACGATGAGATAATTTGTTCCAAGAGGAGAACCATTTCTATCATACCGCTGACCAATGATATCTGAATCTAAACCGTAACGATAATCCATCCACACAACGACAAAATTCCCGCTTTTATCTATTGAAACAGAAGGGTAATATTGTCCTACCGTTCCAACGTCATCATTGACTTTCAGATTTGCTCCCTGGGCAATTCCTGTTGAATCATACCGCTGTAAATAGATGTCAGAATTACGTAAACCATTACGGTCATCTATCCAAACTATCACAGTGTTTCCATTTCGGTCCATCGAAATGGAAGGAGCCCATAGGTCTGCCCTTCCTAAATAATCATCGACCCTTAGATTTGTTCCCTGCGGAAGTCCTGTTGAATCAAAACGCTGAAGATAGACGTGGATTCCATTGCGCAAATCCATCCACACAATCACAAAATTTCCGTTGTCATCCATCGCTATGGAAGGAGACCATTGAGCTGCTGTTCCGACATCATCATTAACTTTTGTATTTACACCTTGAGCAACTCCACTTGAATTATATCTCTGAAAATAAATGTCAGAATCACCATTGCGATAATCCCTCCAAACAACAACAAAATTCCCGTTTACATTCATTGCTATGGAAGGAGACCATTGATCTGCTGTTCCAACATCATCATTGGCTTTTGTATTTACGCCTTGGGCAACTCCACTTGAATTATATCTCTGAAAATATACGTCATAATTGCCATTACGTTCATCCATCCAAGCAATAACAAAATTCCCGCTTTTATCTATTGAAACAGAAGGGTAATATTGTCCTACCATTCCAACATCATCATTGGCTTTTGTATTTACACCCTGGGCGACACCACTTGAATTATATCTTTGATAATAAATGTCAGAATTATAATTACGCCAATCTTCCCAAACAATCACGAAATTTCCACTTCCATCCATCGCTATGGAAGGTTCTCTTTGAATAACCTCACCAACATCATCATTGGCTTTTGTATTTACACCTTGTGCAACTCCACTTGAATTATATGCCTGATAATAAATATCAGAATTGAAATCACGACCATCTTCCCATACAATTATAAAATTGTCGTTTCCATCCATCGCTATGAAAGGATACCCTTGGAATGTTGTTCCAACATCATCATTTGCCTTGGTATTTACGCCTTGTGCAACTCCACTTGAATTATATCTCTGATAATAAATGTCATAATCACCATTGTCATCATCACTATTACGTCCATCCATCCACACAATCACAAAATTTCCAAATCCGTCTAATGCAATAGAAGGAGAGCTTTTAGCATTTATTCCAACATCATCATTGACTTTTGTATTTACTCCCTGGGGGACACCACTTGAATTATATCTCTGATAATAAATGTCAGGTTTATCATCACGTTCATCTTCCCAAACAATCACAAAATTCCCTCTTCCATCCATTGATATAGAAGGAGAATATTGCGACGATACTCCAACATCGTCATTGACTTTTGTATTTACACCCAGGGCAACTCCACTTGAATTGTATCTCTGATAATAAATGTCATCGTCGCCACTACGTCCATCTATCCACACAATTACAAAATTCCCGGTTGCATCTACCATTATGGACGGATGAAATTGAGGTACTGTTCCAACATCAATATTGGCTTTTTGATTTTTACCTTGGGCAACCCCATTTGAATTATATCTCTGATAATAAATATCAGATTTATAATTACGCCCATCTACCCAAACTATCACAAAATTCCCTTCTCCATCCATTGATACGGAAGGATCAGCTTGAAATGCTGTCCCAACATCATCGTTAACTTTTTTGTTAACACCTAGAGAAACCCCACTTGAATTATACCTCTGAAAATAAATGTCAATGTCACCATTACGTCCATCTTTCCACACAATCACAAAATTCCCGCTTCCATCCATTGATATAGAAATATCTGTTTGCCATATTGTTCCAACCTCATCATTGGCTTTTGTATTTACACCTTGGGCAACTCCACTTGAATTATATCTCTGAAAATAAATGTCAAAATAATTGTCATTGTAAGTATTGCGTGCATCCAACCACACTATCACAAAATTCCCGCTACCGTCAATCGCTATGGAAGGATTATGTTGCTTCACTTTACCAGCTGTGGCATCATCATTCACAAGAAAATCATCAACAAGAACATTTTTTATGGTGGCAAGCTCTCGCTCTGTTGGATTAATGCCATCAGAGGTCTGGATTGGTATCTCCCTCCCGCCAGACCAGATCTGTCGGGCTGGTTCACCCATTTTCAAGCGATGTCCCTGCTTCTTCTCCATTGGGTTCAAAACACTTCTATGATCTGCCCGCTCTTTGATTTGAAATCTATCCCTGAAGATATCAGGTCCGACTTGTGAGAAAGCCGAGAAAAATGAAAATAACAAAAATGCTGATAATAAAATGAATCTGAACATAAAACCTCCTATTTTAAATTTTTGTTAGAATATTTTGTTTTTAAATTGATACGCAAGAACACCAATTTGTCATATTGAGTCCGCCAGTGGCGAGAGAAGAATGACAGGTTTATGTTAATTCAATTATGTTTTTAAAATATAATACTTAAAATTCGACCTAAAATTTTGGGGAAGCGATGATTTCCCAAAATTTAATTGGTAGTAATTTACAAAATTAGTTTTTGTTTGTCAATAGTGTTCCGGCAATCAGCTTTTTTTGTGTAATCGCCCAGTGAACCTGCCCGACGCAGGCGGGAATGTCAGTCCGCCTTTGGCTGATATTCTTACTTGTTTAAGACCATTTTCTTTATTTGAAAAAATCACAAAGGCAGAAAACATATTCTATTTATCCATTCATTATCGTCTGTCGCAGACCATAACAAAATAAGATTTTCTACGGCAGAAGCAATAGAAAGATATTGCGGAATAACAAGAACACGTTTATCTTTTGCTGCTAAAGCCAAAATCAGCTTGGAAACGTATTTTCATATTCCACTTACTTCTAAATGCCAACGAGTATCTGCTAGTTTTTGATAAAACATAGGGTCGGAGTCTCTTGATGATTGTCGCATTACATCAAAATTAGTATCCGCATCTTTAAGATAATTATCAATTTCAGAACGATTTGCCAAGTAAAAAGTAATTGTCCCATAAACCTGCTCCAACGTAATCACTGGAAATGATTGTGATATACTTTCTGCTGTTTGCCCATTACAAAATGCATACACTCTCTTTAACTTAGTTCATAAATAATTTAGTGATAAATACTCAAAATCTTTTACTTCTTCTTTTATCTCGCTTGAAAATAGGGTCAAACCGAATTTTTGTCTTTCAACATTTTCAAGATATGCTTTGCGAGCGTTTCTTTAATTTCAGTATGTCTCGGAACCGGTTGAGAAATCTTTGTTCTTGGATTTTGGTACCAATCGTGTTTGGCTCCGTGACGAATGAATATGCAATCCATTCGCTCAATTTTCTTAACGAGTTCTTTTCGTTTCATGCAACTTCAATCCGCCAATTCGGCGGACAGCCGCTTTTCTGACATGTGGGATCGCTCCGTTAGTCAAATCCTTGTAGATGTCTGTTAAATTCTCTTTGAGTTCCTCCAGCGTTTCGCCTTGCGTCATATAATCAGGATATTCTTCAAGATATCCTATCCACATATCTTCGTCTTGCCAATAAATGTATCGTTTTTTTTCCATTTAGTTATCTCCAATATGTTCGATGTTTGTATAAAAGTAATAAAAGAACAAACAA
>CAMTVZ010000203.1:0-3488 GCA_947085285.1 uncultured Ignavibacteriota bacterium
ATTGACTCTGGTTTAAGTCGATGCCGCACGAAGGGCATAGCCCTCTGCAATTTTCTGAACAGAGAATCTTTATCGGTATAGCTAAAAGTATGTACTGACGCACATCCTCAGAAATGTCGATATAGTTTGTGTCGGGACTCAGAATCTGAATATCGTTTAATGGGTCGCTTTTCAAACTTCTAGCTTCAAACATATACACAATATCGGCTGAGGTTAGGATATTAGACGTAAAATCGATTAAGCATCTGTCGCACGTAAAGTTTCCGTTCAACGAAATTTCAGTTTTAAGATAAATTTGCGTTGAACTTTTATCTAATTTAATATTTACTGACACAGGAGAAGTAAAAGCATCGCCTAATAGAAGTTGCGATGGTTCAGTTTGCAGACTGTAGTCGTAAATTCCCTCCGACAGTTTTGAAATATTTATTTTCAAAGCGGATTCAGCTACTCTATTTGGCTTTTTAGAATGTTGTGCCGGAGTTTCCATTTTCTAAAATATGTTAAATAACAATTATAATAACAGTTTTTGTAAAAAAGCAGGTAAAATATATGCAAAAAAGAGGTTAGAATCAAGGAAAGAAAATTTTGAAGTATCGGATAAAAGGTAGAAAGGGAAAAATGATTCAATGATTCAATGGTACAAAGAACAAATTCAACGAGCTGTTGCGTTTCCACTCTTTGTGAAAAAGAATGGTTTTAACATAGTTGATATCCATAGTGCTAATCCGATGGTTAGTATTGGAAGATCAATGAATATTTTAAGGTTAGTAGGCAGCAATTGGGAAATCAGCAATAAAACAGCGAAGCTCATAAACACTGCGGCACGTCGAACATCTGGCTTCCAACTGTATGTTAATGGTATTGGTTCGCGTGGAATTTCAAGAGACTTAAGTTGTTCGATAAAGTCAACCGAAGGTTTTATTGCAGGAACACGAAAAAGCTCGCGATGGAGCGAAAGCATAAACGTAGTATAATCACTGCATCTCTGACATGACTTAATATGTGCATCCATTATGGTAGGCAGAGGCTCATCGGATTTCTTATCCAACAATTCATGTAGTTGTTTACGATATTCTGTGCAAATCATATTTCTTTTCCTTCTTCTTGTAGTAAAAGTTTTCGAAGTTTCTCTCGTCCACGGTGGAGAGCGGTTGCTACTGACCCCTTTGGTAAATCCAGAATATTCGATATCTCGTTGTAATCCAACCCATCGAAATAAAACATTGTTATCACCGCAGACTCACGTGGATTAAGTTTCGAGATAAACTGAATGAGTTGTTCACGTTCTTCTTCAATAATAAAATAACGCTCGGGATTTACCTGATTGTCGTCAACATCATTTAAGATTTCCAACTCATCATCATATAAGGTTGTTGTTTTCACTGACTTCTTATTTATTCGAGTGAGGCATACGTTGGTTGTGATTCGCCATATCCACGTTGAGAGTTTGGCATCACCGCGAAAATTGCCCAGCCCCTTTGCTATTTTCACGAAAACATCCTGAGTGGCTTCCTCGGCATCTTCACGATTGCCCAGCATCCGGTAAGTATGGTTATATACCTGTGCGGCAAATGTGTCGATAATATTTTGAAAATTGATATCTGTCATTAAAGACTTTTTGTCTGTTCGGTTGAATATTACCGAATCGCTTGGATATTCGCAAATACCCTACTTATTTAGACAACCAATCAAGGAAAATTCTTTCAATGAAAGAAATATTTTTTTACGATAGTCTAATGAAATAAAGAACGAAAGGTAATAATCAATGCATTACTCAGATTGGATTCTTCCCGCTATTATCATTCTTTATGCGATTTTTGAATACCATAAACGTGAACAGCTACATCGCGAAAGAATGGAGCTACTAAAGCGCAACATTGTACCGCCGCCAATAATTCGAATACCTACTTTAACAACAATTACTACTACGGCAATTGTTGCTTTACTTCTCTTTGGGACAAGTATACTTTTTGTTGGTTTATCTTTTCGAGAAAAGGCAGGGAGTATGGCGCTTCTTCCTCTTGCGATAATGTTCACAACTATTTTTATTTTCCTTTTTCTGATGTTGAAAAGAGATATCAAAATATATCGAGCAAATTCCAAAAGGCAGGAGGCACAATGTTAATTCTTGTTTATGTTATAGCCGTACTAGTTTCATTGGTTTTTGAGAGACAGGAACGCCGTCACTTGTTCTATGAATCTCTCGAATACCAACGCATCGGAAAAGAACCTCCTCAACCAAAACCTAAACTCCCACTGCTTGAATCGTGGTTAAATGTTACAATCGGAATCTTTCTTCTCCTGATTGGTGTTTCGGCAATTTGGTCGCAGTTGTTTGTGCTAAGATACGTCCTTGATGAAACGGTACGTACTTCATTTAGAGATCATATATTGACCTGGTCGGTTTTTATTGCAGGGGGTATAGCTCTAATACTTCTTGGTTTAAAATCAGTTAGGTATCACAGGCATCTTGCTAAAAAGCAGCTAAAATAGATACAAAAAAAGGTTTAACCCAGATTGTTCATTAGGAAAAAATTCTAATGACCACCATTAGAAAATAAAGGAACTAATTCATTACTTATCAATCAGTTACATTTATTGATTGTTTAGTTAATTAGTCAATGAATGTGTAAGAAAAGTGCAAACAGTTCATTTTCCCGGTTCATAGAATACATCGGTTCATCTAGCCTTACTGACGGTGACTGCTCTAATGATATAAAATAGAAAACTGTTAAAACAGTTTAAAATATTACTTTTTTGTGCATTAACCCACGACTTAAGTCGTGGGTTAATGAGAAAATAAATTATTTTCTGAACCGTTTTAACGGTTTATCTAAACAAGCGATCAACTTGTGTAACTTAAAAATTCTCTAATGACAAATCTGGGTTTAAATGAAGGAGATTTCCTGATTTTCGTTTTCTTTGTTACTCAACTCGACGAGGAATAGTAAACTCATAGTTGTTATTGTCATATCGGAACTCGCGAGTTACAGGTATTGTCGGTGGATGGTAGGGCCCCGGTGTAAAATAGTCGTCAACCCGATATAATTCATGCTGAATTTTCGGATTTGTAACGATAACGAATGTACGGGTTGATCCATAAATGGGACCAAAGTTAGGTAATTCAATCACTTGTTCACTGTTTGATCGAATCGTGTCCTTATTTTCATTAAATCGGAGAGCATAGAACTTGGGTTTTCCGTATTCCTGTTCATTTGGTTGAGTGAATGCGACAAGATATGGATTGCAAAAATCAGAATTATCACAAAAAGGAAAACAAAAACGCTTGAGAATTGCTGTAAGCCTGTGACATCAAGAAATGTTGCCATGTGATGGCATAGCCCTAATGGCCTCCTCCGCCCTTGCCAAATAACTTGCTAAAATCAACCCCTAATCTTTTCAGCGCAGACATATCCTCTTTTTGCTTTGATTCTCCTGTTACCCATGCTATTATTATTCCAAAAGTTAGCAGCATGATTGCTATCGCA
>CAMTVZ010000204.1:0-2989 GCA_947085285.1 uncultured Ignavibacteriota bacterium
ATAATGAATTCCAAATTGCGGCAGCGGAAATATCTGTCCGTTTGTAAAAAATGTAAAATACAAACTTGCTGAAAAATGTAATGCTTCGCGTGCTTTAGATTCAATTCCGATTCCTGCTGCAAGTCGTAAAGGACCTTCGAGTTCATTGTTTGTTTCGCCAACATAATAATATCCGCTTCCGCCGCCGGCAAAAAATCGGGTGCGTTCGCCACGAACTAAATCGAACTGAACTTCCAGACCTAAATCCCAAATCAAACGTTTTGCATCCTTAATTATTCCCCCTGTAAATTGGTACGACACAATTGCAGGAAGATGATGCCGAAAACTCAAACCCATCCCGGTTCCGAGTCCGAACGAAGTCCCCAAGCCGAATACATCACGCTCTAATTCTGTTGGTTGGTCTTTAGGAGGAACAATCACTTGGCTAAAAGCACTCGCTGATAACAACAAGAAAACCAATATTGTAGAAAATAAAGTTTTCATAAAATCATTCTCCTTTTATTTTGATTTTAAATAATGCCAAAGTTCTTTTATACTTGGACGTTTACCGTACGACAAAACAGTGGTCCTAAAAATTTTTGCTGCTGCCCACATTGCAGCTACAGTCGATAACGACAATACTATAATGTTTGCGAGTATTTCAATTAACGATGGCATTTGAACCGGAATCCGGACAGCCATCATCGTGGGAGTCAAAAAAGGGATAAAAGTTAATATGCTGATAATAGGTGAATCAGGTTCCTGCATAATCCACATTGCAAGCAATAGAGGAATAAATAAAATCATTATGAGGTAACCAGTTACCTGTTGAGCTTCTTGTTCGGTTGATAGGGGTGCACCTACTCCGACAAAAATAGCAGCATAGAATAAATACCCGAGTATAAAAAAAGGTAAAAGAACTAAAGCACTTGTGAGTGAAATAATCGCAGTCCCGAATTTCAAAGCGATAGCAATACCTATCAAAGCCCATGTTCCAATCTGAACAAAACCTAAGGCGCTTAACCCCAATATTTTCCCGACCATTAAATCGTTTGCTGAGCTTGACGACATTAAGACTTCGATAATACGGTTTGATTTTTCTTCCACCATACTACGAACCAAAAGTTGTCCCGTTGAAATAATTAAAATAAACATCGCCATTATGAAAATGTATGCACTGAAGAACATCGACTTAAAATCGGATTCTTCCTCTTCGCCGGTTTTTGATATTTTAACCGACTTCAACTCTATCGGAAATGTGAGCTTTTTTATTACTTCAGGGTCTAACCCTTCGGCTTTTAGTTTTTTTTCTACAATCAAATCGCGTATCGTCCGGTTCAATCTCTCAGTTACTTTGATATTACCAACATTCTTTGCTCGGTATTCAAAAACTGAATCGCTATAAATAGTTGAACGAATTATTAAATATCCTTCAATGTCTTCTTTAACAACTAAATCATCAGCTTCTTTCTTGGCTTCTTCAAAATTAAAAATTGCACGGTTGCCGATATGACGAATTATGTAATTTGGTTTCCCATTGGGGAGTTTGAACGAATCTTCTAATTTTTTTGAGAGTAATTTTCCGAACTCGTTAGTTTCATCAATCACACCTATAATGCGCGGCTCAGTATCAGGTTTTGTTATCAGAAGAGTTGGCAATACCCCAGCACCTATCATAAAAACCGGAGTTAGTATAAGCGAAATAATAAATGCTTTAGTTTTTACTTTTTCGATAAACTCCCAGCGAGCAACGGCAAGGGCTTTTCTCATAAACTCACTCCTTCGCTCTTTTTAATTTTATTACCTCCAACCAAACTAAGAAATATCGAATGAAGCGATGGTTCGATCAACTCGTATTTTCGGATTTTTAATTTTTGCGTTAAAAGAGCAAACAGATTTGTTCCAACCTGATGGTCGCTAATTTCAAATTCGGCAGTATTCTCATAAAGTAATAATTTATCAATTCCATCAGTAGTTCTTAAAAATTCGGCATCCCCATCGAATTCAATGTGAACAGTATTTTTCCCGAAACGGCTTTTAACTTCCGAAAGTTTTCCCTCGATTACTACTCTGCCATGATTAATCAAACAAATTTTATCGGAAAGCTTTTCAGCTTGTTCCATCATATGTGTCGAAAATATAATAGCCTTCCCTTTGTCCTTCAACTCCATAAATAAATCTTTCAAAACGATTTGATTTACTGGATCTAAACCGGAAAAAGGTTCATCCAAAATTACAAGTTCAGGGTTATGCAAAATTGCAATAATGAACTGTACTTTTTGCTGATTCCCTTTCGAAAGTTCTTCAACTTTCCTATCAGCATATGGAAGCAAGTCGAGGTGTTTCAGCCAATCGTAAGCCCGTTTACGGGCTTCGGTTTGTGGTACACCTTTTAAAGTTGCAAAATAAATTATTGTGTTCAATAATTTATTTTTCTTATACAAACCACGCTCTTCTGGTAAATAACCAAGTTTATTTCTGATTGCATCGTCGAACGGTTTTCCGTCGAACAATATATCTCCTCTATTGGGTTGGATGATATTCAGTATCGTTCGGATGGTTGTAGTTTTACCAGCGCCATTAGGACCTAGAAGTCCGAATACTTCACCCCGTTTTACTTCGAACGAGACATTATCGACAGCAACAACTGTCGAGAATTCTTTTCGAATATTTTTAACACTGAGCATGATGAATTGGATTTCCTTTACGGTGTTAACCGATATATCATTCTTGGAAACGGTATAGTTTCGCGGATATGTTCAAGCCCGCATATCCACGATACAGTTCTTTCGATACCAAGCCCGAACCCTGCGTGCGGAACCGAGCCATACCGACGTAAATCTAAAAACCACTCGAAAGCTTCCAGAGGTAAATTGTGCTCTTTAATTCTTTGAACTAATGTATCGTAGTCGTCCTCGCGCTGGCTGCCGCCGATAATTTCGCCGTAACCTTCGGGTGCAAGTATATCCATCGCCAAAGCAACTTTTGGATTTTCCGGATCGCGTTTCAT
>CAMTVZ010000205.1:0-7858 GCA_947085285.1 uncultured Ignavibacteriota bacterium
AATTTAAAACTATAATATTATGATTAATTGCTAAACCACTTCGAGGCCTTACTTGCGCCTCGTATCCTTCGGGTAGCTCAATTTTTAAACCTGTCGGAATTAAACATGATTCATTTGGTTTTAAAATGATATCTGTTTCTAAGGCAGCACATAAATCCATACCAGCCGAACCTGATGTAGCGTAGTATGGAAGAGTAATATTTTTGCCACTTTGCTCTACTTTTGTAATAGGAATTTTCATTTCTCTACTTTTTTTAAAAAAATATACAGGAAATATTGATTATATACAAACAAAGCCAAAAACTTGATATTCTATAAAAAACTTTATATCTTTACTGCAAATTATAATAATTTCAATATGTAATATGGGGTAGCATATGACATCAGAAACGACATATACAGATAAACGTGAAGCAGTTTCAAAATTTTTAAAAGAAGCCGATGTGTTTATCAAAGCAAAAAACTTTGAGGCTGCATCCGAACTTGTTCAACAAGCCAAAGCAGTTGATCCATCCAATCCTTATGTGCTGGCATTCATGGAAAGAATTGAATATTTTAAAACGGATGCTTCTACTCAACCCAAAATGGCTATGGTAGATATTAAGAATATTAAAGAGGAAGCAATTGAAAAGCTCGGAGAACCAAAAGCAATCGCTACCGACAATTTAAGAGAGAACATTGAGAAAGAATATCAGGCTAAATTTAAAGAGGAATTAGTTAAAGTCGAAAAAGCTGTTGCTAAAAAATTAGAACAAGAAAAACAACGGTTCGAACAAGAACGTATCAGGCTTGCACATCAATTTGAAGAACAAGTTCAAAATACAAAAACTAAAATTGAACAAGAGTATCAAAGTAAATTAGAAGCAGAATTAGCTTCTACCGAACAAAGGCTTCGCGATCAGTTTCTGGCGGAACAATCTTTTTTAGAGACTGAGATGAAACAACGACTGGAATCGGAATTTCAGTCTAAAGTCGAAGCGATAAAATTAGAACTCGAAAATAAATCCAAGTTATTGTTGGAAAAAGAACATAATGCCTTCCAAGAACGAGAAAAAGAACTAACCTTACAATTCGAGGAACGACTTAAAAATGAAATTGAGAAACTGAAAGCAGAAAACGATAAACTGAAAATTGAGACAATGCAGATGCAAACTGAAGAATTGAAGCAAAAGCTTACAAACGATTTCCAACAACAATTAGAGGAAGAAAAAAAAGAAATTAAAAAGTACTACGAAACTGAAAAGTCATCACTCAACCATCAATTATTAGCTAAACAAAGGGAGTTAGAAGAACAAACACAAAGAGTATTAGCAGCCGAATTAGCAAGGATTCGTGAACGTGAAAAGAATGAATTTGCAAAAAAGCAAGCCAGCTTAGAAGAAAGTATCAGGGCCGAACTAAACGCTCGTTATCAAAATGAAATCGAGTCAGAAAAACAGCGCTTGAAGGAAGAATTTCAGAAGAATTTAGAAATCGAAGCAGAAAAACTTAAAAATTCACAGGCTCAATTAGTTACGATAGAAAACCAAAAGGTAGAAGAAATAAGAGCTGAACTAAAAAAGGAGATGGAAACCAAATTCATCCAAAAATTAGAACAGATACAAGCACAATTTACCCGAGCTTACGATTATAAAATGGAATTATTAGGCGTTCAAATTCCAGAAAAATTAGAGGATAAATATAATCTTTATAAAAAACGTTTAAAGGAATATTGGGCAGATGGGCAGCCGGAAGTTGAGCAAATTCACAAACTTATGGGATTAAAAGAGCTACTAGAATTATCGTTCGAGGAACACGCAAATCTCGAAATTGATGTTCGGCACGAATTATACATTAGTAAAATTGAAGAAGCAATTAAATTTAACAAAATTGACCCCCTGAATACCAAACATTTAGAAGAACTAAAACATACCTATCAAATCAACTCTGAAGAGGCTTCAAAATTAGAAGGTTATATCTTATCGTTGTTTGTGAAAAAAAGTACAAAGGGGATTATCTTAGTAGCCGACGACGACGAACTGTTGTTAAAAACTATAGAACACGAATTGGTTGCACGAAACTATAAGGTTTATACTGCCCCATCTGTACCCGATGCACTTCATATATTGCAAAATAATTCAGTAGATATAATTATTTCGGATATAAAATTTGAGAACTCACAGATGGATGGCTTTAGTTTCTTTGGCTTAATTCAAAAACATCCACTATTGAATAAAATTCCTTTTGTGCTGATGAGCGTTTTAGGGGATGGTGGCATCATCAGATCCGGACTACAACTCGGGGTAGATGACTACTTAACAAAACCGCTGGATATGGATTTGCTAATTTCAGTCATCGAAGGTAAAATTAAACGATATCGAAGTATGTCATCGAATTAATTTAAAACAAGTGGGGGGATGTCTAACAAGTAAAATTTCTAGCTTCCCTGAACCTGTTGAATGCTCATTACAACTTCATTTCACTTCCCAACAAGCTCAATGTGCATCGCATTCCTACTTATTCGACAGCCCCCTTATTGATTTCAATATTCCAAACCCAACATAATACGATAATTCCGCATCGGCATCGGATAATCATTTATTATTTGGTAAACTTTATCCAACATATTATTCATCTCGAATTTCACTAAATAATTACCATAATTTGTTTTGTAGTTAAACGACAAATTTCCACTAACGAGGCTATATGGGGATAACGATTTTGTATTCGCCTCATCTGTAAAACGTTTGCTGACAAATTGCTGATATAAATTTAGCGAAATAAATTCATAGCTGAAATTCAAACTTAACTTTGTAATTGACCTTGGAGTGTAAATAATCTGTTTATTGTACGTAGGGTCGTTATCACTATCAAAATTTCTCTTCCTCGAATCAGTATAAGTATAATTTCCCTCAATTTCTACATACTTATTCATTAACCAGTTTAATCTAATTGAATATCCTTGAGATGATACCTTCCCTATATTCACGGGGGTGAAGGTCCACATAGGTGTAGGCATCCAAATAATTTTATCACGTGTATCAATGTTGAAATACGAACCATCTATAACCAGTTTATTCAAAATATCGAATCTCTTGTTAATCCCAATATCGAACGAGTTTGAATATTCGGGCTTCAAGTTAGTATTCCCTTTGTTCCCCCAATTATCGGTATAATACAAATCGTTCAAAGTAGGGATGCGGTAGTTAATCCCGTAACTCCCCCTTATATAAATATCTTTATACAAAGTAGAGTTAAATCCGATTTTCGGAACTAATTCACCTTTGTAATGAGAGTATTTATCGTATCTGATTGCTGGATAGAAATTGATTTTTTTAAAATAGCTGGATTCAAGCTCGTAATTAATATTTGATGTTAGATATAATGATTTTTGTTGTCTTTTAATTTTTGAAACATAATCGACCCCTTCTAATTTCCCCTCTGCAAATTCACCACCGGTTGCTATTAATATATTTCGATTAATTGTGTAGTCTAATTGAGGATTAATGTTATAATGAATATTTTTTGAGAAGGAATTAATGAGCCAATCCGCATCAGAATATTTTTGATGAGAATAATAAAAACTCGATAACAATTTTACATTAATTTTGTTTAATGAAGAGTTATTCGCCATGAATTGACTTGCGAAGATTTTATCAGATTGGTTTGCTTTAGGACTTGGAGATGATAAACTACCAGGGATCCCCCTTTTTGAAAAAGTGTACGAAGATGCTAATTGCAAGTTAGTTTGATAAAAATTGGCATCTGTGGCAAAATATAAATTTTGTCTTTTAAAGTTAGCATTTTTCCTATTTTTGAAGAGACCAGAATCAAGGGTTTGGAATTTGTAATTATCGTCGCCATATTCGTTTACATAATTCATATTTAATCCGATTTGGCTGGTAAGTCGGTCAGTATAACCAAGTTGATATTTACTATAATTGAATGAACCTTTAGTGCCACTTAATTTTATTTTTGGTCCATCTGAATATTTAGTGGTGATAATATTTATAACACCCCCAATCGCATCGGAGGCATATAAAGCTGAATTCCCCCCATGGACTACTTCGATCTGTTCGATATTATTTGATGTTAATAGCGATAAGTCAACCAATCCATTTTGGAAATTATTTATTCTACTCCCGTTAAGAAGTATCAGGTTATGTTCTGCAGTAGTCCCTCTTATCGAGAGTGTTTTCAATCCACCGGCAGTTCCATAATCTTTTATGAAGATACTTCCTGCATTTTGTAGAACATCAGCTAATGTAGATGAATTGCTGTGTAATATTTTTTCTTTCGTGATAACCTCGATAGATGATGGACTTTCGTTAATAGGAATAACGAACCTCGTAGCAGTAATAGTATAAGGTTTAAGATAAAATATTTTTGATGAATCCGATGCCGCTTGTTGATCGGCAAACGATTGGTTTAAAATAAAAATAGTAAGAAATAAAATTTTTCTGAACATATTAATCCTTTCGTTAATAGTTTAGATTTATAGAAATAAAAAACCCCAACCTTCGTTGCCAATAACCGGAAGAAAGTTGGGGTACCATAAATTCTATTGATAACCATACCTTTCCCGCGAAGGCTGAAGTTTTTTGTGATCCTGACAGGTCTCCTGGCTCGTAGTCATAGTATATTGAAGTTACCTTCCCACAGCGCCGTGGCGCCACAGTGGCGAACTTCGGGGTCTACTACTTACAGTTGCGGGGCAGCTTCCGAATTTAACGGAATTCCCTTAATCAGAATCGTTAATTAAAAGAACTTAAATTGCTGGCGTTAATATAAGAATTAAAAAAATAAAAACAAATATTTTTTTAAATGTGATAAATAATGTTGATAGTCAACTATTTTACTTCGACTAATTTTTTCGAATCAGACTTTTCTTTTTCTTTATCAAGTTTCTGCAGATATTCATGTATCGAAGAAGCAGCCAATTTTCCATCGTGCATAGCGAGTATTACCGTGGCACCGCCGTGTATCAAATCGCCCCCTGCAAATACATTCGGCCGGCTCGTTACCATCGTCTTATTATCCACAACCACAGTCCCACGCTTACTTATTCCTAATCCAGGTGTTGTTGCTTGGATAATTGGATTTGGTTTTTGTCCGATTGCTTCAATCACATTTTGAACTTCGAGAATAAATTCTGAACCCTTTATCGGAATCGGTTTTCTTCTCCCCGATTCGTCGGGTTCACCAAGTTCCATTTTCTGGCACTCGATTGCTTTTACCCAATTAAACTCATCCCCGATAATTCGTAAAGGATTTGTAAGCATCAAAAATTCTATCCCTTCTTCTTCGGCGTGATGGACCTCTTCGATGCGGGCTGGCATTTCTTTACGCGAACGCCTGTAAATCAAATATGCTTTCTCGGCACCTAATCTCTTTGCAGTGCGAACTGCATCCATCGCTGTGTTACCTCCACCGATAACAGCAATCTGTTTTCCAATTTTAATCGGTGTATCGGTTTCAGGAAAAGCATAGGCTTTCATAAAATTTACGCGTGTTAAAAATTCGTTTGCCGATAAAACACCACTTAAATGTTCCCCCGGAATTTCCATAAAATTCGGAGTCCCTGCACCGGTCCCCAAAAACACAGCGTCGTATCCCATCTCATCAATCAACTCGTCTAATGTAGCTGTTCTGCCAACTACAAAGTTCGTAACAATTTCAGCACCAAGTTGTCGGACGCGTTCAACTTCGATGTCAAGTATTTTTTTGGGTAACCTGAATTCTGGTATCCCATAACGCAATACTCCACCAGTAGCATGAAGTGCTTCGAATATTGTTACTTTATAGCCCAACTTTACTAACTCAGCAGCACACGTTAATCCAGCAGGTCCTGAACCTACAATGGCAACTTTTTTATCAATATGATTGGTAATAACTGGATTTTTGAATAGATTGTTAGCCATTTCGTAGTCAGCCACAAATCGTTCGAGTTTACCGATAGCAACTGGCTCATGCTTTTTACCTAACAAGCAAACAACTTCGCATTGATCTTCCTGAGGACAAACTCTACCGCAGATTGCTGGCAAATAATTTGCCTCACGAATTTTATCTGCCGCTGCGGCATAATCTTTTTCAATTATTAGTTTAATAAATCCGGGTATATCGATTCGCACCGGGCAGCCGTCAATACAAACTGGGTTTTTACAATCGAGACATCGCTTTGCTTCAAGCAATGCTAACTCTTCATTCAATCCGAACGAAACTTCATTAAAATTCTTCGTTCTTTCAGCTGAGGGTTGTTCTATCGAATGCTGACGTGGTATTTTCATTCTTTCGGATGGTTTTAAGGTATTTGGCATTAGTTTACACCCTCCAATTTACATAAATGTTCTTCATACATTTGGTCTGATATTTTTTCTAAACTGGCATAAGTGCGGTTACGCATAATTAATTCATCGAAATCAACTTCGTGAGCATCGAATTCGGGCCCATCAACGCAAGCGAATTTCATTTTCCCGCCAACAGTTACACGGCATCCTCCACACATTCCTGTACCATCAACCATTATAGGATTTAAACTTACATAAGTTTTAATGCCAAAAGGTTTTGTTACGTTTGCACATACTTTCATCATCGGGATAGGACCGATGGCATAAACACCATCAATTTTTACTCCGTTGTTTATAAGGTCGAGAAGTTGATCTGATACGAAACCTTTTCGGTGATAGCTTCCATCGTCTGTTGTTATATAAAGTTTGTTACAAACTTCCCCCATTTCTTTTTCAAGTATAATTAAATCTTTGCTTCGGGCACCAATTATTCCAATCACTTCGTTACCTGCATCCCGCAACGCTTTTGCAATGGGATAGACTTCAGCAGTTCCAACTCCACCACCGATGCATACTACAGTTCCGTAATTATGTATTGGAGTCGGTTCGCCGAGTGGACCCACAAAATCTAAAACATAATCTCCTTCGTTCAGTGAGCACAACATTTTTGTTGTTTTACCGATAGCCTGAACGATTATTGTAACAGTTCCTTTTTCAACATCAGAGTCGGCTATCGTTATTGGAATACGTTCGCCCCCTTCCACTACGCGAATCATCACAAAGTTTCCAGCTTTTCGCTTTTTAGCAACCAGAGGCGATTCGATCACTAATTTTGTTATTGTACTCGAAAGTTTTTGCTTTTCAATTATTTTATACATCTAATTCCTATTTTATTTTACTTATTAATTAATTCATATTCTTTTCAGTTCCAAAGAGCATAATCTTACCGTTGATATGCTTGGCTTTGTCGATTATTACACCGGCACTGTTTACGATTCCAGTATGACAGTTACCGCACGTAGAAAGTGTTGCTGCAATGTGCCCGGTTGGCGGAATTGCGTGGCAACTACCGCATGCAGCTTCGCTTGACCCACCGGTCCAAACAACCGACTTGTTTGCTCCAACCATAACTGAATCTGCATAACCGAATTGTGCAGTTGAAGTAGCACGCCGCAGCCGCCAATTACCGTGGCAATATGTGTTACTGCAAGTAGCATTTGCCGTTTGATATGTAGGATTAGGGACCAACAAACCATTAGCCGTTACCAAACGTGCTAACGTATCGTTCATAACAACTTCTGCCGGAAGATTAGAATCTAAATGCCCACTTACAAATGTTTGATTTGGGATGGAATGACATTCTGCACATTTAACAGCTTTTCCGAGAGTTCCTGTCGCTAAATGCTTTTGGTGCGCACCAACACCTTTGAATGTAGTCGCAGTTTCGCCATCAACACTTCGTGGAGGCGCCCATGCGAAAATGCTATCAGCTTTTGCCGAAAACGAACCGTGACAAGTGTTGCAAGCTTCGGGCGATTTCTTTCTTCCACTCGCATCAACATGGCATTGCGAAGTCATACAACTCTCGTTAG
>CAMTVZ010000206.1:0-4635 GCA_947085285.1 uncultured Ignavibacteriota bacterium
GACATTAATTTTGGGAATAAATCGATAGATACGACATTGAGCATATCAGTACGTGCTGGTTGGAATATGTTATCAGTACCACTTCTTGTTGATGATTATAGAAAAACTTCATTATTTCCAACCGCAATTTCTCCAGCTTTTCTATACGAAGCCGGTGTCGGATATAAAACTAAAGATACTTTAGAAGATGGTAAGGGTTATTGGCTTAAATTCGGAGCTAACGAAAACATCGTTCTAACAGGCATCGGAAAATCTGTGGATACAATAGATGTGATTTCGGGGTGGAACTTGATAGGAACGTTATCGCATCCTGTTGCAATTCAGTCAATTATAAAGGAACCTGCCTCCCTTCACACCTCGAATTATTACGGTTATCTCGGAAGTTATTTCATCACCGATACTCTTAAGCCCGGCTTTGCATATTGGGTTAAAGTTAATAATCAAGGAAAATTGATCTTGAGTAAATAGATTTTATTTTGTTTTAATTTTTTAAACCGCTTCTTAATTTTGAAGCGGTTTTTTTTTGCCTTTCCCCCTTCTTTTTGTTATCATTATACTGAAATTAAATTAAAGGAATAGAATCATGTTAATTAAATCACTCGTGTGGCTATTGTTAATCGTATTTACGTTTATTGGTTGCACAAAAAAGGAAACTGGAATGGAAAGAATTTATAAATTAGAACGGATTGGTCCGGCACAGGTTGTACAACTCTATGCCGACGGTTTTGAACAACTATCATCAAGAGAAAGAATATTCGCATACTACCTTCATCTTGCTGGATTAGCAGGAAGAGATATTGCAATCGACCAACATCATCCATCAGCTCTTGAAGTTCGTAACCTCATCGAACAAATTTATCTCTATCAGAACGGAATCGATTCGAATACGATTAAAGCACTTACCAATTATCTAAAACTGTTTTGGATAAACAACGGTTTTTACGATAACATAACATCTAAAAAATTCGTACCCGAAGTTACCTTCGAAGAATTCAAAAAAGCTTGTGAGATTGCACAAAAGAATGGTGCCAGGTTTTTAAACGAAAACGAAACACTTGAACAAAAACTCAATCGCTTAAAAGAAATTATATTAAATCCAAACTATGAGCCGCAAATGACAAACAAAACTCCGGGCAGCGATTGGATAAAACAAAGTGCTATAAATTTTTACGATAGAAATATTTCATACAGTGAAATCGAGAAATGGGCTAAAGCTGGTAACGAAAAAAATCCGCTTAATTCAAAGGTCGTGAAAAAAAATGGAAGATTAGTGGAAAAAATCTGGCGTGCCGGAAATGATACTATTCCACCCGGTATGTATGCAAAAGATCTCAAAGAAGTTATCAAATATCTCGAAATGGCAATCCCCTACGCATCAAACGAGCATCAAGCCGAAACTGTGCGCCTGTTAATTAAATATTTAAAGTCGGGCGATTTGAACGATTTCAGAAATTTCAATATAAGTTGGGTGAAAGATACCTCGAATGTGGATTTTATACTTGGATTCATCGAAGTTTACATTGACCCACGCGGTCAAAAAGCTGAATGGGAATCTGCAATCTTCTTTACTAACCCCGAACAAACAAAATTGATGCAAAATATAGCTAAGTATGCTCAGTATTTTGAAGATAAAGCTCCTTGGGCTGATGTTTACAAAAAAAAGATTGATCAATCGCCGATTGCTAATGTTGTTAATGTGCTTGGTTCAACCGGTGGAACCGGACCTGTCAGCCCAATCGGAATAAATCTCCCGAACGAACAAGCAATCCGTCAAGAGTATGGAAGTAAGAGTGTGCTTCTGCACAACATCGTTGAAGCTTATGATAAATCGACTGGGTTAGAGATGATAAAGGAATTTGCGTTCGATGAAACTGAGATTGCTATGCACGAGCAATATGGGTCGAAAGCCGATAATTTACATACTGCAATGCACGAAGTTATTGGACACGGTTCAGGAAAAGTGAGCGACAAGTTGCAAGGTAAAGACCCCGCCGATTTTTTACCCGGCTATTACAACACGCTCGAAGAAACCCGTGCCGATTTGATTGCACTCTGGAATGCATTCGATCCAAAATTAGTTGATATTGGATTTGCAAAAGATTTTGATGAAGTACGTAAAATAGGCGAAACTATGTATCAACAAGCGATACGTGTAGCTCTTACACAACTTCGCAGAATTGGAAAGAGTGATCAATTAGAACAAGACCACATGAAAAACCGGCAAGTGATTGCCCATTACGTAATGGGAAATTCGAATGCAGTACAAATTGAAAAACGAGATGGTAAAACTTTTTACCGGATTGTTAATTATGAGGAAATGAAAGAAGCGGTGGGCAAACTATTAGCTGAAGTAATGCGCATAAAAGCTGAAGGCGATTTCGATGCAGCAAAACACTTAATCGATAAATACGGTTTGAAGGTGAATATCGAATTGAGAGATGAAGTTCAGCGGCGTGCCGAGTTACTCGACCTTCCACTTTATACAGGATTTGTTATGCCAAAACTTGAACCTGTCCTCGATCCCGAAGCAAAAATTGTTGATGTAAAAGTAAGCTATCCGCTCGACCTCACAACACAAATGTTGGAGTATTCTGCATTTACAAATAATCGTAGGTCAAAATGATAATTGTATTCTTCATTAGCTTTTCTTAAATTTGAACGAGAATTAAAAAAAAATATACTTAGAAAGAAGATATAAATGAAAATAGGTATTTTAACAGGTGGCGGCGACGTGCCTGGTTTAAATCCAGCTATAAAAGCTGCGGCCCATCGGGCTATCGATGCAGGTAATGAAGTAATCGGAATCCGTAAAGGTTGGGGTGGATTACTGTATTATAACCCCGACGATCCGAAAACTTTCGATGAAAATTTTATGATACTAACAAAAACATCAACACGCACAATTGACCGGAGTGGTGGAACTATTTTACATACCTCAAGAACAAATCCGGCAAAAGTGCGTCCTAAAGAAATACCCGCATTCTTAATAGATAAATTTAAAAGTAATGAGCAGAAGATGTATATCGATTGTACATCTCATATACTAAAAGTTTTACAACATTTACAAATTGATGCTCTGATAGCCATTGGTGGCGACGATACACTCAGCTACGCCGTTCATTTGCATAAAACCGGTTTTCCAGTGGTAGGAATTCCTAAAACAATGGATAATGATGTTTTCGGTACCGATTATTGTATCGGATTTTCAACTGCTATAACCCGGAGTGTAGATTTTATAGATGCTTTAAGAACACCCGCCGGTTCGCACGAAAGAATTGCAGTTGTAGAACTTTTCGGAAGATACTCTGGCGAAACCTCTCTCATTTCTGCTTATCTCGCCGGTGTCGATAGGGCTATTATTTCAGAAGTTGACTTTGATATAGAAAAATTATGTAAGTTTTTAGATGCAGATAAACGAGCCAATCCAAGTAATTATGCAGTTGTTACTATTTCGGAAGGAGCAAAATTGGTTGGCGGCAATATGATAATTACCGGCGAACCGGATGCTTACGGTCATAAAAAGTTAGGCGGAATTGGTTACATTGTATCACAAGAAATTCAAAAACGAACCGGACATCTTACAATTTACCAGCAGCTTGCTTACTTGATGCGTAGCGGTGAACCCGACGCTCTCGACCGCATGGTGGCTACAAGCTACGGTTATTTAGCTGCCGATTTGGTAAACGCTAAGCAATTCGGTAGAATGGTTGCACTGCAAGACGGAAAGTACACTACAGTTTCGATTGATATTACAGCGCAAGGACAAAAGCGTGTGGATGTGCGCGAGCTTTATGACGCTGAAAATTACAAGCCACGCATAAAACACTTTCTGAACAAACCGATGTTCTTGTATTGAAATAGATTTTATGGGGCTAACCAAAAGTTTTTATGTTGATAAGTGTTAAAAGAATATTATTACCAAGGTCACTGACTTCACGAAAAAAACATCAAAAAATATTTACTTTTTAGTCAGCCTTAACTCTACGCCTATATTGTCAATCTATTGACGTTTGCGAATAAGTTAGAAAGGGTATATGAAAAATATAGTACTCATTGAACCTGCGGCTCCGGGATTTCACATCTACTCACGATATCATTTACCCCGTCTCGGTTTGCCGATTTTCGGAGCAATGCTAACTAATCGCGGCTACAACGTAACAATTTTTCATCAGGATATGACGCCGCTTAATTGGGAAACAATTTTAACTTCCGACTTAGTCGGCATTTCAACAATCACAAGCACAGCTCCCGAAGCCTACCGCATCGTTTCAAAAATAAAAACCTTCAGTCCCACAATTCCGGTTGTTATGGGGGGACCTCACGTAACTTTTCTCACCGACGAAGCTTTGAGCGAAGGTGCCGACTTTGTTGTGCGAGGCGAAGGTGAGAATTCTTTCATGGAACTGATAAAATGGTTGGAAAACAGCAGCACCGATGTAAAAGAAATCAGAGGTATTTCATACAAAATCGGTAACAAGGTTTTCCACAATCCTGAAAGCACTCCTATCCATAATCTCGATTTTCTTCCCTTCCCTGATTTTAAAGTAGTGCGTAATTACCAAAAAATATCCAACGTAATTTTACAAACTTCACGCGGGTGCCCTTTCGATTGTAAGTTTTGTTCGGTAATTAAAA
>CAMTVZ010000207.1:0-10232 GCA_947085285.1 uncultured Ignavibacteriota bacterium
ACAATCTCAACGTGTCGTTTTTCAATTGAATTGAGAGATTGCCCGCCTGCACGGGCAGGCTTCGTCGTCCCGCGTTTCGCGGGACTCCTCGCAATGACAATTTGCTTACTTTTTGGTCAGCCTTATACATGAACAAATAATAATTTGCAACCGTTTAAACGGTTTCTGATTACAAGCTGATAACTTGAGTTATTTTTTTAGAATGCTGCTGAAATATCGAAAATGAATTCCCCTTTTCTTAATTCATTAATTGCATACTCGGCGCGGAATACAAAGTGATAGGGGAGGATGAAGTGCAAACCAGCACCGTAACCTTTTTTGAAATTGGCAATTGCAAGTGGTTGCTTTCGATACCAAACGTTACCGGCATCGCCGAAGAGAGCAGCGGCAATCCCGAACTTCCAAACACTGAATTCGGGTATCGGGATGAAATCTAAATTAAAATATTTTGGTTTTAATAAAACAATTCGCAATTCAGCAGAGCTACCTAAAATATTTTCCCCCTCATAAATATTTTTGTAATGTCCTCTTATTCGTTCACTATATCCGAAATAAACATGTTTATACGAAGGTATCTCACCTCCGCTCGAAAATGTTCCAAACGAACGAAATGCAAGCACAACGTCGGGTATCAACGGTATAAACCGCCGGTAATCGAAAGAATACTTCCAGTAGTCAATATTTTTTTCAAATAATCCAAACTTGGTTACACTAAAATTTATATACGACCCGAAGAGTGTATAGTCGTTCAAGTCGCGTGTATCGTAATTGTAGCCGGTTGACAAAATCGGGAAGGCATCTTTTCCCCATGCATTCAGTAATCGCCCCGGTTGGTAATCGGATAGTTTAACTACCTCGTAGCCAAAGTGCATCCAGGCAGTGTGCGAGTTTTGGAAACGTTTTCCGATTGAAAGGGAAGCAGATGTATGATATTGAAAAAAATTAGGAGCATCATTTTGTGCCGATAAACTTTTATTTTCATTTTCATAATAGCCAAAGGATGTATTAACGAAAACATCTTCCCAGTAATCAATCTGAGGATTTCGGTAGGATAACTGTAAAGATGGTTCATACCCTAAAGTTCCCATTGCAAAAATTTTTTCGTTTCGTCCTCTGAAGTTGATATCTACAATCCCGGCTCCATAATAAATTTTTTTCCAATCCCGGTCTTTAATTCCAAAAATAGGAATCGGGTAAAGAAACCACCGTTCAGAAACTACTACCAATAGGTTAAATCGGTGAGGAGAAGTTTCAACTTTGAATATCTCAACACTATTGAATAATTGCAAGCTGTAAATTCGTTTCTTATCGTAGTCCATTGCCTCGTCGGTTATTACACTGCCCGGCTTGAGTGTCATTTCGCGCAGGATAACGAAAGATTTTGTTTTATTATTACCAAGAATTATAACGCTATCTACACGGATATCTTGATTATGTTGTAAAGGTAGGTTGCTGCTTTGTAAAAAATTATTTTCGGCAAAGAAAAGTATTATTAAAAAAACTGTTTTCATCAGGCCTATCAGTTTAACCGATAAGCCGCATGTGTTCAATTTTTATGCAGCGATCAGTTATGACTGTGAGTTTATTTTCGAGTGCATATTTGATTGTTTCTGCTGAACCGACTCCGAATTGAAACCAGACAACCGCCGCATTAGTTTGGATTGCTTCTTTAACTACCGGTAGAACAAATTCAGGGCGGCGGAAAATATTTACAATATCAATTTTTTCCGGGATTTCTAACAGTGTCGAATAGCATTTAACTCCGAGAATTTCCTGATAGTTCGGATTTACAGGATATACTTTGTAACCCTTTTTTATTAGGTATTCAGTTATCCGGTAACTGTCTTTGTCGGGCGAGGGAGAGCTGCCAACAACTGCAATTACACGACTGTTTTCTAAAACAGATTTGATATCGTTATTGTTCTCAGCTATTTTTATCCCTTGTAACATACATCGAGTTGTTTAGTTCCGCGTGCATCGTCGAGACGTTTTACAGGAGTCGTTTGCGGGGCTGTTAATATCAAAGCGGGATTTGTTGTAATCTCTTCATTGATTTTTATAAGTGCATCGGCGAATGCATCGAGAGTCTCTTTTGTTTCGGTTTCGGTCGGTTCAATCATCAATGCTTCTTTAACGATTAGTGGGAAATAAGTTGTAGGTGCGTGGAAGCCATAATCGAGGAGCCGCTTTGCAATATCCATCACTCGAATCCCGCGGTTTTTTTGTTTCTCTCCTGAAAGCACAAACTCGTGCATTGGTATTTCGTTATAAGAAACATCGAAGTGGTTTTTTAATCGGCTCAAAAGGTAATTTGCATTGATGATGGCATTTTCACTAATCTCCCTTAAACCTTCAGAACCAATGATTCGAATATATGTGTAAGCACGGACTAACATTCCGAAGTTACCGAAGAATGTGTGAATTCGCCCGATGGATTTTTCTCTGTTGTTAATTAAATGATATTGATCGCCTTTTTTAGTGATAAGTGGTGTTGGGAGAAATTCTTCTAATTTTTTACTTACTGCAACAGGTCCAGCCCCAGGACCACCGCCGCCGTGTGGTGTGGAAAAAGTTTTATGCAGATTGATATGAACAGCATCGAAACCCATATCGCCCGGACGTACAATGCCCAAGAGTGCATTGAGATTTGCCCCATCCATATACATCAAGGCACCTGCATCGTGAACTAATTTTTCGATTGTTACAATATCGCTCTCAAAAATTCCGAGTGTATTCGGATTGGTTATCATAATTGCCGCAACGTTCTCGTTGAGGTTGCGTTTCAGATACTCGATATCTATCGTTCCACACATATTCGATTTTACATTCACCGATTTGAAGCCCGAAATAGTTACGCTTGCCGGATTAGTTCCGTGAGCTGAATCGGGGACTAAAATAATGTTTCGCGGCTTACCTTTGTTTTTGTGGTAAGCACGTATCATCAGAAGACTTGTAAACTCGCCCTGTGCACCGGCAGCTGGTTGAAGTGTTACTCCCTCCATACCTGAGATAGCTTTTAAATATTCGCCTAATTCATACATCAACTTTAATGCACCTTGTGAAAATTCTTCAGGCGAAAAAGGATGTAGATTGGCAAAGCCTGCCATTGATGCTGTAACTTCGTTCACTTTAGGATTATATTTCATGGTACACGAGCCGAGGGGGTAAAATCCTTTGTCGATATGATAATTCATATTAGATAGACGTACGAAGTGGCGTACGACTTCGTTCTCGCTGATTTCGGGGAGTTCAGCAGCCTTTTTACGTATAAATTTTGAAGGAATCAGCCCGGCAATCGGTTGTTGAGGTATATCTAATTTAGGTAAAGTGTATCCTTTACGTCCGGTAACACTTTTTTCGAATAATAATTTTTCAGGCATTGTTATTTGAAATATTAAATTTTAGAACAGCTTCAGCAGCGGCTTCTTGTTCAGCCGATTTCTTATTCTTGCCGATGCCTCTACCGCATACTTCGTTATTTACGTATACTTCAACTGTAAAAATTCGGTCGTGGTCAGGACCTTCAGAGTTTGCAATACAATACTTTGGTGGCTGAAATCCGCGTGCTTGTGCATACTCCAAAAGTAAACTTTTGTAATTTGTATCTTCGATGCTGATAGCCTGCAACTTCATTGCAGTGAGTAATCTTTTTCTTATGAATTTACGTATCGGTTCGATTCCTCCGTCTAAATACATTGCCCCTACTATCGCTTCAAACCCATCGGCTAAAATTGTATCGGAGCCTTGACCTACTGCTTGGGAGGCGCTAGTGCTTAAAAGAAGAAAGCTCGATAAATTTAATTCACGTGCAAAAATCGCAAGAGCCTTGCGATTAACCAGTCGTGAGCGTAGTTTTGTTAACTCTCCTTCGTCGGCATCCGGATAATTTTCGTAAAGGTATTCGGCAACTACTAAATTCAAAATTGAATCGCCGAGGAATTCTAATCGTTCGTTTGAAATCAATTCAGGTTTATCAGCATATTGTAAATAAGAACGATGTGTAAAAGCTTGATAGAATAGGGCAGGAGTCTTGATTTTGTATTCCGACACCTGCTCGAATTTTTCTAAATCTATATTTTTATAACTTTCGGGGAGATCCGAAACTGTTGTGAATTTTCTTTTTGGTTGTTTTTTTAAAAAAAGTTGTTTCCAAAGTTCTGAAAATTTCTGTCTAAGAAATCCGATCATTATTGGGATACTTAATAAAAAGAATTGATGCGTTATGACCGCCGAATCCGAATGTATTACTTATAGCTACATTTACAGTTTTTTTGATAGCTTTATTAGGGACATAATTCAGGTCGCATTCGGGGTCTGGATTTTCAAGGTTTATTGTTGGAGGAATAATCCCTTCAGTAATGGTTTTAATAGTTGCAACCGCTTCAACAGCCCCAGCAGCTCCAAGTAAATGCCCGATCATCGATTTGTTAGAACTTATATGAAGTTTATAAGCGTGATCGCCAAAAACTGTTTTTATTGCCTCGGTTTCGTTTTTGTCGTTGTACGGTGTCGATGTTCCATGAGCATTGATATAATCGATATCAGTTGGCATTAGTCCGGCATCTTTAATAGCCAGACTCATCGAGCGGACAGCCCCTTCGCCGCCTGGTGCTGGAGCTGTGATGTGGTAAGCATCGGCAGTGAGCCCGAAACCAGCAATCTCTGCATAAATTTTAGCATTACGCTTTAGAGCGTGTTCGAGTTCTTCGAGGACTAAAACAGCGCCCCCCTCGCCCATAACAAAGCCGTTACGTTCGGCATCGAACGGACGGCTTGCTTTTTCAGGTTCGTCGTTGCGAGTTGACATCGCTTTCATCGAATTGAAACCTGCTATACCGATTGGGCATATAGCTGCTTCGGCTCCGCCGGTGAACATTACATCGGCATCACCTCGCTCGATGAGCATTACTGCGTCGGCTATTGCGTGCGATGATGTTGCACAGGCTGATGTCGTTGCGTAGTTAGGTCCTTTTACTCCGAATTTCATTGCGATGTAGCCAGCGGCTATATCAGCAATCATCATTGGCACGAACAATGGGCTTACTCGGTTTGGTCCGTTCTCGAATAATTCTTTCGTCTGGTAGTAATATGTCCACATGCCTCCTATCCCCGAACCGAATACAACACCGATTCGGTTACGGTCTTCCTTCTCGAAATTTATTCCCGAGTCGGTTATTGCCATCTCGGCGGAAGCTAATGCATAGTGAGTAAAAGGGTCCATCCGTTTAACCGACTTTTTGTCGATATAAAGTGTTGGATCGAATCCTTTTAATTCGGCGGCTATTTTTGTGTCGTATCCTGTAGTGTCGAACGAAGTAATATGCGCAGCTCCGCTTTTCCCGGCAATTAAATTCTCCCAGAAGTCGTTAACATTTAATCCGATAGGGGTAACCGCACCCATTCCGGTAACTACAACACGGCGTCGATTTCGGTTGTTTTTCATTATCCCAATTTTTGTTTTAAATAGTTTATGGCATCACCCACAGTTCCGATTTTTTCGGCATCTTCGTCGGGGATTTGGATGTTAAATGATTTTTCAAATTCCATTACTAATTCGACGGTGTCTAATGAGTCGGCCCCCAAATCATTCGTGAATGAGGCTTCGGGTGTTACTGCTGATTCCTCGACACCTAATTTATTCATTACGATTTCTTTTACTTTTGCTGTTACATCACTCATTTATTTCTCCTTATAGTTGTTTATGATTAAATTTAATTTAAAAAAAAACTTTTACATGTAAAGACCACCGTTTACGTTAATAACCTCGCCTGTAATATAATCGGAATCAGGCGATGCTAAAAACTTAACTACCTTAGCAATATCTTTGGGTTGAGCTGTCCGTTTCATCGGAATTGCATCGGTCAGTTGTTTTCGTTGATCTTCGGTTAACTTTGCTGTCATTGCTGTTTCTACATATCCTGGTGCTATCGCATTTACATTAATTTTCCTTGAGGCAACTTCCTTAGCGATAGATTTAGTGAAGCCAACGATGCCGGCTTTCGATGCCGAATAATTGGACTGACCAGCATTACCCATTACTCCAACAACAGATGATATGTTAATAATTTTTCCATATTTCTGATTCATCATTGGTCGAATGGCTGCCTTTGTATAATTGAAAACACTCTTCAAATTTACATTTATTACTAGATCCCAATCTTCTTCGCTCATTCGCATTAATAGCATGTCGCGAGTAATGCCCGCATTGTTTACCAAAATATCGAACCGCTTAAAGTGTTCAACTACCTGGTCCACGGTTTGTTGGGCTTGCGTAAACGATCCAGCATCGGCATAGATTGCCAGAGCATCAACACCTAACGATTTTATTTCGTTGAGTGCTGATTCCATTTCCGCTTGGGTGGCTACGTCGGTAATTGCAATGTGTGCACCCGCTTCTGCTAACTCGAGTGCTATAGCTTTGCCGATTCCACGTGCAGCACCTGTAATTAATGCTACCTTATTTTCTAGAACTTTCATAATTATTTTGATTCTTTATACTCTTTTTCAAATTGAGTTAGCTTAATATAACCATCTTTTCCTAAAATATGCAAGAATTCATCTTTGCAAGTTTCGATGAGACTGACAGGTAAACCTTTTTTTGCTGTGCAGCAATCGGCTTCACCCGATAAAAAATCGTCGAATGTTATTTGATTAGAAACAATAACAATAGGAAAAGCTACACAATATAGTGGTTTTAACGACCATTTATGAAAACCTTTATCGAGGGCGAGCGATTGTAACGAGCATTTATTATCTTTGGTTAGGAAGACACATTTGTCGTTGTAAACGTTTGTAGAGTCGCATACGTGATTCGGGAAATCGGTATCTTCTATGAGCTCGTTAGCAAACCAGAGTTCATCGTCAGTTGGTTGTGTTTCGTCCATATATTGTTTGATGAGTTGGCGGTTTTCAAGTATTTTCCCTTTTTCATCTAAACTTAGATACACACCACCTCGACAACATTTTCCGCAACAATGGTTTGGCGTAGCATTTTCAGCAAATCCTAACTCAAATAGTTCAGGGTCGATCCTTAATTTATTAATTGTTAATTCTTTATTAGTCATTTAAGAAATTCCTGTAACTGCAACATTCGGATTGATGCGTTTAACTAAACCTTGCAAAACTTTTCCGGGCCCAATTTCGATAAAATTATCGGCACCATCGGCAATCATATTTCTGATAGAACTTTCCCAGCGGACTGCGGCTGTTAACTGTTCTTTCAAAGCATTTCTAATTTCTTCAGAGTTTTGAATTGGGTTACCTGTTACATTTGAGTAAATAGGAATTTTTGCATCTTTAAAAGCTGTATTATCTAAGGCTAAGGCAAGTCCGGCTTTTGCAGAAAGCATTAATGGTGAGTGAAAGGCACCGCTTACGGGTAACTCTTTCACCATTTTGGCACCGGCTTCTTTTGCAAGCAACATAGCGGCTTGAATTCCTGCGATTGAGCCGCTTATAACAATCTGACCGGGTGAATTATAATTTGCACACTGAACAATACCTTGCGAGCTTGCTTTAGTGCATATATCTTCAACAATGTTTGGCTCGAGTCCGACTACCGCTGCGAGTGTTCCTACATTCTCTTCGCCAGCTTTTTGCATTAATTCGCCACGAAGTCGTACAAGTTTTAATGCTGTTTCAAAATTTATTGACCCGGCAAAAACATTTGCAGTGTATTCGCCTAACGAGTGCCCTGCAGTATAATCGCCTTTTATATCTTGATTCATTTTCAGAAGAACACAACTATGCAGAAAAATTGCGGGCTGTGTGTTCTTAGTCTGTTTCAACTCATCTTCAGGACCGTCGAAACATATTTTGCTCAACGAAAATCCTAAAATGTCGTCTGCTTGTTGAAATACTTCACGGGCAACAGAACTCTTCTCGTATAAGTCTTTGCCCATTCCAACATATTGCGATCCCTGACCGGGAAAAATGATTGCAGTTTTTGACATAATCGGTTTTAATCAATTGCCCATTTTAAAAGAATCGAACCCCAGGTATAACCGGCACCAAAACTTGCTAATACTACAGTGTGCCCTCGTTTTAACTTACCTGCAAGCCACCATTCGGATAAGCAGAGGGGAATTGTTGCAGCAGTTGTGTTGCCGTATTTATCAATGTTTATCATAACTTTCGAGTAATCTATTCCCATTCTATTTGCGGCGGCATCAATTATCCGCAGGTTAGCTTGATGAGGAACGAAATAATCGATATCTTTGCCGGTTAAATTATTTCGCTTCAAAATTTCTTCCGATACATCAGCCATACCCATTACAGCTACTTTGAAGACAGCCTTTCCATCTTGATAAATGTAATGCCATTTTTTATCTACTGTTTCATGTGTTGGCGGGTTTAAACTACCACCGGCTTTCATATGCAATACTTCCTCGCCTGCTCCATTTGAATAAAAAATGTGGTCAAGGATTCCTATGTTTTCATCGTCCGAAGGTTCTAACAAAACAGCAGCGGCAGCATCACCAAACAGGATGCAAGTATTCCTGTCGGTATAATCGGTAATCGAACTCATCTTGTCGGAGCCTACAACGATCACTTTTTTATAATTACCGGTTTCAATAAATTGAGCACCGACGATAAGTGAATAAAGGAAACCCGAACAAGCCGCTTCGATATCGAAGCCCCACGCATTTATGGCTCCAACTTTTCGTTGGATGATGGTTGATGTAGGGGGGAATAACATATCGGGGGTTACAGTTGCTGTAATTATTATTTCTATCTCTTCAGGTCCGATTCCTCGATTTTTTAGAAGTTGATTGATTGCTTTGGCAGCCATATCGGATGAGGCGCCGTTCTCTAATATCCGACGTTCCGATATTCCGGTGCGTGTTTTAATCCACTCGTCGGTTGTGTCAACCATTTTTTCTAAATCAAAGTTTGATAGAATTTTTTCAGGGACGTAATGTGCAACCGCTGTAATTGCAGCTATTGTTTTGTTATTTTTATTCATTTGTAATAGTTTTCGACATCAATTTAGATATTTGTTTATCAATTTGTTTTTTTGCCATCTCTTCAGCCCTGTAAACCATATTTTTGATTGCTTTTGGTGTTGAACTGCCGTGGCCTATCAACGAAATTCCTTTTACTCCTAATAGCGGCACGCCACCGTGTTCCTGGTAGTCGAAATCTTTCAATATTTTTTTCAAGGTTCCGTACATCAAGCCTACCCATATTTTTTTAAAAATACTTTCGGAGGCGTACGATTTAAATTTTGATTTTAAGAAGCCGAGTGTACTCTCGGCAAATTTCAGTACGATATTTCCAACAAAACCATCGCACACAATAACCTGAGCTTTGCCTTTCAAAATATCTCTGCCTTCGATGTTGCCGACGAAATTCAGATTACTTTCTTTTAATAAACGATAAGCTTCGATTGTAACCTCGTTGCCTTTTGAGCTCTCTTCGCCTATGTTTACTATCCCAACCGTAGGATTTGGGGAGTTTAAAATATAATTGGCATAAATACTCCCCATCATTGCAAATTCAACAAGGTGTTGAGGTCGGCAATCGACATTGGCACCAGCATCTAATAATAGGCAAGCACCTTTTTCAGAAGGGAAGAAGGTTCCGATTGTAGGGCGGCTGACCCCTTCGATTCTTCCGAGTAAAAGTGTAGAAGCCGACATCACTGCGCCGGTATTGCCGGCACTAAGGAAGGCATCGGCTCTGCCTTCTTTGTGCAGGTTTAAACCTACAACAATTGAGGAATCTTTTTTTTGTTTGAAAGCAACCGTAGGCGAGTCGTGCATCTCGATAACTTCAGAAGCATGCACGATTGAGTAGCTTAAACCCTCGGCATTTAACTTAGAAATTTCGTTTTTGATATCGGCTTCGATGCCTACAAAGATGATCTCAAATCGGTTGTTGCTTTCGCGCAGAGCTTCGATTCCGCCGGCTACTATGTTTGCAGGTGCGAAATCGCCCCCCATAGCATCCACAACAATTTTTATTTTAGCATTTTGCTTTAGCAAGCAGTTGCAAAACTATTTATTTTGTTTCTTTTGGAATGATTACAGCTTTGCCGTTATAATGGCCACAGCTTGGGCATGCGCGGTGAAGTAACCGGTGCTCGTGGCAATTTGGGCATATGCCTACTGCTGGAGTTGCTGCTTTGTAGTGGGTTCGTCGTTTTGCACCACGCGATTTTGAATGTCTTCGTTTTGGATTTGGCATTTAATATTTCCTATTTTTTTATTTTTTCATTTTTAATAATTCTG
>CAMTVZ010000208.1:0-1696 GCA_947085285.1 uncultured Ignavibacteriota bacterium
TGTTTACTACTATAAATTAACAACTAATCAAATAACAAAAACCAATAAACTTATAATTCTCAAATGAAAGGAGAATAATTTTATGAAAACCTTTGTAACTTTTCTTCTTGCAATTGTTTCATTTGGTGTTCTGATTGCAGCGCCGTTTGATACTGATTTTGTAACATGGACACAGCCGAACGGTGTTACTTTTATTGCTCTGTTATGTGTTTGAGGTGGTTGTATTTTGATGAGACGTGTGTTAAATTAAACTGAAACACAAATTTAAAAATGAGGTAATATTTTATGAAAACTTTTTACTACGCTATTAGCTTATTTCTCTTTGCCTCCGCCGTAGGCGTATTGCTATCTTGCCATTCTTACTCCCAGTGGTCCACCGACCCGTATAATAATCTTATTGTTGGCTACGGACTATTACCTGAGATAGCCAGTGACAGTTCTGGCGGCTGCTACATTACTTATGAGCAGAATTTAGGTTATCCAAGACGATTAATATTAGAGAGACTTAACCGCTATGGTTATAAACCATGGGGAAGTGGGAAGAGAATTCTTGGTGAATTACCCGAGCAAAGTAACGCAAAGATTACAGAAGATGGACAGAATGGAGTGATTATTTCATACCAAGATTATTATTCAGGTGGAATGAGTGGACCCTGGATATCACGTTTGCGTGTGCAGCGTGTTGACAGCAGCGGAAATTTCTTGTGGGGACCGACAGGTGTGCGGGTGTCGCTTTCTGAGACAGACCAACATTCTCAAGCGATCGTGTCTGATGGACAAGGAGGGTGTATATTAGCGTGGGTGGACACACATGGTGATTTAAGAATTAACAGAATCAATAGTGAAGGTTTACGGGTTTGGGGTGACAATGGGAAATATGTATGGAATTCGCCCGCAAGACCACCAATCGCATCCGATGGTGGGGGAGGCTGTTATATCCGCTTTGGAGTCGGAAGATTACACCGTTTTAATACAGAAGGAAATTCATACTGGTCAAATCCGGTACAGGTACCAACTAGCGGGGGGATTCTCAGGGTTGATGATACTGCAAATGTTTACTTGCTGGGCAGTAAGGTACTTGGTTACCGAAATGGTCAGCTTCTTTTCACTATCAATCTTCAAAAAATTGATACCTTCGGCACAATACTTTGGGATAGTTTAGGTGTAATTATCGATACTATCAATACAAATAATTTCTCGGGTTGGGATTTCTCACAACAAAATAGTTATTCGACCATTGCTTGGACACAAAACACAAGCGGTGTATGGGATCTTCGCACACAGATTGTACGAAGCGATGGAAGTACGGTGTTTGAGTATGGGGGAATTCCGGTGAGCCGCATATCTTCTCGAAAAGGCATAGTTGGTGTGTTGCCGTCGGATTCGTCAACTTCCTTGTATGTTTGGATTGATAGCCGAACTCAACTTGGCGTATACATTCAGAGGCTTGACACTCTCGGAATAACACTTTTGGACTTAAATGATGTATTTTTCTGTGATGTCTCCTTAGGTGGAGGAGCAAAGCTTACAACAGATGGAAAGGGTGGATGTGTTTTAGTCGGATGGCGAGAGTCCGATTTTACAGTGCGAGCGCAGCAAGTAAATAAATACGGTCAACTGGGGCAAGTCATAACATCATTTGATAATCTTGATAATCAATTACCCATAGAATTTTTATTATATCAAAACTATCCAA
>CAMTVZ010000209.1:0-4014 GCA_947085285.1 uncultured Ignavibacteriota bacterium
CAGTTCGAGATGAAATTGAAACCGAAAGGCGAAGGGGAAGAAGAACAAAAAATTCAACTGCTGAATGTAGGTGCAAATGTTTCCTACAATTTTTCAGCCGACAGTCTAAATTTATCGAACGTCGGAGTTGGTTACCGGACAAGTATTGGTGAATTGTTAAACTTCAGTGGCTCAAGTAGTTTTAACTTGTATAAATTTGATGAAACATCAAACCGGTTGGTGAATAAGTTTATGATAAGGGAGGGGAAGTTAGCACGTTTGGAAAATTTCTCCATCAGCTTATCGACTTCACTATCGGGAGATCGGAAGCAGAAGGCTGGTGAATTATCGGAAACCGATACCGTTCAACAACGCAAAAGTGGATATCAGGGCATATACCAGCGGGACGAACCCGATTTCTCAATCCCTTGGCGGCTATCGTTTAGCTGGAATTTTTCTGAAAGTTACATCCCAACAGCAAAACACCGCTCAGCAAATATATCTGCATCTCTCGAATTTAATCTTACAGAAAATTGGAAATTCAGAATGAACGGCAATTACGATTTGATACGGAAAGAAATTTCGGCGCCAAGTATAAGTATCGACCGCGACCTGCATTGCTGGGTTATGAATTTTGAATGGATTCCGATGGGTACCTACAAGCATTATAAACTTGAGATACGAGTGAAAGCCTCGCAACTGCAAGATGTGAAAATTACTAAGCAAAGGACAACGTATTAGGATAGTACTATCCACCATGAAAGCATCCGGGGCAAGCCCACCAAAAGTTTTGAATGCACGATTGATTATTAAATTAATTATAAATAAATTTTAAGCAAATCATAAAGGATAAATATGAATTTATTAGAACAAATTTCGGTAGACCCAAACATATGTCATGGTAAAGCCTGCATTAAAGGAACAAGGATAATGGTTTCTACAATTTTGGATAACATTGCAGCTGGTGTTAGTTATGAAGAATTATTGAAAAGTTATCCTTCATTAACAATGGAGGGGATAAGGGCGGCACTTGCATACGCTGCAGATATCGCTAAGGAACGAATAATTATAACAAAAATTTACCTGTCGAATTAGTTGATTTATTAAAATCAGAAAATTGGGAAGCTTGTACAGTTTATGAAGAAAATTTAAGTGGAAAACCTGATTCAGAATTTGCTGATATTTGTAAAAAAGAGAAAAAGGTTTTAGTTAGCCTTGATTTAGATTTTTCTGACATAAGAACTTACCCTCCAAAAGAATACAATGGAATTATTGTCCTAAGACTAATAAAATCCGATAAATTATATGTATTAAAAGTCTTTGATAATTTACTCAAATTTTTAAAAAAAGAAGAAATTGACGGAAAGCTTTGGATTGTAGAAGAAACACAAATTCGTATAAGAGAAGAATGAAAGCCTACGGGGCAAGCCCACCAAAAGTTTTGAAATATTAGATTTTGATTTAAGGTTAATGTTCATTTTTAACTAATAAATTCGTAAATTAAGTTGAAGTGTTTAGAGAGTAATGATGAAATTTGTAGCTGATACAATGCTCGAAAAATTAGCTCGCTGGCTTCGACTTATAGGAAACGATGTAGTTTACGATTCCTCTAAATCGCTGAAAGAATTGGTAGAAATTAGCAACAGCGAGGATCGGGTATTTCTAACTCGTCGGAAATCTTTTCCTGAAGGCATTGCACCGGTTACTCTTTATGACCTCTGCAGCGAAAACTTTGATGTTCAGATGAAACGTGTTATCGCACAGTTTGGTTTAGATGTTGACACAAAACTTTTTACACGCTGTGTTGATTGTAATGTAGAAATACAAAAAGTTGTCGATAAGGAAGCTGTTAAAAACCGAATCCCGCATCGTTCGTGGGAAGGGTTTACCGAGTTTTACGAATGCCCGAAGTGTAAAAAAGTATTTTGGAAAGGGGCGCATATAACTAATACCATGAATAAATTAAAAAGAATTTTGGATACAGGAGAAAAATATGGAACTGAAAATTGTAAAAATTGATAAACCAGCCGATATGAATTTCATACTCGGTCAGTCGCACTTCATAAAAACTGTCGAAGATATTTACGAAGCTGTGGTATCAACAAACCCGAATATTAAATTCGGACTTGCGTTTTGCGAGGCGTCTGGACCAGCGCTTGCACGATACATTGGTAACGACAAAAACTTAATCGAAATTGCACAAAAGAATGCTATGAATTTATCAGCCGGTCATTCCTTTGTTTTGTTTATGGAAAATGGTTTTCCGATAAACATACTCAACACAATTAAAATGGTCCCCGAAGTTTGCCGTATCTTTTGCGCAACAGCCAACCCCGTCGAAGTAATAATCGCTGAAACCGAACAAGGTCGCGGAATCCTCGGCGTAATTGATGGCATAAAGACAAAGGGGGTCGAAACAGATGACGATATAAAATATAGAAAAGATTTTTTAAGAAAAATTGGTTATAAACTATAAAGGATGTTTTTATGAAACTTCAAACAATTACTGTTCTGTCAGAAAAGTTAGAGGTTGACCGTAGTGACTGGGAAACTTTTTCAATGATTTCGCTAGAGAGAGCCTACGGGGAAAAAGATCCGGAATACACGATTGTAAAAATTAAAGAACCAAATCCAGAATTTCGAAAATGAAAGAGAGAAGTGTAATGAGTAATCATACAAATATTAAAGCCCCAAGAGGAACACAAATCTCCTGCAAGGGATGGATACAGGAAGCTGCGCTTCGTATGTTAATGAACAACCTTGATGCGGAAGTTGCAGAAAGACCGGAAGAACTTATAGTTTACGGCGGAACAGGAAAAGCTGCCCGAAACTGGGAATGCTACGATTCAATTATCCGCAGTTTGAAAGAACTTGAAAACGATGAAACGCTTCTTGTGCAATCCGGAAAACCTGTTGGAATTTTTAAAACCCACACCGATGCACCGCGGGTACTGATTTCTAATTCTATGCTCGTTCCGCATTGGGCTACCTGGGATGAGTTCCGTCGGTTGGAAGGACTCGGTTTAACGATGTACGGACAAATGACAGCCGGTAGCTGGATTTATATTGGCTCGCAAGGAATTCTACAAGGCACATACGAAACATTTGCCGAATGCGGCAATAAATACTTTGGAGGTAACCTCTCAGGAAAATTCATACTCACTGCTGGTCTTGGCGGAATGGGTGGAGCTCAACCTCTTGCCGCTACAATGAACGGGGCTGTAATTCTTGCAATCGAAGTGGATCGAATAAGAATCGAGAAACGTTTAAAAACCGGATATCTTGATAAATTTACCGATAATCTTGACGAAGCTCTCAAGCTTATTCTCGAAGCGAAATCAAAAAAGGAAGCCCTCAGCGTAGGTTTGCTTGGCAATGCTGCCGAAATTTTACCGGAGATTGTTAAACGCGGAATTGTTCCCGATATACTCACCGACCAAACATCCGCACACGATACGCTAAATGGTTACGTCCCCGCAGGAATCTCTTATCAGCAAGCTCTTGCACTTCGCCAGAGCGATCCACAAAAATATATTGCAATGACACGCATCTCAATCGTCGAACATTTACAGGCAATGCTCGAACTTCAAAAGCGTGGAGCTGTAACCTTCGATTATGGAAACAACATCCGCGGCGAAGCTTTTGCAAACGGCGTAACAAATGCTTTCGATATTCCCGGCTTCGTGCCTGAATATATACGTCCCCTCTTCTGCGACGGAAAAGGTCCTTTCCGCTGGGCTGCACTTTCAGGCGACCCTCAAGATATTTACAGAACCGATAAAGCGATTATTGAAACATTTCCAGAAAATAAATCTCTCATTCGTTGGATCGAAAAGGCAAAAGAGAGAATAAAATTTCAAGGATTACCTGCACGTATTTGTTGGCTCGGCTATGGCGAGCGAGCAAAGATGGGAAAAATTTTCAACAACCTTGTTGCAAGAGGAGAAGTCAAAGCCCCGATTGTAATTGGGCGAGATCATCTCGACTGTGGCTCAGTTGCATCTCCAAATCGCGAAACAGAAAAAATGAAAGACG
>CAMTVZ010000210.1:0-1903 GCA_947085285.1 uncultured Ignavibacteriota bacterium
ACGGATGACGCTGATTTTGATTGATTTTCACGGATTTATATCTGTGTACATCAGTTTAATCTGTATCATCAGTGGTCTAATTTATGTTTTGCGTAACATCAGTCAATTTATTGAGATAATTTACTCAATGCTTTGAGTTAATTTAGATATTTAAAAAACAAATATCAAGCAAAACAATTATTTCATCATCACTTAGGTTTTATATCGATTAATTTACTACTGGCTTCCTTTTATGCCAATCAGTTGCCATTTGGAAAGCAGCGGGGAGCTTTAAAATTGATTTCTCTGCTGCTTACCATCATCTAAACCAATCATCAATATTAAAATTAAAAAAATCGTTTAAAGGTATTCCATCTCTACCGACTAGTAATTTTCTTTTTGGTTTAAAGCGTTTATTAAAGATTTCGATTCCGAATAGACTTTCGCGTTTTCGCCCACTCTTAACTTCTATTGCAACAACAGTATTTCCTTTTTGGATTATGAAATCAACCTCGTATCCAGCTTCACGCCAGTAAAAAACGTTAAAGTTACTTGAGATAGATGAATTCACCAAAAAAGCACCAACTGCAGATTCAACCAGACGCCCCCAAAGTTCAGGTTGTTGTTTTGTATCATACATCGGAAATTGGGATTGGGCTGTTGATAAAGCATTGTTTAATACGAGTAGTTTTGGACTTGAGCTACGCTGCCGAATTTGTTTTTCAGAAAATTTCTGTAAACCAGCTAACATACCAGCACCTTGGAGTAATTGAAGGTAATGGGCAAGTGTGGTTGTGTTTCCCGCATCCTGCAATTGTCCTACGAGTTTTTGATAAGATACAATTTGACCTGAATATGAACTTCCAAGTTGAAACAACTGACGTAATAATGCTGGTTTATCAATCCGCGTCATTAATAAAATATCTCGCGATATGGTTGTTTCTATAAGCGAATCTACAATGTATCGAGCCCAACGATTTCTATCTGATATAAGATTAGAAGAACCAGGATATCCACCATAATAAATGTATTGATCGAGAGTCCAACCAAACGCAGCATGCATCTCGGGAAATGTCCAATGTGTAACAGGTATTATTTCAAAACGCCCTGCCAGACTCTCGGTAAGTCCCTTTTGTATCAAAAGTGGGGCTGAACCAAGAAGTATAATTTTTAGTGGAATCTTCTTTATAGTATCAATATCCCACAACCTTTTTATTGTTTCTGACCAACCGGGAATTTTTTGTATTTCATCAAGCACTAAAACACTTCCAGTCTGTTTCGATTTGCTTGCTTGAAGACGGGCAATTTCCCATTGTTGCTCAATCCAAGATGTGCTGTGTAAGGTTGGTTCATCGGCCGAGACATAATGTGTTTGGTATTTCAGTTTTTCGAGGACCTGCTGAGCAATCGTAGTTTTACCCGATTGACGTGGGCCAGTGAGTACTTGGATAAATTTTCGCTTCTCTTTCAAACGAGAAAGTAGAATTTTATACTGCTGTCGATAAAATGGGGTTTTCTTGTGCATAATATTTTACTCAATTTATTGAGATAATTTACTCAACGCTTTGAGTTAATTTAGATATTTAAAAAACAAATATCAAGCAAAACAATTATTTCATCATCACTTAGCTTTTATATCGACTAATTCACTACTGGCTTCCTTTTATGCCAATCAGTTGCCATTTGAAAAGCAGCGGCGAGTTCTAAAATAGTTTTTTCATCAAAATGTTTCCCAATAATTTTTAAACCTATCGGTAATTTCTTTTTATCGAATCCACAAGGAATTGAAATTGCCGGAATACCCGTTAAATTTTCTGCCGCTTCGATTACATTTCCCCCCTTAAACACGTCGCTTATCTTCGCATCAATTGGTAGGGCAGTTGTGAGTGTGCTGGAACCTAATATCACATCGTACTTTTCAAAA
>CAMTVZ010000211.1:0-4859 GCA_947085285.1 uncultured Ignavibacteriota bacterium
TATCGTCTGTATCATAGATCGAAAAATTTTTTCCATACCCAATCAGTTCTCCTTCGTATCGAAGTAGGCGTGCAAACATTGAATGGAAAGTACCAATCCAAGCACTTTCACTTTTATCGCCGACAAGTGAAACGATTCGTTTTTTCATTTCATCGGCGGCTTTATTTGTAAAAGTTAGAACTAAAAGTTGATACGCTGGAACGCCGATGCTTAACAGGTAAGCGACCCGATAAGTGAGGACGCGAGTTTTGCCACTTCCGGCGCCGGCAACAATCATAACAGGACCATCGACCTGTTTTGCGGCATTTTGTTGCGTGGAATTTAATTGATTAATAAATGACATGAAATAGTAAATAAAATATTGACCCCATAAACCTTTGCTCAACTAAGTTGAGAAAAACTTGACAGTTAAAGTATCAAAGCACCTTCGAGACGAAGTAAGAATTCTTTTGTTTTAACACCAGCAGCATATCCAATAAGTGAGCCATCGGAACCGATAACTCGATGACATGGCACCACAATAGGAACGGGATTAGCTCCGTTTGCCCGACCGACTGCCTGGAAACCTTTCGGGACTCCTACTTTTTTTGCAAGTTGCCGATATGATATGGTTGTACCATAGGGTATCTTAATCAATTCTTTCCACACGCGAATTTGAAATGGTGTCCCCTTTAAATCAAGTGGGAATGTAAATTCTACTAATTTCCCGTTCAAATATCTGTTTATCTGCTCGATATATTCTTTGTTTCTCGATTTGTTTTCTACTACTGCATCTATCTCAAAATGTGTATTCAACCAATTAAAAAAATCTTTTTTTGTTTCTCTGGGAATACTAACTCGGCACAAACCTACATCGGTGGAAGCTATATAGATATGACCGATGCGAGAATCGAACGAAGTACAATAGACCTTAGTAGATACTTTGGAAGTTTCTTCCACAGACTTTATTAATGTTTTTTCCACACTCAGATTCACAACGGTATTCTTTATTTTTCAAGCTTACGATTAAGGAATTATTTTTGAATTGCAATTTCTAATTTTACTAATTTATACTTCCAACAAATTGCCGTTAATTATAATCATAAATGAAAATAGATGCAAGAGTTTTTTCACTTTTTTTGAAAAAAAAATTTCAAAAAATGTTTCATAGATTTTTTTTAAGAATCTATGAAACATTGTGAAACTCACTTAAAAATTTCCTTAAAGTCATTTTGCTAATCTATTTAAAAAAATGCACGTACCTCACCCCGCATTTGATGATTTATTTTCAGCTGAGCTTCTTTGCGGCCATCATAATAGATGGATGTTTGGATAAAACTTGTAACTCTGTACTCGAAAGCCAACCTCCAAAGCCAGGTTTTTCCCAAAACACGACCTGCGGTCAACTCAAATGGTATGTTTTGAGTTGCCCCGGTAATTTGAACTTCCTCTCTGTTAAATTCCACACGAGCTATACCACGGTTTTTAAATGAATAAATAATGCGCACGCCTTGTGTATTAATATCAGCATTTGTAATATGTGTTGTAGATTTATTCTTGGCTTTTCCTAAACCAATTTTAAAACCAAATTCAAATCGTGGTTCAGGGCGATACATCCAATCGGATATAACAAAATTACTTCCGATATTTCGGACACGATAATTTTCCTGACTTGCGATAACCTGATTGATTTTGTTTTCATAGTCAATCTGATTGGAGATTTCTTTTACTAATTGCCAGCGCAAACGTACCGAACGATCGCGATTAAAACTTCTCTCAGTAGCTGCAGCGTATTGAACTAATCCCTTCCTTTCCTGATATCTTAAACGTAACGAGAAAGCCGGATCGTTTTCCAATATATTAATGTCTTGTGTAATTCCTCTGTTCCCACTAATTGTGAACGAATCGCTTAAAAACGAATTTAAATTTAATAGATAAATTTTCCGTTGATCGGGTATGGTAGATTTTTCCTCTATTCGGAGAAAAGTTTCTAACGAAACCATATTCGATATTCTTCCTGCTAAAGTTTCGTTAGATATAAATTTTGCGGGGACAAGTTTAAACCTTAAGTTTGATTTTAAATCTACTACCGGTGTTAAATTATCGGATGGTAGGGTCAGTAAAATATAATCGCCATCGAAACGTGTAGGTCTGAATTCATCTTCCGTTGCAATTCCGTTATTGTCGATATCCCCGATGTAAATGTATGAGCCACTCCCTTTCTCAACCCGCTGAAACACACGTTCCAATTTTGCAGATTTCTGAGTTGCTACATCGTACAGCAAATCAGTTTCAACTCCTCTGTTTAATGCCGCATATCTCGTGAACCACCGCAGCAAAATTGTTTCACTGTTCCCACCTGCTATTTGTTTGAATTCCGATGTATATTTTCTGTTGCGGTATGTAACATCTATATTTGCCGACAAATTTAAAATTGGACGCATGGCTAATGAATAAATCTGTGTTAAAGTATTCGATTCCTTACGGATTTGCTTTCTCGAATATAAATTATCAACCCTCCATCTATATTCTACACTGAATGAACTATTAAAAATATTCCCTAACAAAATTTTTGGGGAATATTCCTGAAAACTAAAGCTCCCTTTCTTCATACTATCTGTTAGCATTGAATAGGTTTTGCGTATCTCATTTTCGTATTTAAAATATGTTGTAACATACGATTTAGAAAATTCTACACCTCCAATCTGACGTAACCAGTTACTTTTCAAGTCGTTAAATTTATCTTCGCTATTGATCGATTCAATTTTATATTCAAACCGAGGCATCGATACTTTGTTCAAACTAAAGTTCCCTTCTAACCTATCCGAATTAAATACATTGCCGCGGCGCATTCGTCCGTAACCAGTGCCTATCGCCAAATCCTTAACAGGATTATAGATTAACGAACCTTCAGTAATTTCTTCATCAGTTTCTGTAGCATTAAAAATATTCCACTTCCTATCAAATTCAACATCACTCATCCGATCTATTGATCGGAATTGGCGTGTTACGATTCGTTCAATTAATTTAAAATCAAAAGTTCCGAAATTGATATTCCCAAATTTTACATCCTTCGGGTTGTATTGCAATCCAAACTTGTAAGCACCGCCACGATTATCATCATCATTTATTTTTGAGAACCTGTTTGCATCGAAACTGCTAACAGCGGCTTCACCTGTAAGTTTCAGCTCATCTGTGATTGTCGATTTTACATCGACATCAAAAATAGTCTGAAGTTGTGGCAACGGAAGAAACCGTACTGGCAAATAATTTCCTGAGCCTATGCCAACAAAATTAAAATGCCCGATGCTGATTTTTGCATAATCCCCTCGCCCTTCACCGACATAAGAAAAATTTACGCTATAATGAGCTGCGGTGTCGCCAGGTGCAAAGCGATAAATTATTTTGGGCTGAGCTTGTATAATCGTGTCGATACGGATGTATTGTCCTTTCCCGGTGCCAATAAAATTTGCCCCATCCTGAGCTGCATCGAAGCGGTCGTCCCCTGCATTTCGCAACATAGCTTTATCATTTTCGCTCAAGGTCAAATCGATAGGGTTATCAAAATCGTCTCCTTCGCGTATAAAAGTTGTAGAGAGTGAAATTCTATCTTTCAAAAAATTAGAAGAAATTTTCCCGGAAATAAAGTTCCGCGAATACTGTCTGTCGGTATATTCAAAATCAATTACAATTCTGGAATTCCCGTGTACTAATTTTTTGGAAGAGAAAGTCAGTTCAGCGAGTGCGTAATCAATAATATAGTCGTTATTGTCGCCACGTTTCATCAACTCGCCATCTACATAAACCCGTTCGCTACCGGCAATGATAATAATCGAACGCTCCTGATTTTTTCCCACTAACCGATAAGGTCCTTGTACACCTTCGATCCCCGTAAATTGGTTTGTATGGAATTTCCCCTTCGTAACAGCTCCCGATAAAATTATGTTACCGTTCGAAAAACCAGCATCATATTTTGCAGTTCCCATCCCTCCTTGTAGTTTGCGATTTATTCGGCTGAATTCGTTCCCGGCGTAGCTAATGTTAAAGTCGCCTAAAGTCGTACTCATATCTTTTGTTTTCAACTCGATAAAAACTTTATCGATTTCCTGAAGTGTTTGTGTATTTCCTTCGGGTTGAATCGGAGTGTTCTCGTCTGTCAAAACTGCAACTACATCTACTCCTTCCGATAATTTGCCCGACATCTGCATTCGGAAACCTGAGTTGAGCGACATATCACGATTACTTCCGACGGTAAAGCCGCGTGTAAGACTTCCGTTTGCTTGCAGTTCTTTGCTAAAAATATTTTCTATAGAAAATGCAGGTGCTGATTCAGTTGCTTGGACTATTGTTCCTCTCAAACTATCGGTACGAGTAATAAGTTGACGTCGAAAATATTTTTCTTTAAAAGTTAAAGGAAAAACTTTATATGAAACATATAATTGATTATCAGTGTTATTTTTTAATTTTTCAAACGCTTCTTCAAATAATTTCAATTTATTATTTTGGGAATCCCAAATGTAATCCTTTCCCATTAGTAGTTGTGTTGAACCGATAGATACATTCATCGTTTGTTTGATTATATATCTATCTTCGAGCTGATAGGATGAATCGGGATGGGCGAGAGGGAAAGCAAACGACTTGCGGATTTCGGATTGTTTTAGTTGCGAGAACAACGCACCAACTATCAACAGCTGGAAGCCAATTATGATTAATATGTTTTTGAATTGGGAATACTTCATAACCATTAACAATATACTACACCTGTATGAAATTATAAAATGGCTTTGAAGTTTAGTATGATTTTCTTATATTTGAGCGGATATTAGCCGAAGTGGTGAAATTGGTAGACGCGCTGGACTCAAAATCCAGTAGGGCTTACA
>CAMTVZ010000212.1:0-4203 GCA_947085285.1 uncultured Ignavibacteriota bacterium
TAGAATTTCCTTTGTGATGCTGTGATGCTGAATTTAGAGGTTAGTCCTTGTAAATCATTCGCAATATTATTTTTATATGCTAATTTAAGTTGACGTAAATCACATAATAATTTTTAAAAAATATTGTAGATTTTTGAGGGAAAAAATTTGGATTTGTTGCAAGTAATGTTTATTATTTCACAGGTAATTAACCGAGGTGAAAAATGAAATTGAAAGAAATATTAAGAACTGATTTTTCGTATTTCGTAAGCGACCAATCATTATTTTTTCCAAGAGAGGCTAATAAATGAAACACATATTACTTTTGTTACTGATTTTAATTTTTATACTTCCCACTCCTGCTCAGTGGCAGCTCGTTGGTCCACCTGGCGGACGTGTGTGGCATGTTGCCGTTGATCCAAAATTTCCAGAGATTGTTTATGCTTCATCAGATGGAGGACTATTCAAAACGACTGATGGTGGAGCAACAACAAAATTATTGGACGGTCCAGCAAGTTTTATTCTTATAGATCCAGTTAATACAAATATTATTTATTCTGGAGTAAGCAAGAGTACAGATCAAGGAGAGACGTGGCGACGAATTGAATTTCCCGTTTATGCTATTAATCCTGTAAACTCAAATCACGTTTACAGTGTTTCATCTGAACCAAATAATATTTCTCGTTTGTTGGCTTCTTATGATGCAGGTGAGACTTGGTCAACAAATTATGTTTTCAATACTAATTCAGGTTCACTAAGTATAGCGCATTCTGACACAAATATTTTTTATTGTTTTTCACACGACTCGGGAACAGGAGTTTATAAAAGCACAAATGCCGGCAGGACGTGGAGAAAAACTTCTTTTCAGTTGCTACCACGTGATATATTTATGGATATGACGATTAATCCCCTTAATCCACAAACTGTTTTTGTAGGTACAAAAGATTATGGTGTATATAAAACAATTGATGGTGGAAATTCATGGACGTATATATTATCGACAGCATGGGTACAAGAAATTGCCATCAATCCAGTTGACACAAGTATAATATATGTTGTCACCGGTGATTATCTAACTGGATATGTTGGGAACGTTTTTAAAACAACAAATGGTGGAAACTCATGGACGATTATGAATAATGGATTACCAAGTGATTATAATAGATACATTTATGCAATAGATATAAATCAATTACAACCGGAAGAAGTTTATATCGGGACTTACGGATTTGGAGTATATAAAACAACTAATGGCGGTCAACGCTGGCAATGGACAAACATTTCACCAGCTCCGGTATTAGATATCTACTGTGATCCAATAAATAAAGGACATATATACGCTGGCACATGGGATCAAGGCATACTCAAAACAACCGACACGGGGCGAACATGGGCACGATTAGATTTTGGAGTACCACGGACAGTACAAACATTTTTCAGGCAGTACGCTATCAATCCAAATAATCAAAATGTTCATTATGCTGCTGGAGGAACGTATGGACTTTTTAAAAGTACTGATTCGGGATTGAATTGGCAGCTTACATCGCTGCAAGGAAGCTTTGATACATTCGTATGGTCAATTGCAATTCACCCGACGAATTCGGAATCGCTTTTTATTGGACAGACAGGTTGGCTTGCGCGTGATTTATACCGAAGCACTGATGCTGCGGTTACATTTGAAAACCTTCATCTCATCAATGGTACAGGTTCTATAGAAATAATTCGATTTGATCCACAAAACCACAATATTATTTATGTATGTGCTGGTGAATCAGGTCTGTTCAAAACTACAAACGGCGGCGACAACTGGTTCAATGCCGATTCGGGTCTAATTATTACAGACCCCCCGCTTCGTGCGTCAGTTAATTCAATCGATATCAATCAGTATAATACGGATATTCTTTATGTTTGCCAGAGTGCTGCAGGTTCAAACAAAGGAGGTTTATTACAAAGCACAAGCGGTGGATTATCTTGGTTCCGAATTGATTCATCCATTGCACCAATGGAGAAGAATCTAAAATTTCAAGATGTACATATTTTCCCTTTAAATCCATCGTGGTTACTTACTACTGCATCTGCCCATGGTCAATTCGCTACATTTTCACCAGGTGGTGTGTTTCTTTCAACGAACAACGGTATAACATGGCAGCGTGTACGAACAGGCAGTTCATTCGACATTGAATTTGATCCCTTTAACCCGCACAGAATTTATATTGCAACTTGGGCGGGTATTTATACAACTACTGACAGTGTATTATTAAGTGTAAATGACATTAAATCCATACCAACAGAAACTATATTATATCAAAACTATCCTAATCCATTTAACTCAACAACAATTATTCGCTATGCGGTTAAAACTTCTGCAACTGCATCGATTAGAATATTTAACATTTTAGGAAAGGAGGTGAAAAGTTTTCAGGTAAACCATGCAAAACCGGGTGAGTATGAAATAATCTGGGATGGAACTGACAAAAACGGATTTGCTCTTCCGTCCGGCGTTTATTTCTTCCGCATGCAAACAAATAACTTTATTGCTGTAAAAAAGATGTTGATGATCAAATGACCGCGGTAATTTGATCTAAAATCCCTGCCTGCGTGCCTTCGGCAGGCAGGCCGCTGTTTTTTAGCGGGGTTACTGCTCCGTTAAAATAAATAAGGGCAGTGCGACCACACTGCCCCGTTACATCGGTAAACAAGAAGGACTATGACCATCACGAACACACCAGTTGTGTGTAAGTGCACCTTTTTGTTTACCGTAATTAATATAACAAAAATATGTTTAACAATACAAAAGAAAGGAACTTAAAATCATGAAATCAATTGGTCTTTTAAAACAGTTAATCATTGTTATTGCTGTTTTCATTTTCATTCTGACAAAAGGAATGAATGCACAGCAAACAATGTAACTCAATGGAAAACAATACATCCAAACGAGTGGAAAATGATATCAGGTTGAAGCAGGAAAACAATATGAAGTCGATCCAACTGTGATTACCAAAAAATGGAAAACAGGAGTAACAGCATTACAGAAAAGTAATTTTAACATACTTCAGAATGCCACTATTTTGCGAGAAAACTCGATTGGATTCGTCGACCTCAAAATAGCAATTCCTGGCGATGTAATGCAATCAGTACAGCACTACATCAATAGCGGTCTTGTAGAAGTTGCTCGTCTTGTGGAGCAGATGCAAATTGCTGGAAGATATCAGGTAGCTTTTGATGCAAGCAATTTGGCAAGTGGTGTATACATATATGTACTTCGCATAGGTAACTTTTTAGTGCGGCGACATATGATCTTAATTAAATGATGAAAAAGGAAAATTGAAAAATGAATACAAAGAACATTCTGGTAATAATTGCTCTGACGGCTGTTTTCTTACCTACTTTAAACGCACAGATTGACACAACTCGCAAAGAGTTCTTCCCACTTAACATCGGTGATTTGTGGCAATACAGAGACGAGTATGGGCGGATTGCCTACACCGTCCAAGTTGCAATCGCAGATACTCTTCTTCCCAATGGACAGCGCTATGTAGGTTTAGGTGCACCACCCAATTTCAATTGGTACGTTTTTGATCGAATTGATAGCATGTTACGAGTACAGTGGTACACACCGTGGGCAGGTGATTCGTGTGGTGGATCTGTTTCACAAGAAGCAAGCCCGTACAGACTCGGTGAGGATTCTGGGGCAGTTTGGATAGACTGCTACAATTGGAACGCCTTCCTTAGTCCTCCTCGTGTTCGCCATGCTGGTACACGGTTGGAGTTTATATTTGGGCAAATTCGTGATGTAATGGTGTTTCAGTTCGGTTTTATTATACCGGAAACAGGTGATACAATTTGGCCAAGCGAGGATCGTCTTGCTAGAGGTATCGGGCTGATTTGGCGCGATCACTATGAAAGAGGAGGTTATGAGTATCTCACAGGTGCAATTATCAATGGCGTGCAGTACGGTACGATTGTGAGCGTCAATGACATACCAGCGACGATACCTGAACGGTTTGTCCTGCATCAGAACTATCCGAATCCTTTCAACTCGTCAACGACAATTCAATACGATCTTCCAGAACGCACCTACGTGCGTCTTACAGTCCATGACGTCCTTGGACGAGAAGTTGCCGGTCTTGTGGAGCAGATGCAAATCGCTGGAAGATATCAGGTAGCTTTTGATGCAAGCAATTTGGCAAGTGGTGTATATATATATGTACTTCGCACAGGTAA
>CAMTVZ010000213.1:0-14560 GCA_947085285.1 uncultured Ignavibacteriota bacterium
AATAATGCCAAAAATGAAATCAGATTCTGGAGCTAAAAAACGATTCAAGCTTACAGCTACCGGAAAAGTTAAACGAAGAAAAGCATTCAAAAGCCATATTTTAACTTCCAAGTCGAAAAAGCGTAAACGTAAATTACGCCAGGCAACACTTGTTTCTAAATCAGAAACAAAGCGAATTAAAATGCTTTTACCCAAATAATTAATTAACAAAACCAATAACAAAAAAAGGAGCAAAGAGCAACTATGCCAAGATCGCAAAATAAGGTTGCCTCCCACCGCCGTCGCAAGCGTATATTAGCGCAAGCAAAAGGCTACTGGGGATCTCGCAGTAAAGTCCTAACGGTTGCAAAGCACCACATAGATAAAGCTGGGCAGCATGCATACCGTGACAGACGTTTGAAAAAGAGAGAATTTCGTCAACTCTGGATTGCGCGTATAAACGCAGCAGCCCGAATGCACGGAACAACATACTCACGGTTAATCGATGGAATGAAAAAGAAAAGCATCGATATTAATCGTAAGGTATTGGCAAATTTAGCAGCCAACAACCAAGAAGCTTTTGCAGAGATAGTAAAATTTGCAATTGCATAAATTTATCTTCCCATCCTTTCAACAACTGCTTATAAGGGTGGGAAGATTTTATTTTTTAATCTCAATTTACTATGAAAGAAACTATCGATGAAATAAGAAGTCAGTTAGATCTCGAAATTACGAAGGTTAATTCCCTCTCAGAACTAGATCAGTTTCGAATTAAATTTTTAGCTCGAAAAGGTTTAATTGCTGAGGCATTCGATAATTTGAAAAATGTTCCTCCAGAACAGAAGCCAATATTAGGGAAGGAGTTGAACAATCTACGGACGTATGCACAAAATCTTCACGACGAGAAAAAAAATAGACTCGAAAGCAATCAAAGTTTGCAAAAAGAACAAATCGATTTAACTCTTCCAGGTCGTCGTAAATGGATAGGCTCGCTACATCCGATTACTCAAACATTAAACGAAATTAAGTCGATATTTTTACGCCTGGGTTTCGAGATAGCTTCCGGTCCAGAAATCGAATCCGATTATTATAATTTCGAAGCTTTAAATTTTCCTACCGACCATCCTGCACGCGATATGCAGGACACATTTTTTATATCCAAAAATACTTTACTAAGAACACACACCTCACCTGTTCAGATACGAGTGATGGAAAAACAACAACCGCCCGTACGTGTTATCATCCCTGGTCGAGTTTATCGAAACGAAGCTATCAGTTCACGTAGCTATTGTCTCTTTCATCAAGTCGAAGGTTTGTATGTTGATACAAATGTTACCTTTAGCGAATTGAAAGGCACTCTAGTAGCATTCGCACAACAATTTTACGGAAGTGATTTAAAATTTCGCTTCCGACCAAGTTTTTTTCCTTTCACTGAACCAAGTGCCGAGATGGACATAAGCTGCTTCTTGTGCAAAGCTAAAGGTTGTCGGGTTTGCAAGTATGCCGGCTGGCTCGAAATTTTAGGTTGCGGTATGGTCAATCCAAATGTCTATAAATTTGTTAACTATGACCCTATGAAAATTAGCGGCTATGCTTTCGGTATGGGTATCGAACGTATCACAATGCTCCGTTACGGTATCGATGATATTCGTATCCTTTTCGATAACGATGTTCGTTTCTTAAAACAATTTTACTAATCCTATGAAAATTTCACTCAAATGGCTTAGACAATATGTAGATTTTAATGTTCCGCCCGAAGAACTGGCTAATAAACTTACCAAAGTTGGACTCGAAGTCGAAAGTATCGATTATTTAGGTAAAAAATTTGATAAATTTTTTATTGGTCAGGTTCTTACTGTAAACAAACATCCTAATGCAAATAAACTAACGGTGTGTGAAGTAAGCGTTGGCAAATCGCAATATTCTATTGTGTGTGGAGCACCAAACGTTGCAGTCGGACAGAAAGTTGTAGTAGGGTTAGCTGGCGCAGTTGTTCCTCGAAATCAACACGACCCTGATGGCAAACCTTTCCAGTTAGATAAAGTAAAAATTAGAGGTGTCGAATCAAATGGAATGATATGCTCAGAGTATGAACTTGGTATCGGCGACGACAAAGACGGAATTTTAGTATTAAACGATAATGTAACCGTCGGAATGCCATTCGCCGAGTTTTTAGGATTGAATGATATTGTTTTCGAAATTGGTATTACACCAAACCGTCCCGATTGCTTAAGTCACATCGGTATCGCACGCGAAGTTGCTGCTGCTCTGAAAACAAATTATTATTTTCCTGAAGTAACTGTTAACGAATTAGGTAACCCTGTCGAAAATTCAGTAAAAATAATCATCAAAAATTATGATAAATGTCCAAGATATTCTGCTCGTGTTATTAAAAAAGTGAAGGTACAACCCTCACCTAAGTGGCTACAAGATTATTTAACGGCAATAGGCATTCGACCAATTAATAACATAGTCGATGTAACAAATTATGTTTTAATGGAAACCGGCCATCCACTTCATGCTTTCGATTATGATAAAATTGCTGATAAAACGATAATAGTCAGAGAAGCCAGCGATGGAGAATATTTTGTAACATTAGACGGTAAAGGGAGATCGTTGACAAGCGGAATGCTTTTAATATGCGGCGCAAACAATCCTATTGCTATAGCTGGAGTAATGGGGGGCGTTAATTCAGAAATAACCGATAAAACACAAAACATTTTGTTGGAAAGTGCCTATTTCGATCCAAGAAGTATAAGGAGAACCTCGAAACAATTAGGTTTAAGTAGCGATGCATCGCAACGATTTGAAAGAGGCGCCGACCCGAATGCTACAGTCTATTCCATTAATCGGGCAACACAATTAATCGCAGATCTCGCTGGTGGTGAAATTCAAAAAGGAATTATAGATGTATTTCAAAAATCATTCACTCCAAAGCAAATTAAATTAAGTTTACAAAGAGCTAATAATATTTTAGGCACTAATTTAAACCGCAATCAAATAGTTGATTTATTGAAATCGATTAATTGTGAACTGCTTGTCGAAGATAAAACTATTGACTCAGAGGATTATTTTGTTTTTCAAGTTCCTTCATTTCGCCCCGATCTTGAGGAAGAAATTGACCTGATAGAAGAGATAGCTCGCTTGTATGGTTACGACAATATCAAAACGAAAATGCAAACTGTGATAAAATTTACATCTACACCTCTGCAATTCGATATTGTAGATGAGATGCGATTATGGTTGGCTGGTAGAGGGTTCAACGAAATAATAACAAATAGTCTGCAGAACAAGGAGATTGCATATTTAAGCTCTAGTGATGTTGTAGAAGTGATGAATCCGATAAGTAAAGATATGGCTGCTTTAAGAACTAGTTTAATTCCAAATATGCTTGAAGTAATTCGTAACAACATAAATCATCAAATCAAAAATCTGAATCTGTTTGAAGTCGGAAAAACCTACTACAAATTTCCTCAAGAAAATTCCAAGCAGGAAAATGGAGAAAAATATAAGGAAGAAGAAAAAATAATTCTTGCAAAATCGGGAATAGCAAATTTCCCAATTTGGGCTGAAAACGATAGATTTGCAGATATTTTCGACATAAAAGGTGAGATTGAAGATCTGCTTTTGAAGTTTGGACTTGACAAATATAAATTTATTCCGTATTCTAATACCAAAGCTTTAATTGAAATGCCTCTAGGCATTGAAATTAACGAGATTGAAGTCGGTTATATTGCTAAAGTTCAGAAGCAAATGCTAAAGCTATTTGATATTGAACAAGATGTATTTATTGCAGAGTTGAATATTAATAACTTGAAATCAATATCAAAAGTTGAAAAGAAGTATAAACCGCTACCCGAATACCCGATGGTTGTTCGTGATTTAGCTTTTATTACAGATAAAGTTGTTCCGGTTGACGAAATGAAGGATACTATTTATAAGGCTGGCGGCGAACTCTTAAAGTCAGTTGAAATTTTCGATTTATATTCTGGCAATCAGATTCATACTGATAAAAAGAGTTCAGCATTTACTCTTCAATTTTTATCCGAAGAAAGAACTTTAACTGATGTAGAGATTGAAAAAATAATTAATAGAATAGTTGAAGCAATGAAAGCAGCGCACAGTGCTGAATTAAGAAAATGACTTTAACTTTTTAGGAGAAGAATAATTGGATTATCAACAAGCTGGAACAGACGCTAAAGTTAGCATCGACCAAAAAGAGATCGAAGCGGGACTGAAAAGTCTTTGGGAAAAAATCCGAAAGGCTTCTGAAGTCATTTTCATGCTTCGCGATGAAAACCAACAACTAAAAGCTCAAAACAGCGAACTTCAGCAAAAATGTGATGAGTTAAAATCCTTAATAATGGCAAAGGAACAGGAAATACTTCGTATTCGTACTGAATATTCGAGGTTGGCTAGTTCAGCTAGTGGCGATACTTTTTCAGCTGCTGAAAAAGAGGCTTTGAAAAGCCGTATCACCGACTTGATTGCAAAGATTAATTCACATTTGTAAAAGAATTTAAAATTGACTGCGAGAACGGAACATCTATAAAAGGATGAAAGAAACAATTAAAACCAAGGAAATCATATGGCAACTGAGAGCAAAAGCATAAGAGTAAAGATATTCGGGACCGAATATCCACTTCGTGGTGAAAGCGACGAGTTAACAAAAAAAGTTGCAAACTATGTAGATGAGATGATCAATACTATCCATAACAAAATCCCTGAACAACCACCTCTTACTGTTGCAGTTTTATCAGCATTAAATATTACTGAAGACTTGTTCAAAGAACGCGAAAAAAACAGTAAAGTTTCTAATTTTGCTCTAAGTGAAATAGATCGTATGAATGAATATTTGGATAAAATTCTGGAATAATTTATCTTTCGTTTGTTCTTTTAAATAATAGGTTTTCAATTTAATAGCCACACCGTCAACCGTAGTCAATACACTATTAAAGAACTTGACAAGTTAATTTAATAGGGGACTGGACTTTAGATAGTAATATTACAGGCCTCAATCCAGTAATGGATCGGCTGAATCTCGAATTAATTTTCGATGCCGCAGTGGACGTAAGAAACTATCTGGCTGGTACCCACTGTGTATTATTGAAGTTCTTCAATAATATTGTACTACTGTCGTAAGTGTGGCTTTTTTATTAATTATCATTAACATAGAGGTTAATATGAGTGAAACATATATATATATTACAATTGTTGTTGTTGCTTCAATTCTTGGCTTTTTATTCGGATGGTATATCAACCACCGAATCATTAAAAATAAAATTGGATTTGCTGAGGAGAGGGCAAAACAACTACTTATCAACGCTGAGAAAGAAATCAATGCTCTAAAAAAAGAGAAATTACTTGAAGTAAAAGATGAGTGGTACAAAAAAAAGCAAGAATTTGACCATGAATATAATGCTAAAAAGAATAAGCTAACTGCTTTCGAAAAGCAATTGACCCAGCGTGAGGAAAACTTCGACCGCAAAGTTGACCTTATCAATAAGAAAGAACAGGAACAAAATAATTTAAAGAAAGAACTTGAAGCTAAGGCAAAATTAATACAAACGAAAACACAAGAATTAGACAGGTTGACTCAAGCACAGAATATCAAGCTCGAAAAAATTTCGGGTATGACTGCAGAGGAAGCCAAGAAAATGCTCCTCGAAAATTTGATACAAGAAACTAAAAACGAAGCAGCTGGTAAATTGAAATTAATTCGAGACCAAGCTAAATTAGAGGCAAAAAAGGAATCTCAAAAATTAATAATACAGGCAATTCAAAGATTCGCTGCCGATTATACTGTTGAATCGACTGTGAGTGTCCTCAATATTCAAAACGACGAGATGAAAGGAAGAATTATTGGCAGAGAGGGACGGAACATTAGAGCATTCGAAGCTGCCACAGGTGTCGATGTGATTGTCGATGATACCCCCGAAGCTGTTATTCTTTCAGCATTCGATCCTTTGAGGCGAGAAATTGCTAAAATTGCATTAGAAAAATTAATGACTGACGGGCGAATTCACCCAAGCCGTATTGAAGAAGTTGTCGAAAAAGTACGAGCCGATGTCGAGGAAGAAATAATTCACGTTGGCGAAAATGCAATGATGCAACTTGGCATTAGTAATGCACATCCAGAAATAATAAAATGTATCGGGAAAATGAAATACCGATCTTCGTACGGCCAAAATTTATTAACGCATAGTATCGAAGTAGCCCATTTAACAGGCTTAATGGCTGCAGAATTAGGGCTCGACGCAACTTTAGCACGAAGAGCGGCATTAATGCATGATATTGGTAAAACAGTAGATAAATTAGCCGATGGTCCACACGCCTTGTTAGGCTTTGAATTTGCAAAAAAATATAACGAGAACCCTATTGTCGTAAACGTAATTGGCTCGCATCACGAAGATATCCCCATGGAAACACCTATCGCTGCTCTCGTGCAAGCCGCTGATGCTATCAGTGGCGCAAGACCCGGTGCTCGTCGTGAATCTGTAGAAGGCTACGTAAAGCGACTCGAAAAACTTGAGAATGTTGCTACCTCTTTCGAAGGAGTTGCAAAATCTTTCGCAATTCAAGCCGGACGAGAAATTCGTGTGATGGTCGAGCCTGATAAGATTGACGATGCACGCGCCGACCAATTAGCTAACGATATTGCAAAAAGAATCGAGCAAGAATTGGAATATCCTGGACAAATTAAGGTAACCATAATTCGCGAACGACGCTCGTTTGCTTATGCTAAATAATTTTCTATAATCAATTATATTCATTCCTATGTTAAAGGTTGGTATTACTGGCGGTATTGGAAGTGGCAAATCGACTGTTTGCAAAATTCTCGAAAAATTTGGGAATCCCATTCTTTATGCCGACGATATCGCTAAACAACTCCTTTTTACTAATGACATTTTAAAAAAAAGAATCCGTTATGAGTTTGATCAGGATATTTATGACCAAAATGGCTCCATCGATAAAACGAAATTAGCTAAACTCATTTTCTTTGATGAAAATATAAAAACAAAACTCGAAAATATTGTTCATCCATATGTAATTGATTTTATTAAAAAGGAGTTTAAAGAATTTGAATCTGCTAATAAACATAAAATAATTTTCTTGGAAGCCGCCCTTATTTATGAATCGGGGGTTGATAAATTACTCGATTATGTAATTGTTGTTACTGCCGACCAAGATAAATGTATCGACCGTGTTATCGAACGCGATAAAGCAAGTAGGGATGATGTTATTGGTAGAATCAATGCTCAAATGGCTCCTAAGCAGAAAGCAGAAATGGCTGATTTTGTAATTAATAACAACGGCAATCTTGATTCTTTAACTTCAAATGTAGAATTTATTTACAAATTGTTGCTAAAAATATCGGAAAAGTAAAATGGACATAAAAGCACGTGAAGAAGAATATTTTTTTAAGACATACAAACGCCTCGATATCGAAATAGAAAAAGGCGAAGGTTGCTGGCTAATTTCTAAAACCGGCGAACGCTATCTCGACTTATTCGGTGGGCTTGCTGTAAATTCACTCGGTTACAATCATCCCAAAATTAATGAAGCCATTCGTACCCAAATCGAAAAATACATCCACTTATCAAATTTATTTTTACAAGATCCACAAATTAGTTTAGCCGAATTGCTGATTAAGAATACTGGTTACAAAAAAGTTTTTTTTTCAAACAGTGGTACTGAAGCAATGGAAGGTACTATAAAACTCTCTCGAAAGTGGGGAAAAGAGAATGGCAAAACCGACTTTATCTCTTTTCATGGAGCATTTCACGGCAGAACTATGGGTTCACTCTCGATTACCAGTCGCGAAAAATACCGCAACGGTTACGAACCTTTTTTACAGGGTGCCATTTTCTGCAATTACAATGATGCACACGATCTGATTTCAAAAGTCAACGAAAAAACTTTAGCCGTTGTTTTAGAATTTATTCAAGGGGAAGGTGGTGTAAAAGAAGCTGACCCTCGGTTCGTTCAAACTATTGCTGAATTACGCGAAAAGTTTGGATTTCTTTTAATAGCCGACGAAATTCAATCGGGACTTGGACGAACCGGAAAATTATTCGCTTTCGAGCATCTTAACATTACTCCCGATGTTGTAGTAATTGCAAAGCCACTTGGTGGTGGACTCCCATTAGGAGCTTTCTTGGGCAACGAACGCGTTGCCGAGGTGTTTACCTACGGAGCACACGGGACCACATTTGGCGGAAATCCCGTTGCTTGTTCTGCAGGCATCGCAACTATCAAAGAGATTTTAGAAAATGGTGTAATGCAAAATGCAGAATTTATAGGTAATTATCTGAAATCTAAATTCCATCAACTCAAACTCAAATATCCAAATATTATTCAAGAAATACGAGGACGAGGTTGTATGTTGGGTATCGTATTAAATCTCGATTGCGACTTTTTCGTTTCCGAAATGTTGAAAAATAAAGTTTTAATCAATTGCACTAACACCAATGTTATTCGACTATTACCCCCTTTAATTCTCACAAAAGATGAAGCTGATTTTGCAATAGATAAATTTGATTTAACATTTTACACATTAAATAAATTAAAATGAAGATAGAAAATCGTTCTGATTTTTTAGTTATCGGAAGTGGTATCGCTGGCTTATCGTACGCATTGCACGTGGCTAAATATGGAACTGTTTCGATTATTACTAAAAAAGCGAGGGCTGAATCGAACACTAATTTAGCTCAAGGTGGCATAGCAACTGTTTTAGCAAACGACGATTCTTTCGATCTACACCTCAAAGATACTTTGGATGCCGGTGATGGCCTTTGCCACGAAGATATTGTCAAAATAGTTGTTAACGAAGGACCCGATCGTTTGAAAGAATTAGTTGAATTAGGGGTTCAATTTACAAAACGTGAGGGACGTTTCGATTTAGGACGCGAGGGGGGGCATTCACGCAACCGAATTGTTCACGCTCAAGATTTGACAGGTCGTGAAATCGAACGCGCACTACTTCATCGCATCGCCGAACATCCTAATATACAAGTTTTTGAAAATCATATCGCTATCGATCTAATTACAGAGCATCATTTAGGAGTTAAGTTAGATCAAAACACTCCTATCCATTGTTGGGGGGCTTATGTTTTAGATATTCAAAATAATGTGGTAAAGAAATTTCTTTCAGATGTTACCCTCCTATCCTCGGGTGGTTTAGGGCATGTTTATTTACATACAACAAATCCTTTGATTGCAACAGGCGATGGGGTAGCTATGGCGTATCGTGCCGGTGCAAAAATTGGTAATATGGAATTCATTCAGTTCCATCCAACTACTTTGTTCGATTCGGGTTCGCCAGCATTTTTGATTTCAGAAGCTGTGCGGGGATTCGGGGCGCATCTTAAAACCAAAAACGGGGAACGATTTATGCACAAGTACGATAATCGGCTCGAACTTGCACCTCGCGATATTGTTGCCCGAGCAATAGATACAGAATTAAAAAAACGTGGCGACGATTACGTGTTTTTAGATTTACGGCATCTATCTCCCGAAAGTGTACGCGAAAAGTTTCCTTACATCTTTGAAACCTGCTTAACCCGTTATAAAATTGATATCACAAAGGAGTTAGTTCCAGTTGTCCCAGCTGCCCACTATGCTTGCGGTGGTGTTGTTACCGACTTATTTGCAAGAACTAATATTCAAAATCTTTTCGCTTGTGGCGAGGTTACAATGTCGGGGGTGCATGGTGCTAACCGCCTGGCAAGTAATTCCTTACTCGAAGCTGTGGTTTTATCGAATCGTGCTGCGGAAACTTCTCAACAACACCGCCTCGATAATCGACAAACTATTCCGCCGATACCTGATTGGGACGATAGCGGTACATACAACACAGAAGAATGGGTACTAATATCACACGACAGACGTGAGATTCAGGAAGTAATGTGGGACTATGTTGGGATTGTTCGTTCAGATTTAAGATTGGAGAGAGCACTACGTAGAATAAATTTTATTTACGATGAAGTCGAAAAATTTTATAAGAAAACTAAAGTAACTGAAGGATTGATTGAATTAAGAAATCTCGCTCTCGTTGCAAAACTTATTATCAAAAGTGCTCTACTAAGAAAAGAAAGCAGGGGGTTGCATTACACTACCGATTATCCTGCGAAAGATGATAAGAATTGGAAAAAAGACACGATTTTATCCGTCTGGGATTGATATTAAATTTTTTTTAATTTGACTTTGTATGATAATTTCTCTATTTTTTCAATGAAAAAAATGGATTTTTTATGACTCTGAAAGATTCTTTAAGCAAAGAAATAATAAACGCAACAAAAGTTGGCGATAAAATTCGTTTAGAAACTGTTCGCGGACTGCGAGCCCTCTTATTAGAAAAAGAAATTGAGAAACGACCTAACCCACTTACATCCGACGACGAAATGGGAGTTTTAATTTCTTCAGCTAAAAAACGAAAAGAGTCAATCGAAATGTATGAAAAGGGGGGACGCCCCGAATTAGCTGAAAAAGAAAGAAACGAACTAAAAATAATTGAAGAATTTTTGCCCAAACAATTAACTACCCAGGAAATTGAGTCAATCATTATACGTATCATCCACCATTCGGGAGCATCGTCGCAAAAAGATTTCGGAAAAGTTATGCCTTTAGTAATGAAAGAATTGAAGGGAAAAGCCGATGGAAAATTGATTTCCGAGACCGTTAAAAAACTTTTAGGGGGTTAGTTATGATTACATACATCGATATCATTGTTTTTATTCCTGTTTTGTTGTTCACTCTATTGGGTTACAAAGATGGTTTCTTCAAAAAAATATTCAGTATTTTATCTCTTTTTATAGGATTTATTATTGCAACTAAATTAATGGGTCCTTTCGGAAGATTAATTATCGAATGGTTTGAATTTGCCCCATATTTTTCATATCCCTTTGCATTCTTCGCAATTCTTATAACCGTTATGCTAATCTTTATGTTGATGTATCGTTGGCTGGGCTCGAGGGGGACAGTCTTAAAATTAATCAACCGTTTTGGTGGTGCTATTTTAGGAGCAGCCCAAGGTATGCTTCTTATGAGTTTAGTTCTAATAGTTCTAAAGTTCGTTGATATCCCATCAGAAGAGACGAAGAGAAATTCACTAATGTATAATCATATAATAAATGTGGCTCCAAAAGTTTTTGACTTTGTACTGACCGCTGTTCCCGAATCGAAAACTTTCTTTGAAGAGATTGAAAAGAACTTAGAAAAATATAAAGATGACCTATAATTACTGATGGTAGATTATTTAAATTCAATTGCTAAACTCGAATTTCCAAAAGTTAAAAATCATATAAAACGTTACGCAGTATCGGAGGCTGCTAAAGAAATTATTAGCAACCTTGCTCCTATATCTTCTTTTAGCGAAATTCGTAATCGGCTCGATGCCATCACCGAAACAAAAATTCTCCTCGAATCTGACGATCCACTCCCGTTAGATAATCTTCCTGATATACGTGAAGCTCTGAATCGTGCAGGTATATTGGACTATGCTATACCGGCTTCCGAAATACATTCAATAGGAATTTTTCTAAAAACATCTAGAATCATATCCTCATACTTCAGTAAACGTAAATCCAAGTATCTTCTTTTAAATCAATTAACAGAGGGGCTTTATATCGACAAAATTCTGGAGTATAACATCGACCGAACAATAGATGAAAGCGGACAGGTAAAAGATTCTGCATCAGCCGAACTTAGAAAAATCCGGAAAGAGCTAAACGATAAATCGGAAAGCCTTCGTAAAAAATTAGATGCTATTCTGAAAAATGCTGCAGCATTAGGCTGGACTCAGGAAGAATTAATAACAACGCGTGATGGGCGTATGGTAATACCTGTAAAAATTGAAAATAAAAACCGTGTTCCAGGATTTGTGCACAGCATATCGGCAAGTGGTGCTACAGTTTTTGTTGAACCAACTGAAACTCTCGAGATGAACAATGATATCAGAAGCCTGCAATTCCAAGAATTACGCGAAATCGAAAAGATACTGAAAGAATTAACCGCACAAATCCGAATTGTAAGGGATAATCTAAAACAAAACGTCGCAATACTTAGCCAACTCGATTTCCTGCAAGCTGCCGCAAAATATTCAATCGAAATAATTGGCTCTGCTCCGCAGTTGAACGAAAATAATTATTTCAATCTAATCGATGGACGTCATCCTGTTCTCCTGATGAAACAGCCAAGAGATAAAGTTATTCCTTTAACACTTGAATTAGGAAAAAATTTTACTACTTTAATCATTACAGGACCTAATGCCGGAGGTAAAAGTGTTGCCATCAAGACTTTCGGTCTGTTGGCTATTATGGTACAAGCCGGTTTGCACATTCCTGCATCTCCAGATTCCGAATTTGGTGTGTATAATAAAATTTTCGTGGACATCGGTGATGAGCAGTCTATCGAGAACGACCTTAGCACATTTAGCTCACATTTGGCAAATATAAATATAATTTTGAAGGAAGCTGAAGCATCCTGTTTGGTTTTGATAGATGAAATTGGTGCCGGCACCGATCCAACTGAAGGTAGCGCTCTTGCCGAAGCAATTTTAGAAGACCTCACAAAACGAAAAACTCACACACTCGTTACAACTCATCACGGTACTCTAAAAGCTTTTGCACATGAAACTGAAGGGATAGAAAACGGTGCGATGGAATTCGATCATATTACATTGAAACCCACGTATCGATTTATTTCGGGAATTCCCGGAAGCAGTTATGCTCTGGAAATGGCAAAGCGTATGGGTTTACCTGAGGCTTTAATAACGCGTTCTATCTACTACCGTGGCGAAGCTACTCATAGTCTCGAAAATTTGTTAGCCGAAATTGAAACTAAACAACAAATCTTAAACGACGAAATCAAACTTATTCGAGAAGAAAGAATCAGTTTAGAAAAATTAATTTCTGAATACACAACAAAAAGTAAAACCTTACAGAAGGAGATAAAACAAATTAAAGCCAAAGCAGTGGAAGAAGCAAAATCGATAATTGATTCTGCTAACAAACAAATTGAAAAAACTATTCAACAAATACGCGAAGAGGGTGCTAGCAAAATGGTAATAAAACAGGCTCAATCAACAATTGAAGAGCTAAAATCTGCACATCTCCATTTAACTCAGGAGTTTGAAAATGAAGAAGAACACCAACCTGTTGAATCATTTAACATTGGCGATAAAGTTAAACTCAAAGATAGCAACGAAGTCGGTGAAATTATCGAATGTGTCGGAAAGAAACACTTTAACGTTTTATTCGGACAGTTCAAAATTAAAGTACTTAATACAAGTTTAGTTAAAGTTAAATCAACTCCTCGGTCTTCTCATCAAGCTACAAATTTAGATATAACAACAGAAAGGCCACCAAGCGAAATCGATTTACGTGGAACAACCGGCGAAGAAGCAATATTACTATTGGATAAATTTATTGATAACGCCATTCTATATGGACTACATCGACTTGATATCATTCACGGAAAGGGAACTGGAGCACTTCAAAAAAAAGTTTCTGAATATCTTAAAAACAATACTCATGTAAAATCTTTTCGTTTAGGTGAATGGAACGAAGGTGGTTACGGAGTTACAGTTGCGGAGCTTAAATGAAAAAACAAATTAAAAAATTATTAATTGCAAATAGGGGCGAGATAGCTGTACGAATTTTACGCTCTGCAAAAGAAATGGGTATTTTAACTGTAGCAGTCTATTCCGAAGTCGATCGACTTATGCCACACGTTCGACTTGCCGACGAGGCTTACCTTTTAGGCAAAGCAACTGCAACCGAAACGTATTTGCAAAAAGAAAAAATTATAGATGTTGCCTTAAAGTCTAAATCGGATGCTATTCATCCAGGATATGGGTTTTTATCAGAAAATGCTGAATTTTCGGAGATGGTGCAAAAGGCCGGACTGATATTTGTAGGACCTCCAGCCTCAGCGATTAGAAAGATGGGGGATAAAACAGCAGCTCGTTCACTTGTAAGTTCGGCGGGAGTTCCGATAGTTCCAGGCACCGATGGACCTATACTCGAAATATCGGAAGCATCTGCTTTTGCCGAAAAATTTGGGTTCCCTATTTTATTAAAAGCCGCTGGCGGCGGTGGTGGTAAAGGAATGCGAATAGTGAATGGACACGACGAGCTTGCATCAGCATTTCGAAGCGCACAATCAGAAGCTCAATCAGCGTTCGGTGATAATCGTGTTTACGTTGAGAAATACTTAGAAAATCCTCGACATATCGAATTCCAAATTCTTGCTGATCAATATGGTAACGCCATTCACTTAGGAGAACGCGAATGCTCTATTCAGCGTCGCCATCAAAAAATCATCGAAGAGTCTCCGTCAGTTATTATTACATCTGAGATGCGAAAAAAGATGGGTGAGTCGGCAGTTAAGGCGGCTTTAAGTTCCGGATACGTTAATGCAGGTACAATCGAGTTTTTAGTGGATAAACATCGGAATTATTATTTTTTGGAAATGAATACTCGACTCCAGGTGGAGCATCCTGTAACTGAGATGATTACAGGTATCGATTTGGTAAAAGAACAAGATCGGAAGAGCACACGTCTGAACTCCAGTCACTAGC